>CAZFVB010000001.1:0-113538 GCA_964522375.1 uncultured Chloroflexota bacterium
TTTGGTGTACGTCATGTTCAGGAATGGGCACTGCCAAGACCTGTCCGCATGATGCATCTGACCATGTGTTCCTGAGTGGAACTCGTCTTCGGGCTCTTCTGAGCGAAGGCCGGAAGGCTCCACCAGAGTTCACACGCCCGGAAGTTGCCGCGGTTCTCGCGGCTGCGTATGGGACGGCCTAATTTCTCGAGGGTACGATGTGACGTTCTGATGGACAGATGTTTTTTGTAGGTCAATGGTGCTGTTGCGAATTGCGACCCGAGGTTCACTACTAGCGCGGGCACAGGCTGTCCTCGTTGCGGATGCACTGGTTTTGGCCAATCCCGGCATCGAAGTTGAGACTGTTGTGGTCGAAACGCTAGGTGATCGAGTGCAGGATCGTCCTATCGAGGACTTGGGAGATCGAGGAGTGTTCACCCGATCTGTTCAATTAGCATTGCTGGAAGATCGAGCTGACGTGGCGGTACATAGTTTCAAGGATCTTCCGACTGAACCGATGAAGGGATGTCAGCTTGCGGCAGTGATGTGCCGGGCTGATCCCCGGGATGCGCTCGTAAGTAAAGATGGATGTCGTCTGACTGAACTTCAGAACGGTGCTCGAGTTGGTACGAGCAGTGCCCGTCGAACCGCCCAAATACGGCGTGCACGGTGTGATCTAAGTGTGGTGGGATTGCGAGGCTCCGTAGGTACACGAGTTCAAAGGGTTCATGAGGGGGATCTCGACGCTGCAATACTGGCTGTGGCTGGCTTGAAGCGCGCTGGCTTGTCCTCCGTTGTTTCCGAGGTTTTGGATCCGGAGGTTTTTCTCCCTGCGCCTGCGCAAGGCGCCTTGGCGGTGGAGGTTCGGGATGATCGACCCGATATCGCGCGGGCAGTTACCAAGATTGATCACGCTGAATCGCGAATTGCTACTAGCGCCGAGCGAGCGTTTCTTCGTGGTTTGCGTGGTGGATGTAACGCCGCTGCTGGTGCCTTGGCTGTGGTTTCTGGTGATCACATTACTCTAACGGTCGGGAAGTTTGATGAAGGCTCGGTAGGTTCTGAAGTGCTCAGAGGTCACACCAACGAGGCGGTTGCTCTTGGGTACCGGGCGGCTGAACTCGTTTTGGCCGGAGGAAGCGTGCAAGCTTCATGACTGCGCGGTTGGGCACGATTTATCTGGTTGGTGCTGGACCAGGAGATCCAGGCCTGATAACTGTGCGAGGGCGTCAAATTCTTGAGTCGGCTGACGTAGTTGTTCACGATCGGCTAATTTCATCCCGCTTGTTGGAATGTGTTCGTTCAGATGCCCAGCTTGAGGATGTTGGGAAGACGCCGGGACAAAAGAGTCGATCGCAGGAACAGATCAGTGAATTGCTGATCAATTTGGCACGTGATGGTCGTTCAGTGTGTCGCCTTAAAGGTGGTGACCCATTTGTTTTTGGTCGGGGTGGCGAGGAGATGCTGGCTGCACAGACCGCGGGTGTACCGATCGAAGTGATCCCCGGTGTTACGTCAGCTGTAGCAGCACCTACCGCGGTTGGTGTGCCGGTTACCCATCGGGGTTGTTCTTCGTCGGTCACGATTGTTACGGGTCATGACAGCCTCTCCACGAAGTCTGGAGGAGTTGCGTGGGATCGAATTGCACAAGTTCCAGGGACCATTGTGATTTTGATGGGCGTGGCTAACCTGGATTTTATTTGTGACGCGTTGATCCGGGCAGGCCGGTCTGCAAGTGAACCTGCTCAGGTTATCGAGTCTGCAACGTTTCCTGAGCAGCGTACGGTGGTGGGCACTCTCGATACGATTGCGAATCTTGTTCGAGATTCTGATATTAGTAATCCAGCGACGACTGTGATTGGTCCTGTTGTTACAACGCTCAAGATGGACCATGAATTGTGAGTGTTGCTCGAGTTGTCGTGACCCGCCCCATAGTTTTTCCGGATCTTTTGGCTTCGCGGCTTGAAGAACTTGGTTGCGAGGTTGTGTCGGCACCATCCATCTCGTTAGGTCCTCCGAGGAGCTTTGAAGCGCTCGATAATCTTGTTCGAGCACCCGATCGGTTTGACTGGATCTTGTTTATGAGTCGGAATGCGGTTCGGGGCTTTGTGCAGCGACGTCGTCGTTACAGTAGGACCTCGCGAATTGTTCCTACAGAAGTCAAAGTCGGTGTGGTTGGACCTGCTACAGAAGCGATCGCCAAGCGGGCGGATATGCATGTAACTGCGTGTTCATCAGACCGCACAGGTCATAGCTTGGCGGATGTGGTGATTGAGGTGGAAGTTCATGGGGCGGAGGTCGCGGTTGTTCAGGCCGAGGAGGGCCGCTCAGAAATCCTCGAGCGCTTAAACAGTTGCGGACATCGTGCTACTCGTTACGCAGCGTATCGAACGCGGCCTGCGAGCGTTCCTAATCCGGTAATAACGGCTATTCAGACGGCTGACGTCGATGTTCTGGCGTTTGCCAGTCCCTCAAGTGTTTTGAGTTTTGCGATTGCGTTAGGGGGTCTCGGCGAGATCCCCAAAAGTGTGGCTGTGGCGGCTATTGGACCTACAACTGCCAAGGCGTGTCAGCAGGCTGGTCGACGTCCTGACGTGGTTCCTGTCAAGCCGGGAGCAGTTGAGCTTGCTGATGTGATTGTGGCGCATCTAAAGGAGCGGCCTAATGCATTTATCTGACAAAATGACACGACTAATGCCCGATCAAGGTGAGATGTTCAAACGTAACGGGAGGTTGAATGCTCACTGATGATGGAAGTCGTCCCGTACGACTTCGACGCTTGCGAAAAACTCCAGCGCTGCGTGCGCTCGTGCGAGAGACACGGGTCTCGGCTCAACAACTTGTATACCCGGTGTTTGTGGTGCCTGGGTCTGGAGTCAAGTCGGAAATAGGTTCTATGCCGGGGCAGTTTCATTGGTCGGTTGATCGTGTTGCAGAGGCCGCGCGATCGGCCGCAGATGCTGGGGTGGGCGGGTTGCTCCTGTTTGGACAGGCTTCGATCAAGTCGGCTAGTGGTAGCGAGGCTTCCGATCCTGACGGGGTGACCCAGCAGGCGATTGAAGTGATCAAAGCCGCAGTTCCAGATCTTGTGCTGTGTACGGATGTTTGCCTGTGCTCATATACGGATCATGGACACTGCGGTGTATTGGTCGGTGATCAGGTCGACAACGATGCATCGGTAGACCGCATCGCACAGGTGGCCGTGTCGCATGCTCAAGCTGGCGCTGATGTTGTTGCGCCTTCAGACATGATGGACGGACGAGTGAGAGCCATCCGCATCTTGTTAGACAGTGAAGGTTTTGTCGATGTTTCCATCATGGCCTATGCAGCCAAGTACGCGAGCGCCTTTTATGGGCCGTTTCGAGATGCGGCAGATTCTGCGCCTATGTTTGGTGATCGGCGTGGATACCAATTAGATCCGGCGAACATTCGAGGGGCTATTAGGGAAGTCGAACTTGATGTGGCTGAAGGCGCGGACATCGTGATAGTGAAGCCGAGCCTTACATATCTTGATGTTGTGGCCAAGGTCCGGTCTCAGTTTGATGTTCCAGTGGCTGCCTATGTCGTGAGTGGAGAATACGCAGCAATCAAGGCAGCCGCTTCTCGTGGCTGGCTTGATGAACGGACAGCTTTCATGGAGGCGATTACTTCAGTTGCTCGAGCCGGAGCTGACGTGATCATTACGTATTCGGCGCCGGACGTGGCTCGTTGGATTGATGAGAGTCGTTCCCGCTGAGCCGCAGTATGAGGTTGGTCGTCGGGCTCAGTGTGGTTGCAACACTTGCGTTTGCCTTGGGAGCACCACTCTCTCGAGTTGCCTTACCAGTAACTGCAGCGGAAGTTACGTTCTTGCGGCTGGCGCTTGCGACTGGTGTTGTTTTGGCCATTGCGTTAGTCGCAGGTAGGCCTGCTGCTTACTTGTGGGATTGGCGGACGTTCGGTTTGGGCGGTGTGCTGTTTTTGCATTTTTTTCTGTTCACACTTGCTGCTCAGACAACAACGACTGCTCATACGCTGACACTGGTATACATATCGCCGGTTCTAGTTGCTATAGGTTCCGGCTTGGTGCTCCATGAACCGCCGCGCATGATCCAGATCTTCGGCGTAGTTGTGGCAGTCATCGGTGTTTCGATACTGGTTGGTTTTGAGCCGGCAGCGACAGATGCAACCGTGTCTGGTGGCGTGGCGGCGCTTGGATCAGGAACGTTCTTTGCGGTGTATGTGCTGGCTGGTCGCTACCTCAGGCGCTCGATACCGTTAACGAACTATGTATTGGCCGTGTATGGATGGGCTGCTGTCTGGGCGTTTCCTTTTGCGGTGATTTCTTTTGATCCATCTGCTTATGATGGAATCCGCGTCCTGATCATTGTGGTTTTGGGGATTGTTCCGCTAGGTGTTGGTCACACACTCCTAAATGCGGCAGTACGACGCGCAAGCGCAACGGTTCCTAATGTGATTACAACGCAGGAGGTGACGGGTGGGATGATCCTAAGTTTCTTGATACATGGGGAGACCTTGGGACCAAACACGGTCCTTGGAGTGGGAGTCGCCATTCTTGGCGTGGTGCTGGTTGTAGCGTTTGCCCGAAATTCTGGGGCCCCTTCGACTACGGACGGAATTGAACGGTAGCAACCGCTCCTGACAGCGTGTTACTGGCTGTGATATCGAAGGTGCCATCCAAGTTCCGTTCGACAAGATTTCGCACAATGGTTAGCCCGAGGCCCTGATCACGGTCAAGGTCGAAGCCGTTTGGAATGCTAATTCCATCATCAGTGATTGAGACCGATAGCTGCTCGTTATGAACCTCGGTCGAGACACGGATGTTTCCGTGGGTGCGTCCGTTAAGCCCATGTTCGACGGCATTCCACATCAGTTCGTTGACGACAAGCGCGAACACCGAAGCTTTCTCCGAAGTCATGGTTCCGGGTTGCGCATCCACGGTGATCTGGATTTCTCGACCGCTGGCGCTGAGGTCATTTCGCATCATGTCAGCCATGGACTCGATTACGTCGGCAACAGTTGTTTGTCCGATGGAGTCTTGTGAAAGTAGATCGTGGACGCGCGCCATTCCCCCAATTCGGCCCGCACTTAGTTTCAGCAGCGAAGATGCTTCCGGGGTTTCCGCACGACGAGCTTGCATTTCGAGCAAGGATGCGATTGTTTGCATGTTGTTTTTTACCCGATGATGCATTTCCTGAAGGAGGATCGATTTGGTTTCTAGGCCCCGACGGACTTCTTCGAATAGACGGGCGTTCTCGATGGCAATTGCAGCATGGTTGGCGAATGTAAACGCGAGATCTACCTGTTCTTGAGTGTATTCATTCGGGGTGGAACTATATAGACTGATTGCTCCAATTGATCGGTCACGGAGAATCAAAGGCACGCTAAACATTGAACCGTAACCTTCCCCTGCAATCAGGTCCCGGGAGGCGACAAGTAACTTGGTGTTCATAGCGTCATTTACGACGACTGGTGCTCGAGAAGCAACGACGCGACCGACAACTCCTTCCCCAACGTTGAGCGTGTGTTGCTGGTACGCGAGTCCAAGGTTGAAGGCCGCGACGATGGTGAGACGGGTCCCGTCCTCACTGAGTTGCCAGATCGCTGCTTTCTCAGCATTTATAAGCTGCGCTGCGGTTTGCGCAATTTGTGTGAGGACTGATTCTGGTTCCAGCTCGGATGTCAGTGTGCGTGCCAGGTTTTGCACTGTTGTGAGTTGTTTGATTTTTCGGCGTAACGCTTCATCCGTCTGACCGTGAAGCCTGGCATTTTCAACTGCGATGGAGAGTTGACCGGCGGTTATTTCAAGGAACCGAACCTCTTCGTCGGTGAAGTCGCGAAATTCAGAGCTAGCTACGTTTAAGACTCCAATGAGTCGATCGACTGTAAAAAGCACTATGGGAACGGCAAGGAAACTTCGAAGAGATTCTTCGCCGATGCCCGGTACGTACTTGAATCGTGGGTCGTTCCACGCGTCGCGAACGGCTACGGGTTGTCCTGCTTGAGCGGCCCAGCCAATGATTCCTTCGCCGATTGCCAGAGTTGTGTGGCCTACTGCTGTTTGCTCGAAAGCTCGTGTACCACTCAGGATCAGACGGTCGATGGCCTCGTCGTATAGATAAATGGTGACTTCAGGTACTTGCAGAAGATCAGCTACCGAGGTCACGGTGGCTTGTAGAACCTCATCAAGTTCGAGCGATGAGTTGATGACACTATTAATTTTATCGAGTGCTCGAATGGTGTTGTCTAGAAGTGTTTCTCGGTTAGCAGGTGCGGTGGTTATTGGCACTATCGACATATAGCCCCGAATTAGAGATTGGACAGTTCCACTCTGAAGCTGAACCAGGCGGTCCAAAAGATCTCTTTGTGCTGGGGCATCAGTATTGGCCAGCGTTTCATTGCCAAGTGATCCAATTCGCTCGAGGGCTGTTGCGAGCAAGCTGGAAAGGGAGCCGCCATGCTCAGCGGCAGATGTTCCCATGGCTTCGACGTGTTGCAGGAATTCTCGGTTGCCAACCAGTTGCAGCAGGAGTTTCGTTTCAGGAGTTTCACTGACAAACTGGGCCTGCGCTTGGTCAGTGAGCCAAAGCGCAAATTGTCTCTGGCGGTCCGATGTGTCTTTTGCGGTGCTCATACGGGTCGGTGGTTGATCAGCACTCTATGTGATGTTAACCGAGGTTGGTATTCCGGAAGATCAAATATGAGTTTCTAGCTATTGGGGGTTCCGCAGGAATTCTAAATTGTTTATCTCCTTGCTATCAGCGTGTACCTCAAGATCCAGGTCGGATTCCGGGGTAAATCCTTGTGACGGATGTTCTCGTGGTTTTCTCCGACGTCTCTGGGTTCTAATTGATGGGTCAGGTGCTCTGAATCCGGTGGCGATGAGTGTTACGCGGATCGCTTGGTCCATCTCCGGGTCGACGACCGTTCCAAATATTATGTTGGCGTCTGGCGCGACAACTTCTGTGACGTGTTTCGCCGCTTCGTTGACTTCTGCCATGGAAACATCGGCTGATGCCGTAATGTTTAAGAGGACGCCGCTTGCGTCGTCTATGGATGTGTTGAGCAGTGGACTATCCATTGCTTCACCAACAGCACGCATGGCCCGCTCCTCACCATGGGCTTGGCCAACTCCCATCATTGCGGTTCCTGAGTTCTGCATTACCGAACGAACGTCGGCAAAATCGACGTTGATGAGTCCCGTGGTTGTGATTAGATCTGCTACTCCTTGAACACCTCGGTGGAGCATTTCGTCGGCTATCACGAATGCATCGGTAAACGCGGTGCGCGCGTCAGCATGTTTAAGAAGTTTGTCATTGTGCACAGTGATGAGCGTGTCGACTCGGGGCTCGAAGGTTTCCAGGCCTTGCTTGGCGATTTCGGTGCGGCGACTCCCTTCAAACGAGAATGGGACGGTTGCGACTCCTACTGTTAACGCTCCAGCCTCTAAGGCGAGATCAGCTATCACAGGTGTAGCGCCTGTGCCGGTGCCGCCTCCCATACCCGCGGTGACGAAGACCATATCGGCTCCTTCTACCGCTCGTGCAAGATCATCGATACTTTCCGTCGCTGCACGTTCACCAAGTCGCGGATCTCCCCCCGAACCCAAGTGTTTCGCACATTTTTCACCTATCAATATTTTGCGATGCGCATTCGAAGAATCCAGGTCCTGTGCATCGGTGTTAACGGCAATAAACTCAACCCCATCTAACCCGGATTTCACCATACGGTTAATCGCATTGTTTCCGGCTCCGCCTACTCCAATGACACGAATGTCGGTGACACCGGAGTTTTCGTCAGGTGGGGGTTGCATCTCACGGCGCAGAATCCGAGGGACCAAATCTTTAGGTCGGCGAAGGTCATTTAGACGGTCAGGATCAAACCCTGTAGGTGTCTTAGGCGGCACGTGATCGAACCTCGGCCGCGAGAGCTTCGTAAGCCTTGACTGCACGGCGTGCTCCGCGGTTTTTGGGATCGGCGGCGAATATTGAAACGCCAGAGCTGGCGGCTTCTAGGATTTTGCTGTTCGTCGGGATGTTCGCGTCAAACACACTAGCTCCCCATCGATCACGTAGATACTCGGCTACGGTCTTTTCTTCACGTAGTCGGCGATCAAACTTGCTGAGAACGATTCCAAGCACACGTAAATCCGGATTAAGAATTGTTACCTCCTCAATGCTCTGGTTCAGCATTTGGAGGCCTTGGATTGAGAAGAAACGAGCTTCGGTAGGAATGATGACCCATTCAGCAGCTACCAACGCATTCAGTGTCAAAACGCCTAACGAGGGTGGTGTATCAAAAAATATGAAGTCGTAATCCGAGTCAATCTTGGATAGATGTTCGCGCAGACGAAGTTCGCGACCGAGTTTTGTCTGGAGTTCGACCTCCACACTTGCGAGTTCCGGCGTCGCCGGAACTACGTCTACAGTGACTCCTGTTGGATCGTTTACGCGATAGCGTGGGAGTTCCATGTCGCGATCTCGAAAGGCGTCAGCCAGTGTGGCATCCATGATGCGGTCAACGCCCAAGGCAGACGTCAGGTTCGCTTGAGGATCACAATCTACAACCAACACCGGTAAGCCTGCGCGGGCTAACGCCGTAGCTAGGTTGCAGGTCGTGGTGGTTTTGCCGACGCCGCCTTTTTGATTGGCAACGGCGATTTTTACGGCCATGGAGGTTCTCCACATGCGAGTCGTCTACTGGCCTCCACAGCAGCGACTGAATCGAGGGTGATGCTATGCCACGCCAATTTGGCTAGTCAACATAATTTATATTTTGTTCGCCAAGTATTAAGAACTCTCGAGTCGTGATAGCCTCGAACATCAACCAACAAATCCGGGGCCGATGGCGACGACCGCGAAAGATGCGATCGTTCCTGACCTCGCTGTGGATTTAGCTCCGAGTCACCCAGGTGGCTTGCGTCTTAAGACGCCTGTGCTAACAGCTTCGGGAACCTTTGGGTTCGGCGATGAATATCGGGATGTTGTTGATCTCGACCGTATTGGGGCTATCGTTACCAAAACCGTCACGCCGGAACCTCGGGAAGGTAATCCAACACCCCGAACGGTCGAAACTCCTGCCGGCATGCTTAATTCGATCGGCCTGCCGAATCCGGGCGCCAAAGACGCGGTTCGCGAGAAATCTCCTATATGGAGAGATTTACCGTGTCCGGTGGTAGTGAGCATCTCAGCTCACGATGAGTCAACGTGGACTGCATTAGCGTCGCAGTTTGACGGACTGTCTAATGTGGTGGGAATTGAGGCTAATTTGTCATGTCCGAATGTGGCCGGCGGTCTAGATTTTTCTACGGATCCCGATAGAACTGCTGCGACGGTTGAAGCCGTGAGCAAAGGTACGTCCCTCCCCGTTATCGCGAAACTCTCACCCAATGTGACTGATATCCGACCGATTGCGCGTGCTGCCGAGGCTGCTGGAGCGCATGCGCTGTCGTTAATTAATACTGTTCTCGGCATGGTTATTGACCCCGACGTTGGCCGACCGTTTCTTGGTGCTGGTGTTGGCGGGTTGTCCGGGCCAGCGATTCGGCCCATCGCATTACGCTGTGTTTATCAGGTGGCTGGAGTGGTGTCGATTCCAATCATTGGCATCGGTGGCATCGTTACCGGGGCAGACGCGCTCCAGTTTTTCCTCGCGGGTGCATCTTGTGTGCAGGTGGGAACGGCTACATTCAGAGAACCTAGGGCTGCTGAGCGGTTGGTTGCATGTTTGGAGGAATACCTTGAGCAACGCAGTCAAGGATCAATTAACGACATTGTTGGGCGTGCTCGGCACTGATGCTCCAGATCCGGGCTATATCTTACAAACAGCCTGGTCGCTTCTAAGACTGTCAAACTTCGAGGTCAAGAGTGTTCCCAGCTGATTTCTTGATGACCTTTGCTATAGTTAGAGCCCACTTTTCTCCCCTTTGGGTTTCAACGGGTTAACACGTGCCTTCACCAAAAGAATTAGTTCGACATCGACGTCGCGCAAAGCAGGTTCGCCGTCAAAAGTTCCTGCGAGCGCGAAATGTTCGAGCGCGTTCTGCTGTTCGTACATCTGTTCGTAGGGCTGAGGCTGCTATCGATGCTGGTGATGTGGAGGCCGCGGGTTCCGAGATCCTTCGTGCGCAAAGTCAACTGGACGCGGCAGCTCGGAAGGGTCTCATTCATCGACGACGAGCCGCCCGCAATGTATCGCGGCTTGTCAGGCGTCTTAGGGCTGTAGAAGCGGGCTAACCACGAGATCTCCTGGGATCTGCGGAGATCCGGGCGGTAAGAATTTCCAACTGCGCTTTGTCGTCGGTCCTGCCTGATTTCAAAGCGATATCAGTTCGTATCACTTCCGCGTACATTGCAGCAATCAGACGGTCAGACATGAAGTTGGCGCGACGTGCAAGTGCTTGGGCCCTAAATTGCGGAACGCGAGCTGCTTGAGCTACATCCCGCGCATTTCCTCCACCGACTACGATTTGCCGGGCCATGGCGAGTTTTCGAAGATTTGTTGTGATGTCCGACATAATGAGTGCGGGCGCGGTTTCCATGGCGAGCATGTCGTCGAGGATGCTGAGGGCTTTCTCTAAGTTATGGTCCGCTACCGCGTTTATATAGTCCCATCGTGAATGCTCGCCGATCGCGGCTGCTGCTATATCGACATCGTTCTCTTGGATCTCGCCACTAAAACCGAGATAGGCGGCGAGTTTTTCGATCTCGCTCTTGATCATGTCAGCGTTTGCGGTTACCAGTTCGATCAGTCTTTCGGCAGCAGCGGACGACAGCTGAACACCTAAATTCCTGGCGACCGATTTGGCATAACGGGTGGCTTCGGCAGAAGTTAGCGGCTTGAATCGTTGGATTGTGGCGCCGTGTTGAGCCAATGCTTCGAAGGCTTTAGCTCGAGTGGTCATTCCTCTGTCGCCAAGATCTAGGTAAACCGATATTGCGAGGTCACATGCAGAATTGTTTGTGCTCATAAACTCGGCTAGCCATTCAATTAACTGTTTTCGCCGAGACCCTACGGATGGGGCATTTTCGAGGTATACCCGTCGGCGATCGCCAAACATCGAAATAGTGGTGCATGCATTGTTTAGGTCGACGATTCCATCACGAACGCCATCCAGTTGGACGAACTCCAAATCATCCGTGCTTCGTCGGCCGAGCACGGTGTGCACGGCTTCTTGGAGTCGAGAACCTCGTTCGCCGAGGAATATCGTCAGCACCGATGCAGCCTACGCGGATGCTTGCTGGGGCGCGAATTTGGGTTTTCCCACATTGTTTTGGCACCATTAAAATGTTCTTGCCTATGCGCATAAACAATTACGGATCCCGTCGTCGTGGCGTGGGTTGTTTGCACAACACAGAGGCGATTCATGAGCAGCCAGAGCGATCGTGGAACTATAGAGCAGACATTTAAGAGTAAGGCTCGCAGCTCCTCCGATCTTTATGATCGCGCTAGATCGGTTCTTGCTGGTGGTGTTACACACGACACTAGGATTCATGCTCCCTTTCCGATCATGGTTCAGCGGGCGCTCGGTGCGCGCAAATGGGACGTTGATGGCAACGAATATATTGATTACACCATGGGGCATGGCGCGCTAATCCTTGGGCATAGTCATCCTATTCCAGTTCAGGCAGTTCGTGAGCAGCTTGAGTTGGGGACGCATTATGGTGCGAGCCACGAACTGGAAATTCGGTGGGCTGAACAAATAAAGCGGATGGTTCCGAGTATTGAAAAGCTACGCTTTCACTCGTCTGGTACCGAAGCCACTCACATGGCCATGCGATTAGCTCGGTCATATACCGGTCAAGATCGCATCATAAAGTTTGAGGGGCATTTTCACGGATGGCACGACTACGCCACGGTTGCTGTAGAGGAGCCTTACGATGTACCGATGTCCAGTGGAGTGCCAGTAGCTACGCGGAGCACTGTCACAGCCTTGCCGGTAGATTTGGATCGTGTCCGAGAAGAACTGGTCAGGGGTGATGTGGCGGCGGTAATTGTTGAACCGAGTGGCCCGTCGTGGGGGGCTGTTCCATTTCCGACGGACTTTGTTGAAGGTCTGCGTCGTCTCACTACAGAGCACGATGTCGTGTTGATTCTTGATGAAGTTGTTACAGGATTTCGGATGTCTCCGGGCGGATTCCAGGTTCGTGCTGGTATCACACCAGATCTCACGACGATGGCCAAGATTGTGGCCGGAGGCCTTCCTGGCGCCGCGATTGGAGGTCGTGCTGAGATTATGGATCGGTTGGAGAAAAGGGATGATCCTGCTTGGGACCGTGGTGAGCGGATTTCACATCCCGGCACCTATAACGCGAATCCGTTATCGGCTGCCGCCGGTGCCGCCGTTCTTGAACATATTGCCGATGGTCGGGTACATGAACGTATCAACGAATTGGGAATGCAGCTTCGTCAAAGTTTGCAGGCAGTGTTTGATCGGCATGATATAGGTGCTGTCGTTTATGGGGAGACCTCCTACTGGCACGTAAGTCTCACGGGGAAGCCTGCAAAATCTGGTTGGCCCGGTGCGGGTGGTGCGGCCTTGAAACGGGCTCTTCTCAATGAAGGCGTGCATCTGATTTCAAATGGGGGCTTTGTCAGTGCCTCGCACGATGACGCCGATATCGAGCAAACGGCGGTTGCGTTTGATTCGGCGCTAACAGCGGTTGTGGGTGAGGGATATCTTGCTGGTTGAAAAAAAAAGGACATGTGACCTATGAAAATCGAAGCCAAGCTTGCAGAGATGGGCATTCAGCCACCTGAACCATCGATTCCAGACACGCTGCCGCTGCGGGCGTGGAACGTGAGTGGAAATCTTGTTTATCTATCGGGGGCAGGGCCTACGGATGAGGCCGGGAATACACCGATTGGGAAGGTGGGTCGTGACTTTGACGCCATAGAGGCTGCTGGGTTTGCTCAGTCAATCGCTGTTGCTCATCTGGGCGTTCTAAAAGACGCTCTGGGTGATCTCGATCGAGTGATACAAATTGTCAAGGTGCTGGGCATGGTTAATTGCACCGAGGATTTTACGGAACATCCCATGGTGATCAACGGTTATTCAGACTTATTTGTTGAGTTGTGGGGAGAGAATGGTAGGCATGCACGGTCTGCTATTGGCATGGCGCAATTACCTGGTGGAATGGCCGTTGAGATCGAGGCTATCGTGGAATTTATGTAGACGGGAGTGATATCGGGGTTGTGGTGAGAGTTTGAGGCTGGTTAGGTCGACGGAGTATCCAACTCGGTAGCCCACGGCACTGGAACTTCAACGGCAATGACGTTCCGGCTGTTTCGCAGGTCAGGTACGGGAATGCGAACGAATCCATGCGTTATTCCGAACTCGAGTATCCGTTTTGTGAGTGCGACGTCGTGGGCGCAATACTGAATCACCTTCGCACGATTTTCTTGGTCTCCGGAGCGCCAAAGCCGAACAGCTTCGGTGCCATCCGGAAGCAACTTTTCTTCACCGAACATCGTGTGCGCAATGTTGTTGAGGCTCATGCCCCTACGTCGTCCCGTGATATGGCGTAAATCTTCGAAAAGGTCTAGGGAGGCATGGTGAAGCAGGTCTACCTCGACATATGCCGCTAACACCGCCAGATCAACCCACTAAGAGTTAAACCCTACAACTCGTGGAAAAGTTTTCATGTAACAGATCAACTGGTGGGCCTCAGCATCGTGCCATACGTTTTCAATATTCTGGTCATCAACAGTTACTGCAACCGAAAGACCAAAGTCCTTGATATTTTTCCACCCGCCATGCACTTCGTGGCTGAGACGTAACGTCTCTACGTCGAACACGACATATCTGGACGTATCTGTGCCTGTTGGAGGGGCGGTTGTCATGGGCGCATTATGGCGGAGGTACGCCCAACCATAAAAAACCCTTTCATTTGGTAAAAATTCCTTGCCGGTCAGTAGCCTCACTGCTAGTGTTTGGTCTGCCAGTTTGGTTGACGTGGATCCAGTGAGTGTGTCTCGTCTTCTCCGGTTGGCAATGAGTGGAAGCGAATGAAGCGTTGATGGGGAAGAGTAAGCTCCCCGGAGTGTCCAAAGCGAGCCGGGTTTGGTGGGAGCCGGTGGATACTCCGAGCTGAAAGTCACCCCTGAGCTGACTGGCTGAAAGGAAGCTGTGTAGGCCGGTCCGGTGCCCTCCGAAACTGGGAACATGAAGTGGTCCGAATAGTGATCGGGCAAGCGGGGTGGTACCGCGGGTTGCATACCCGTCCCTTGATCAAGGGACGGGTTTTTTGTTGGTCGACTTTTACGTCGAAAAAAGGATGGATGGTAATGAGTCAGGTTGCGAAGAGGCGTGAAGCTCGTTTTGCGCTGTGCCTAGCGGTCACCGTACTCGGCGGAGTCGCCGGATAACCGTCGTCTCCGCCTAACGGAACAGGGTTAAATCACCACCTATTTTTGTTTGAGTTTTTTCTCAGGAGTCCCAAGTAATGTCTTCTACTAATGGCCGATCGACAAATGCTGTGAATACCAATTCGCAGATTGCTCGGAGCGGCGGCGATGTTGTGTGTGACGCGATTCTCGAGGCCGGGGTTGATGTGGTTTTTGGTATGCCAGGTGGGGCTTCGCTTCCCTTCTACGATGCGCTGTATAGGTATCAAGACCGGATTCGACATGTTTTGATTCGTCATGAACAGGCTGCCGGATTTGCTGCGAACGGTTATGCACGGGCCACTGGAAAAGTGGGTGTTGCTACTAGTACGTCTGGTCCAGGGGCAACAAACTTAGTGACCTGTATGGCTAATGACATGATGGACTCGGTTGGCGTGGTCTATATCACGGGACAAGTGGCCCGACCTGCCATTGGATCTGACGCATTTCAAGAGACAGATATTACAGGCATCTCGATACCTGTAACCAAGCACAGCTACTTGGTACTAGATGTGGATGATCTGCCCCGGGTAATGAAAGAGGCCTTTTATATTGCCTCGAGTGGTCGTCCTGGTCCCGTCCATATCGATATTCCCAAGGATGTGTTTGGCGAAACGACAACGTGCACCGCGCCGCAGTCGCTAGATCTTCGTGGCTACATCACGCCTACGGCCGGTGATGAGGGGTTGGTGGCTCGTGCAGCCGAGGTTATCAACGCGGCTAATCAGCCCATCATCATGGCTGGTCACGGCATCGACATTTCCGGTGCGGCAGAACAACTGTTCGCGTTAGCGACACGCGGAAACATTCCTGTTGTTTCTACGTTGCATGGGGTGGGAACTTTTCCTGAAACTCATCCCCTGTCGTTTGGAATGCTTGGCATGCACGGGTTGGCCTATGCGAATTTCGCTATGGGGAAAACCGATTGCATTATCGGCCTAGGGACCAGATTTGATGATCGTGCTGTGGGGAAGGTTGACGAGTTTGGTCCGAATGCCAAAGTTGTCCATATCGACGTTGATCCTGCTGAGATTGGCAAAGTGCTAGCGACTGACGTGCCAATCGTCGGTGACTTAAAGATGACTCTTGATCGTTTATTGCCCTTGATTAAGCATCATGATCGTAAAGCCTGGTTTAGCCAGCTTGATTCATGGCGAGGGCAGCATCGATCGCTGGATATTCCTGAGAGTCCAGAATCCGTGCTGCCTCAGGAAGTTGTTCGGGCGATCTATGAGGTTTCTGGCGGTGATGCGCGGGTGATTGCGGATGTTGGTCAGAACCAAATGTGGGCGGCCCAGCATTTTTGGTATGAAAAGCCACGAATGTTCTTTAGTGCTGGGGGCTTAGGTCCAATGGGATATGCCTTGCCCGCTGCTATGGGTGTGAAGTTGGCTGATGACCGTCGTGATGTCTGGTGTGTGACCGGCGATGGTGGTCTGTTGATCAATATTCAGGAGTTCAACACCTTGGCTGCTGAAGGTATCAATCTGAAAGTGGCCATTCTTAACAATGCCCACCTTGGAATGATTCGTCAGTGGCAGGAATTCTTTTATGAGGGTCGATACATGGGGGCTTATCTGGACAACCCGGATTTTGCTGCTGTTGCGAAAGCGTTTGGTTTGCATGGCCTGGGTGCAACGACGCGTGAGGAAATGCATTCGGCTATAGAGATGGCCCATGCGCATGATGGGCCAGTGGTGCTTGATTTGCATGTTGATCAAGTCGAGAACGTCTATCCGATGATTGTTCCGGGAACTGGAGTGGCTAGCGTGATCGAGGATCCTCGATGAGCGAACCTCAGGTGCATACGCTTGTTGCTACTGTTCAGGATCATCCTGGGGTGTTGACTCGGGTGGCGAGTTTGTTCCGTCGACGTGGCTTTAATATTGCTAGCTTGGCGGTTGGGCATTCGGAGGAGCCCGGATATTCTCGGATGACAATTGCTGTTGAGGGCTCGGCCGATGAGGTTAGTCAGTGTGAAAAGCAGTTGTATAAGCTGATCGAGGTTGATTCGGTTCGGAACCTGACCGGGACTGCGGCGATCATATGCGAACTTGCGTTGGTCAAGGTTCGAGTCAGTGGGCGTAGCGATGAACTGGATCAGGTTACGCTTAGCCATGGTGGTGAGATTGTGGATCGCAGTGAATCCTCAATTATTGTGCAGATGCCAGGCGACCAGGCCAGGGTTGATAAGTTCCTCGATGTAATTTCCAGGTGTCCAGACGCCTGGCTAATTGAAGAGATATCTCGAACAGGTGCGATCGCGATGGCTCGCGGAAGCACTCATGGACGAAATGGATAGGGCTATGGATAACAAAGTTCTTTATGAAAAAGACATTGCGACTGATGAGTTGCGGGGGAAAAAGGTTGCTGTTCTCGGTTACGGGAGTCAGGGTCATGCCCATGCGCTGAATCTTCGGGATTCTGATGTTGATGTTGTGGTTGGGTTGCGGCCGAACAGCGGGTCTCGTGCGCGTGCCGAGGCACAAGATTTGTTGGTTTTGGACGTGGCTGAAGCGGTAGATGCGGCAGAAACCGTGATGTTGGCGCTTCCAGATCAGGACCAGCCTACGGTCTATAGCGAACAGATCGAGCCAGCGCTCAGGCCTGGCCATATGGTTATGTTTGCGCACGGGTTCAATATCCACTATGGGCAAATCCAGGTGCCCGAAAACGTTGACGTGGCGATGGTGGCGCCAAAGGGTCCGGGACACATCCTTCGTGATTTGTTTGTTGAAGGTGTGGGAGTTCCGGGGCTTATTGCAGTGCATCAAGATGCGACTGGACGTGCTCGCGATGTCGCGTTGTCCTATGCCAAAGGTATCGGGTGCGCTAAAGCTGGGCTTATTGAGACGACTTTTAAGGACGAGACAGAAACTGATCTATTTGGTGAACAGGTTGTGTTGTGTGGTGGTGTAACGGCTCTTGTCAAACAAGGGTTTGAGACGCTGGTCGATGCTGGATACGACCCTCGATTAGCCTATTTCGAATGCTTGCACGAGCTCAAGCTAATTGTGGATCTGATCTATCAGGGTGGTATTAGCTACATGAGACATTCGATTAGTGACACGGCTGAGTATGGAGATCTTGTATCGGGACCACGTGTTATTAATGAGGGTTCGCAGCGTGCCATGCAGGAGATTCTCTCCGATATTCAGAACGGGAATTTTGCTCGAGACTGGATTCTTGAGAATCAGGCTGGTCGCCCGGCGTACAATGCTCTGAAGAAGAAGGATCAGGATCATCCTGTCGAGGTCGTCGGGCGTGATCTGCGCAGCATGATGGATTGGCTTCCAGAGACGCGAGAATGAACAAGGCTGATTGCCCAAAATACACTCGAGGCGTGTATTACCTCGCGCTTCTCGGCCCCTCTCGTTAGCGGAGGGGATAACCGGGAACGTATGCGGTCCCTGTTCGACCGCTCCATATAGAGGTAAGGAATCGTCGCTATGCGACACGTACGAATTTTTGACACAACATTGCGCGACGGCGAACAAGCAGCCGGCGGCGCACTAACTATTGATGAAAAGCTGGAAATCGGTCGGCAGCTGGCTCGCCTGCAGGTGGATGTTATTGAGGCTGGATTCCCGTTTACTTCGCCCGGAGATTTCAAAGCCGTCGAGCTGCTTTCACGGGAATTGAAAGACGTGGAAGTCGCGGCCTTGAGTGGCTTCAAACGTGAGCAAATTGATGCTACATGGGAAGCCTTGAAAGGTGCAGAGCGGCCCTTATTGCATATTGTGATTTCGACTAGTGATATTCACTTGGAACATCAGTTGCGTGAACGGCGTGAATCGGTGATCGATATGACTCGCGAAGCCGTGACGTACGTTCGTGGCAAGACTGACCACATTGAGTTTTCCGCGATGGACGCCACGCGTTCGGATATTGGTTTTGTTGCTGACGTGTTTAGCGCAGCCATTGAGGCTGGCGCCTCCATTGTGAATTTTCCCGACACAGTTGGGTACGCCCAGCCTGAGGAATTTGGGCTAATGGTTCGGCAGATCGTTGAACAGACGCAGGGAATTGAAGATGTTGTTCTTTCTGTGCATTGTCATGATGATTTGGGTCAGGCCGTAGCGAATTCGCTGGCCGCGATTTCCGAAGGGGCGGCGCAGGTTGAATGCACGATCAATGGAGTGGGGGAACGGGCTGGCAATGCTGCCCTAGAAGAAATTGTGATGGCTTTGCGAACCCGTGGTGACTATTTTAAGGCGGACACTCGACTCAGAAGCGTCGAGCTGGCTCGGACGAGTCGGTTAGTGTCCAACTATATGGGCATGGTTGTTCCACCAAACAAAGCCGTCATTGGGTCGAATGCATTCGCTCATGCTTCAGGCCTGCACCAGGATGGGATGCTAAAAGAGCGCACAACCTACGAAATCATGAACCCCGCGGATGTAGGTGTTGAGGAAAGCAGCATCGTGTTGGGCAAGACTTCTGGTCGACACGCGTTTCGAGACAAGCTGGAACGTATGGGTCTGGAACTTGGTGAGACCGAGTTCGCAAATGCTTTTAATGCTTTCAAGGAAATTGCTGATCGGAAGAAAACGATCACTGATCGAGATCTTGAGGCGATCATTCAAAATGAACAGCACCGGGCATTTCATCAGACGTTCGAGCTTGTGCATGTGCAGGTCAGCACAGGCACGGGGTCAATGCCAACAGCGACGGTCAAACTGCGATCTGACGACGGTGTTGAACACTCAGATGCTGCGATTGGTACAGGTCCTGTGGACGCGGTGTATCAGGCCATCAATCGTGTTGTGAATGTTCCTAATCGGTTGACGGAATTTTCCGTAAGCTCTGTGACGGAAGGAATTGACGCGATTGGTGAAGTCACAATTCGGATTGAAAGTGACGCCAAGGTTTTTAGTGGGCATGGTGCTGATCCCGACATTCTGGTCGCCAGCGCTCAGGCCTATATAAATGCTCTGAATCGACTTTTAGCTGGTCTCGGCAAGGAATGGACCGCAACTCTCGAATCGAACGCTGCGTCGGCAGCGGTCGAATTATCGGGCGTCTAGGTTCTCAGATGGGGCGAACACTTCTCGACAAGGTCTGGGACGCTCATGCTGTTCGTGAGCTGCCCAATGGCCAGACCCAACTTTTTATTGGCCTGCATCTTGTCCACGAGGTCACAAGTCCGCAAGCGTTTCAAATGCTGAGGGAGCGTGGTCTGAAAGTTCGGTATCCCGACCGCACGTTTGCAACGGTGGATCACATCATTCCAACTGATGGGGCCGAGCGGCCATTCGCTGACGGGATGGCCGAGCAGATGTTTGTGGCCATAGAGGATAATCTTGCAGGGACTGGAATCCCGTTTTTTACGCGATCAGGCGGCCGTCAAGGCATCGTCCATGTGATTGGTCCTGAACTCGGTCTGACCCAGCCCGGCATGACCATTGCGTGTGGTGACAGTCATACGAGTACTCACGGAGCCTTTGGTTCGATAGCGTTTGGCATTGGAACCTCTCAGGTGCGTGACGTGTTGGCTACTCAAACTATGGCCGTTGGAAAACCCCGATGCCGACGTATCACTGTTGACGGGAAATTGGCGGCGGGTGTGTACGCCAAGGACGTGATTTTGGCCATCATCGGAAAGCTGGGTGTTCAGGGTGGTGTGGGATATGCCTATGAATACGCTGGTGAGGTATTCGATGGTATGACCATGGATGAGAGGATGACGGTATGTAACATGTCGATTGAAGGTGGGGCGCGGGTTGGCTACGTTAACCCGGACGCTACTACCTATGCGTATGTAACCGGGCGGGAATATGCCCCAGCTGGAAATGACCTCGTAAAGGCCAGAGCTTGGTGGGATGCCATGGCATCCGATGAAGACGCGATTTATGACGATGAGACGGAATTTGACGGCTATTCAATCCCGCCAATGGTGACCTGGGGAATAAACCCAGGCCAAGTTGTAGGTGTTGACGCCGAGATACCGTCACCGGCTGATGTCGATGGTCCTGATCGGCAATCGATACAAGAAGCCCTCGATCACATGCAACTACGTGCCGGTGATTCCATTGCAGGTATACCGATTGATGTGGCGTTTGTTGGTTCCTGCACTAATAGTCGGATCTCAGATCTCAGAGAGGCTGCTCGGATTGTTGAGGGTCGGCGTGTGCCGAATCAGGTAAAAGCGTTGGCAGTCCCTGGCTCTCAGCGAGTCAAGGCGGAGGCGGAGGCGGAGGGCTTACATGAGATCTTCCGGTCGGCCGGATTCGAGTGGCGTGAGGCTGGATGTTCGATGTGTTTGGCCATGAATCCTGACAAGTTGGTGGCGGATCAGGTCTGTGCGTCTTCAAGCAACAGGAACTTCAAAGGGCGGCAGGGAAGTCCTCTTGGTCGTACGTTGTTGATGAGTCCTGCAATGGTGGCAGCAGCCGCGGTTGCTGGAGAGGTGGTCGATGTGCGCTCGATGATCACGGTGGCTGGATAGCTGGGATGACTAAAGAAGGAAGTATCTTCTCGGTAACCGGTACTGGTATTCCGGTTCGAGGAAATGACATTGATACTGATCGAATTATCCCTGCCCGTTATCTACGTGAAATTACGTTCGAGAATCTAGGCCCACACGCTTTTGAAGACGATCGAAAGCAACTCGATGGACAACATTCGTTTGATGATCAACGGTTTAACGGTGCTCGAGTTCTTGTCGTCAACAGAAATTTTGGATCAGGTTCAAGTCGTGAACATGCGCCGCAGGCACTAATGCGTCACGGGATTTCCGCCATTGTTGGCGAGAGCTTCGCCGAAATTTTCCTTGGTAACTGCACGGTTATTGGTGTTCCGTGTCTCACTCTTCCATCAGAGCAGGTCGAATCATTGCAGAGCTTGGTTGAGGAGGCTCCCGAAACGGTGCTGTCCGTCGATGTGTCGACTGGTGCGATCAGTACAGGCCAAGCGACTTACCAGGCGCAGATTCCAGAAGCCATTCAGCGGGCATTTACGACTGGTGCATGGGATGCACTGGCTACGTTGTTAGAGGCTGATCATGAGATAACGGATATGCAGGATGGGTTGCCATATGTCAGTGGTTGGAAAAATCATTGAAGCCAGTCCAAGTGGTCGTCACACCAGGTGATGGCATAGGTCCGGAAGTTGTTGCAGCCGGTGCACAGGTTTTACAAGACGTGGCTAGTTTGTACGACCTCCAGGTAACCCAGATCGAACGACCGTTGGGTGGTGGCAGCATCGACAGGTTCGGAGAACCGTGCACCGATGAGGTGTTACAGGATGCGCAAGATGCCGATGCGGTTCTTCTGGGTGCTGTGGGTGGACCTCAATGGGATGATCCTCATGCAAGATTTACTCCTGAGGAAGGAGTTCTGCGTCTACGCGAAGGCCTTGGCTTGTATGCCAACGTACGACCGATTCGTGTTCATGACGCTCTGCTAGGTCGCTCGCCGCTTCGCCCAGAAATTGTGCGCGGGACTGACTTGGTGATTGTGAGGGAGCTTACAGGTGGCCTGTATTTTGGCCGGCCTAAAGAAATGCGAACCGTGGATGGTGAACCAGCGGCTGTGGATACGTTGCTATATCGCCGTAGCGAGGTTGAACGAATTGTCCGGCACGGTTTTGCATGGGCCGGTGACCGCCGTGGCCGGCTCTTGTCCGTGGATAAGTTCAATGTTCTGGTTACCGGACGGTTTTGGCGAGATATCGCGACCGAGATATCTGGGGAATATCCGGATGTTGAGTTCTCAACGATGCTCGCCGATGCGTTTGCTGCGGCCTTAGTCCAACGTCCGACAGATTGGGATGTTGTGGTGACTGAAAATACCTTTGGAGATTTTTTAAGTGACGAAGCCGGCATGTTCACTGGGTCATTGGGCATGCTGCCATCGGCGAGCCTCGGAGATGGGCCACACGCTTTATACGAGCCGGTGCATGGTAGTGCTCCTGATATTGCCGGCGATCATGTGGCTAATCCACTGGCTACCATTCTTAGTGTGGCGTTGATGTTTAGGCACTCATTCGGCCTTTCTCAGGCTGCTACGGCCATAGAATCGGCAGTTGAATTGACGTTGAATGATGGGTTTCGCACTCGTGATATTGGAGAGGAGGGAGCGCGCCTCGTGGATACTCAGTCCATGACGGCGGCAGTTATTGCCCGGATCGAGGGTCCGAGCATCAACTAAACGGCGCAAGGATTTTGTTGCTGGAGCTTGGCCCCGACGCCCATATCAAATTTCAACTTACGACTCATTGAAACTGGATAATTCACCATGCAAATCGTTCTATACGACACCACCTTGCGGGATGGCGCGCAAACAGAAGGTGTCTCATTTTCGACCGAGGACAAGCTTCGTATTGCGCAGCGGATTGATGACTACGGAATTCACTACATTGAAGGTGGATTTCCAGGGTCGAATCCCAAGGACCGAGAATTTTTTGACCGCGCGGCGGAAATGACGTGGCGACATGCCCGGATTACTGCCTTTGGAGCTACGAGGTACAAACATCGAGAGGTGGAGGACGATCCCACGGTGGCGGCTTTGCTGTCCTGTCCGACGCCGACCGTGACGATTGTCGCCAAATTTTCCCGGTATCAGGTAGAGACGGTTCTCGAAACTACGACTGACGAAAACTTGGCGATGATCAGAGATACCGTTCGTCATTTGAAGCAGGCTGGTCGAGAGGTTCTGGTGGATGCGGAGCACTTCTATGATGGATATCAGTATGACGACGAATATACGAAGGCCTGTACTGAAGCTGCGTCTGAGGCTGGGGCAGACTGGATTGTTCTCTGTGACACTAATGGGGGATCGCTGCCCCTAGAGATAGCTGAAGCTACTCAAGCTGCGGGTGTGTGGACCGATGTCCAACTCGGTGTTCACATGCATAACGATGCTGATCTTGCCGCTGCGAACACGATAGCCGGGATAGGAGTGGGTGCGGTGCAGGTGCAGGGTACGATCAATGGATTTGGCGAACGTTGTGGCAATGCGAATCTCACCACGCTCATACCGACACTACAGCTGAAGCTGGGTCATGCATGCGTAAGTCCTGAGCAATTGCGGCAGACGACAGAAATTTCCCGGTATATCAGCGAGCTGGCCAACACACCTCCGGATGCTTTTATGCCGTATGTGGGCCACAGTGCGTTTGCGCACAAGGCTGGGTACCACGGCAGCGGAGTTCGGAAGGATGCTGATGCCTATCAACATATTGACCCTGCTGATGTCGGTAACGAGCCCAGGGTTTTGATATCTGAACTTGCGGGGCGCAGCAATATCACAGCTCGAGCGGAACAACTCGGTGTGGTCCTTAACGAGACATCTATCAATGCGGCTGTGGAGACGGTTAAGTCGATGGAAGAACGGGGATTTCAATTTGAAGGGGCTGAGGCCTCGTTTTATTTGCTGTTACAGCGACTGCAGCCTGACTATAGGGCTCCGTTCGAGTTTGTAGATTTCCTTGTTCTGGCTGAGACCCGACAGGGTCGCGATATGTTGTCTGAGGCCATGGTCAAGATTAAAGTCGGTGATGAAGTTTTCCAGACTGCTTCAGATGGAAACGGTCCGGTCAGCGCGTTAGACCATGCGGCTCGGAAGGCGTTGGAGCGGTTTTTCCCGTCTTTAGAGCAAACGCACTTGGTTGACTATAAGGTTCGTATTCTTGATTCCACCTCGGCAACGGACGCGAGTGTGCGTGTGCTCATCCAGTCAAGTGATGGAACCAAAGAGTGGGGCACGGTTGGAAGTTCTACCGACATCATCGAGGCTTCATGGTTGGCGCTCAAGGACAGTTATGAGTATGCGTTAGTTGTCACAGGCGCGGACGGTACGACCTAAATAGACATGCGATGGAACATGGGCGTGATTCAGGCCGTGCGTGAAAGAGCCGATGCTCTACAACTCAGCAGATTTTCTTTCCGTAATATCCGCAGCGCATCTGAAAGGATCCGTTTTTCTTGCCCCCGTAGATTTTTTCATCATCACCTCCACAGGCAGCAACTGTAAGAAGCATCCTAGAGGCTCAGGCTCCGCCTATTAACAGGCGAAATGTTATGCCGTGGCCATATATTTCAAGTGCGAGCGTCTAAGAACACCTATTCGTGTTTGTTGTGGTGCAATGGACATGTTCTAGATCCCACAGAATTGGGACGCGTCATTAAGCATCCAACATTTCCCCGGGGTGTATCAGATCGGCACGAAGGTGACGGTTCACCCGTGCCGTATTAGCTCTACCGCCATCCGTGTCGCATCGCGCAGAGCGTTATGCGGCATAAATTCATTGACGGAGTGAACGTCGATATATCCCATTCCAAGACACACCGATGTTATTCCTTTTTCATTGAACTCATGGGCGTCGCTACCCCCGCCGGTGCTTACGTGTTGGGTGGTCATACCGGCGGCTTCAATAGCGGTATCGGCCAGTTGCACAGCGGGATCGGATTCCTCCAGTTCATACGCCGTGTAAAACGTGTGCGTTTCTATTTCAACCGTACCCCCGTACGTCTCGGCGGCCTGCGTGGCGGCATTGGTAACGTCAGTGACCTGACGTTCAAGACGTTCTTCGGAAAGGCTTCGACTTTCTACGGTGACCGTTGCTTCCGGGGCAACGATGTTATAGGCCTGGCCCCCTTCAATGGTTCCGACGTTAGCAGTGGTTGTTTCATCGACCCGTCCTAGAGGCATTTGGTCTATAGCTCGGGCTGCAATGGCAATTGCACTAATCCCGAGTTCGGGTTCGACACCGGCGTGCGCGGCTTTCCCCTTAAATGTCATGACAAATCGTCTTTGTCCTGGTGCCCGCATAACTACCGTTCCAACCGGACCTCCAGCGTCGAACACAAAACAGCGTCGGCTGACGACATCTTGCGCGTCAAAGGCCTTGGAACCTATGTGGCCGACGTCTTCGCCGGTGGTGAACAGAAGTTCGATAGGCCCATGGGGCTCGTTTGAGTCATGGAACGCTTGAATCGCTTCCATAATCGCGGCGACACCAGCCTTGTCATCGGCACCTAGAACAGAGGATCCGTCGGAATAGACACCATCAGGTTTCACGATCGGCACCATATTTGGTGTAGGAAGAACCGTGTCCATGTGAGCGTTCAAGATGAGTGGTTCGGCCTCTTTACCTCGTGCTGGCCATGTGCCGATGAGGTTTCCGTGGGGATCGGATCGCCAAGAGACGCCGAGCCCATCCATCCGAGCTTTGATGACCTCGACCACTCGTTCCTCATCGCCGTAGTAGCTGTCGACTGCTAGTAGGGCGACAAATGTTTCTTGTAGGCGGTCGTGATTAATTGGAATTGGAGGAATTGCAGACATAAGTGTTTGTGCCATAAGTGAGCAAATGCACCACATTTTGACGCAATTGCTTGTTTATGTCGTGGGACTCGGGTTTATGGACGGTTCCAGTGAACGCTGAACTCCCAGTCCTGGTCGGCCTCAATCCACCCAGCGATCTTCGATTCACGACCCAGTAGCCTCCTGAGCTTGCCAAGGTCTGCTGTGTTGATGGTGGTTGCAGCGGTAAGGACAGGCCATTTCCTTGCATTCAGTGGCGCTGACTTAAGGCCCGCTTGTTCACTCAGGAGTACCGCAACGACATTTGCAGGGGTCAGGGTTGCACCTGTGGTCAGGCCCAGAAGTTGTTCAGCTAGCTCCGGACGATGTACAAAACGCCGGGTTAGTTGAGCGCCAACCACGGCAAGGCACCCGACAGGAAGGACGGCGGTTGCACCTTTGGGCATAGCTGGTTCATGACTGGCAGGGAGTTTCAGCAACCGCCGTCGAGCGCCGTCTGCTTCGACGATCAATACGTCCGCGCCTGAATCGTGAAGAAGCGCTGGCGCCATTTCCGGTTCGATCCCCTCAAATCTACGGGGCGTTGGATTTGAGGTGACTACGGTCACCACGGGATTGTTTTTGAGAGCGTCCGGTAGTTCTTTGCTCCACAAGGCAGGTTTCGAGACGACCAACTTTGGGGATCTGACCATCGATGGAGCGTGAATGACGGTTGATTTTGATGTCACGACCCGAAAACCTCGATCAGCGAGCGCGTGTGCCAAGGCAAACATAGTGGTGGTTTTCCCACCGGCCCCTACGATTGCAACGATATCGCCATAGGTCGCGATGTCGCCGAGTGACGTGACGGCGTTCTCTGAGGAGTGCGATGCTGCTGGCATAGGGGCAATTTAACTTTCGTAGTCAGGGTGGTGCACTCGATGGACAAGCCTAGCTCTACAACGTGTCTTTTCGCTCACGGGTTGTTGATTGATTTCGCGACGGAAGTTCTTACGGGTGTTGGGGTGCCTAAGGCCGATGCTCGACTAGCAGCCGACTCTCTGGTTGCTGCCAATCTTCGTGGTGTAGATACCCACGGGATCGTACGGTTGCCAATCTATGTAGATCGGTTGCGACAGGGATTGGTTAATGTCAGTCCCGACATTAAGGTGGTGAGCGACGGACCGACCACTGTGGTGGTGGACGGAGATGCTGGATTAGGACAGGTTGTTAGTGATCGGGCGATCACGACGACGATCGATCGGGCGCGAGAACACGGTTCGTGTTGGACCGGTGTTAGAAACTCGACCCACAATGGCACGCAAGCGTATTGGGCCCTGCGAGGCGCACGGGCTGGTTGTGTGACCTTCGCATTTACGAATGGAGAAGCCATTGTCGCCCCATGGGGCGGGAGTGAACGATTTCTCTCAACGAACCCGGTGTGTGTTGCTATACCTACTGATCCTCCAGACGAACTTGTTTTGGATATGGCTACATCGCAGGTCGCCGGTGGGCACATACTGCTTGCTAAGAGCCGGGGTGAGTCGATACCTGAGGGTTGGGCTCTCGATGCTGAGGGTAATCCGACCACCGATCCGGATGGTTACCTCAACGGCGGAACAATTTTGCCGTTAGGGGGGTACAAAGGAGCGGGACTTTCATTGATCGTTGACGTGTTAACGGGAATATTGTCAGGTGGGGCTTCGACGGTGGACGTAGGTTCAATGTATTGGACGTTTGATAAGCCCCAAGATGTCGGGCATGCATTCTTGGCGATCGACGTAGAACGCATGATGCCACTGGCGGACTTTAAGGACAGGGTAGCCGCTACGTTGACTGGAATGCGTGCCGTAGCTCGGCGACCCGGTGTGGATCGTATTTATGCTCCTGGGGATATCGAGCGCGACGCGGAAGCTCACCGACGTGCTCACGGATGTCCGCTCACTATGGATATCATCGAAAGCTTGTCTGTCCTGGCGGATCAGGCAGGTGTGGAGATGCCTGCACCGATCGGGTAACCCCCATAACATCGAATCTCCGGCTTGGTTAATCTCACGTCGCACGTAAACTAGGCATGGGTCGTTTCGAATAGGGGTCCACATGCCCTCAGCTGTAATCACAGGTGTCACAGGTCAGGATGGTTCCTACCTAGCGGAGTTTCTTCTTGAGAAGGGCTATACCGTCATTGGGATAGTCCGACGGACGAGTACTGAGAACAATGGTCGTATTGCTCATTTGCAGGATGATCTCGTATTAGAGGCTGGCGACCTCCATGATCAATATTCACTCATTGATATTCTTCAACGCCATCGGCCTGACGAGGTGTATAACCTTGCGGCCCAGTCCTTTGTCCCGGCATCGTGGCGGCAACCCGTCTTAACCGGTGAAGTGACGGCCCTTGGAACAACTCGCATGCTGGAGGCAATTCGTGCGGTTGATCCAGCAATCAAGTTCTACCAAGCGTCCAGCAGCGAGATGTTTGGTCAGGTTCAGGAATGGCCTCAGAAGGAGACCACGCCGTTTTATCCCCGTAGTCCTTATGGTGTGGCCAAGCTGTACGCTCATTGGATCACGATTAACTACCGTGAGAGTTACGGAATGTTTGCTTGTTCAGGTATATGTTTTAACCATGAGTCTCCAAGGCGTGGCATGGAATTTGTGACGCGCAAGTTGACCTATAGCTCGGCTCGTGTACATCACGGGGTTGTAACGTCGGTTCCGTTTGGTGATTTGTCGACGAAGCGTGATTGGGGATATGCACCTGATTTTGTCCGTGGGATGTGGATGATGTTGCAACAGGACGAGCCGCGGGATTACGTGCTGGCAACGGGGGAGACTCACTCAGGATGGGAATTTGCGGAGCTTGCGTTTGACCACATCGGTAAGTCGGCCCGGGATCACATTACGACGAGCCAAGACTTGCTGCGTCCAGCCGAGGTTGAGCATCTGTTCGGAGATCCGGGTTTGATTCGAAAGGATCTGGGATGGAAGCCATCTGTCACTTTTGCGGAGTTGGTCCGCCTAATGGTTGACGCTGATGTTGAGTTGGTTGCCAGTGAAATTGCCCATGCAGAGGTCATGGCCGGTCGGCGAACGGACTGACTGACTTGCTGGCGAATCGTGCCTGATCCGATCCTAGTCACAGGAGCCTTCGGGTTTATGGGGCCGCATGTACTCGAGGCTTGTTCCGTAGCGGGACACGAGGTTGTTGCCTCGACCCACGGAGATCACCGCGGCCTGCCAGTGGTGAATCTTGATCTATGTGACGAAAAAAGCATTGATGATGCGATCCGTGAAGTTCGGCCAGGGGTGGTCATCAACCTAGCCGGTGTGGCTGACCCGGGTGAGGCCCAGGAGAATCCGGTGCATGCCTATGATGTGAACGTGCTTGGCCAGCTTCGCTTGATCACCTCGATGTTGCGGCATATTCCGGCTGCACGTTTGGTGACGTTGAGTTCAGCTGAGGTATACGGAAATGTTCAACAATCTGGTCCGGTCTCCGAACTGGCACCCTTGGATCCGTATACGGTTTATGGTGCGTCCAAGGCAGCGGCAGAACTTCAAGCCAAACAGTTTCATTACGCCGAACAGCTTAATGTGGTCTGCTTACGGATTTTTGGCACGTTAGGGCCGGGTCGATCGCCGGCTTATTTTCCAGGGCGACAGGTGCACCAGCTAGCGAAGATTCTTGGTGGAGAAAATAAGCCCATCGTAGACACGTTTAGTCTTACTGGTGGACGTGATTATGTTGATGTTCGAGACGTGGCTGCGGCGATCGTCGGGGTTATCGAGCACGGGCGGTCAGGTGGGATCTATAACGTTGCGACAGGTTCAGCGTCACCGTTACGGTTTGTGGTCGAGCGTCTAATTGCTGTGGCTGGTGTAGATGCTGAGATTCGAGAGGTTGCGAGTCCTGCGCCTGGTCGGCAATCAATAACCATTGCTGGAGACTCTAGTCGGCTGATCGAGGACACTGGTTGGCAACCGCGGCGACAGTTGGACGATTCGCTCCGAGATGCGTTGGCGCACGTGCAGGGCGCCTCTGAAGCAAAGGGTGTGGTTTGACGTGGCATTGGAAGAAACGGAAATCAAATTCGGTACCGACGGATGGCGAGCTGTTATTGGCGGGGATTACACCTTCCGTAACGTTGGGCGTGTGGCACAAGGATTCGGCAGCTACGTTCGGGAACACTGGAACTGGCAGCGTGGGATCGTAGTCGGCTATGACCGACGTTTTGGATCTGAGAGATTTGCTGCTCACGTGGCTTCGGTTTTGTCCGGCAACGGTATTCCGGTGCATCTGGTTGATCGCCCGTGTCCGACTCCGGTTGTCGCGTTTAGTGCGGCTCGGCTTCAGGCGGCAGGCGCGGTCATGATTACGGCCAGTCACAATCCTCCGGCGGACAACGGATTCAAGATACGGACTGCTACCGGAGCGGCTGTAGCCCCTGAGAAGCTAGGTGAGATTGAAGATGAGGTGGCTCAGGTTGACGGTGATTCGGTGATTTGCATGGACGAGTCATCGGCTATCGATGCTGGGCTCTGGAATGAATTTGATCCGGACCAAGCGTATTTAGACCATGTCAGCACGCTGATTGATCTCGATCGTGTACGTGGTCGAGATATAGAGGTAGTTATCGATGCGATGTATGGGTCTGCGGCTGCATGGTTGCCACGGGTGCTTGGTGGAGGACGACTTCGCGTAAGCGAAATTCATAGTGCGTGGAATCCACGGTTTCCTGGGCTCGCTAGGCCTGAACCTATTCCGCCGCAGACGGATGAACTATCGGTGGCAGTTCGTGACAGTGACGCTGTCGTGGGGATTGCAACGGACGGGGATGGTGATCGTCTTGGCGTGGTTGATGGCTCGGGAGAATTTGTTGATCAGCTCCGCACCATTGCCTTGCTTGCGTTCTATTTTCTGGAACACCGAAACCTGCGAAGACCTCTGGTGAAAACACTCACCACGTCGTCAATGCTGGAACGACTCGGGAAGATCTATGACGTTCATGTTGAGGAAGTCGGAGTGGGGATGAAATACGTTGCTCCAGCGATGACTGAGTTGGACGCCATTATGGGCGGCGAAGAAAGCGGTGGTTATGTGTTTGCGCCCCACATGCCTGAGCGGGATGGTGTTGTGGCTGGACTGTATTTCCTTGATCTCATGGTTCGAGAAGGCAAGACTCCGGCGGAGCTTGTTGCGATGTTGTTTCAGAAACTGGGGCGTGAATACCATTACGGTCGGCGGGACTTCCGGTTTTCTGCAGAAGCACGGTCGGCCATCGAAGAGCAGGTCCGCATTTGGGTGCCAGGCTCGATTGATGGTGCAGCGGTACTGCGACGCAATGAAGCCGATGGCTTTAAGTACTACCTGGATGACGAGAGTTGGCTCTTGATCAGATTTTCAGGCACGGAGCCGTTGCTGAGGGTGTACACGGAGACTACAACGGTTGACCGTGTAGATGAACTGCTAGCGATAGGGGCGAGTGCTGCAGGAGTGAAGGAGTAGATACATGAGCGATCAAAAGGTGTCTGTTGTTGAAAAGCCTTGGGGTCGGGAAGTGATCTATGCGTCGAATGAGCTCTATATCGGCAAGATCATCGAGATCAATGAAGGGGCCCGACTCAGCCTGCAATTGCACGAACAGAAGGACGAAACCATCTATGTTTTGGACGGAACCCTACGACTCGTAATTGGTGATTCGGTGGATACCCTCACCACACGCGATCTTGCGGAGGGTGTGAGTTTTCGGGTGCAGACAGGCCAGGTCCATCGGTATCAGGCGCCGCATGGCAGCGTCCGAGTTCTTGAAGTATCAACACCGCATCCGAACGATGTTGTCCGGCTTGAGGATGACTATGGTCGCGAGGGAACCTCTAGAGCCTAGGAGCAGTTCTTGAGGTCAGGGTTGACCTGGGCTTTGGAGACTGGTTTGTTGCTGAGCTAGGGCGATGGCTTCTGCTGTCACATATATAGCTGCGCAGGCTGTCCCGGTGACTAGCACAGATAAGACGTCGCGTATTGTTTCATGGGCGACGGCGTACCCGAGAATTGTGCCGACCATAATCACTGCAAGACCGCACCACACTCGGACGTGGCCAGCGCCGATATGGAGATTAGCGGTCACGGCGACAATGGCCAAGAGGCCTGCGGCAGTGACGGCCAGTGGAAGGAGATCTGTATTTGCTGTGTAGCGATCGTTGAAGATCGTTGCGTAGGTGAAGGCTGGCCAAGTCAGGATCGTGAACGCTGTCGCTGCAACAACTATGGTCATGAGCAGCAGGCTCACGATGTATGTTCGGATCACGTTACCGCCGGTGGTGGCCTGCCAGACGATGTGGGGGAGAAGGACTGTACCTATCGCCGTGCCGCCCCAAAATACCATGCGGCCAACCAACGAGAGGGCGGCGTATTCTGCTGCTTCCATTGGGCTGAAAAGAATTTTTATGACGAGCACATCGAGATGCAACAAGCCTGCGACAACAAGAAGAATGATCGTCACGCGGACGTATTCGGGAGATTTAAGGTTGGAAGTAGGCGTGTCTACAGGCCGATGATGGTTGTGTTTTGGTAGGTTGCGTCGGACACCGACCCATCCCATTATGATGCCGCTTATGGCTGACGCGGGACTAGCTAGCAGGGCCCCGGTGGGCCCCCATGTGAACGCAGCAACGGCGATGCCGCCGACAACAATCCGTCCCAGGCCGTGACTGGCGAGTGTGAATCCAAGTCCTAAGAAATTTCGCGTGCCCTGGAGTACACCGCGTGCGACAGGTTCGAAGGTCAAGGTTCCTGCGGCAATGGCCGCAATCACAAGTGGCCATGGGGACTCTAGTTGAAGCACTGACTGAAGGATTGGGGAGGCGGCCGCAATACTAATAGCCAAGGTGATTGATATCAGACCGACACGACGGGCATAGAGGCGCATGTTGGTTCTCAGCGTCACAATCTTTCCCAACGCCAAGAGCTCAGCTGTGCGCCGTGCAATAAGTGTTTGGATGACCTGGGATGGGGTGACAAGTAGTGACAAGCCTCCAAGGATGGCAACAGCTGCAGCATAATTTTCTGGCTCAAGAAAGCGCGCCATAACCAACTGGAACATGGATGTCGCCGCACTACCGAGAACAAAAAACGGAATTATTGTGGCGTTGTCGTGTAGGAGTTGGGCGGTGATGCCACGTTCACCTGACACAGTTTTTCGCTGCCGCAATTGTGGAGCAGTACTCAGTTCTTATAGTCGTCCCGGGCCGGGCTCCAGACCTCGATAAGGAAGCATTTGCTCGTCGCGACCGCTCTGTGCGGCACGTTTGAGGGCACTACCCACGACGCGCCAGCTTCGATGTGATGGGTTTCTTCGCCTATATCAAAATCAAAGGTGCCCTCGATGCAATAACCAATCTGTTCATATGGATGTTCGTGTAGGGGAACTTCGCCTCCGGGCTCCAGATGAATTTCGGCGAGCAGCATTGAATTACCCCAGACCATCGTGCGTCGTTGGACACCGACCATCATCTGATTAAGGGGCCGTTCTTCTCGTTTCTTTACTGGCACTGCAATTCTCCAATGTGTCGCAACTGAAACTGCATTGTCGCAAGGTGGGGGCACATGTAGGCCGCTGTTTCGCGGCTTGGGCCCGTGGCCGACATGCAAGTGCAGATTGCTAGGGGTTCATATCTTGCTTAAGCATGCGCTCAATCATGTGCAGGCTCGGCCGTTCCCCTTCAACGTGAGAGGGCGCCCAGTCGCCTTTCAGCCCGGTTTCGGTGACGACGCAAACAGTTTCGGCGTTTCCATCAATAACCTTTTCTTGAGCCAAGCGAGCAGCTACGGCTACAGGTACGGTTCCTGTCGGACCAACCCACAGACCTTCAAGTGCAGCGATTGTTTGCTGCATCGCAAGGATTTCCTCGTCTGACACACATCCAGCCGCTCCGTCTTGCTCACGAATCCTGCGAAGCGTGAGGAGCCCTTTGCGGCCCATATCCCCTACGGCAGTGCCTTCGGCTATGGTGTAACCGATGTCTTTGGGTTGAAGGTTTTCTCCAGATGTCCACGCTGTAGCGATAGTGTTCGCCTCGTCCGATTGTGCTGATACAGGCCGCGGCATATGTTCAATCAGGCTCATCGTTTTCAGGGCTGACCAGGCTCGCTGGCTCGCCAGAAGTGTTTCGCCCATCCCGACGGGATAGACCATGGTGTCGGGTGCCCGTCTGCCAAGTTGCTCGAAGATCTCTAGAGCAACGGTTTTTTTTCCTTCTTGCTTGTAAGGGTTGCGTGTTGCTCCTCCGTCGAAGAACCATTGCTTGTCGACTGCTTCGTCAAACACAGAGATCATGTCGTCGTAGCTGCCGTCATACCAGATGGCATCGCTCGCGACACCGACGATATGCGCCATCTTCGCTGGCGTGGTTCTTGTGTAGCAGAAGACTGCACCCCGGAGCCCGGCTCTCGCCGCGTAGGTGGCGATAGATGATGCTGCGTTCCCCGTCGATACAACCCCGATCACATCAAATCCAAACTGTTTGGCCGCCGCTGTCGCCGTTTGACTTGATCGATCTTTGACGGTTCCAGTTGGTAGCCCACCTTCAAACTTGATCCAAAGCTTTGGGATTCCAATGGCAGCCCCTAATCGGGGTGCGGGCATTAAGGGTGTGGGTTGCTCGCCTAACGAAATGAAATGTTCAGGTTGGTGGATGGGCATCCATGCTGCGTATCGCCAGACGCCGGTTCGGCTGGTGTTGGGGCTGGCGAATTCCGAAAGCCGCTCAAGGTCATATTTAATTTCAAGGAGACCGTCACATCGGGTGCAATTTAGATGGTAGGCCAGTGGATGTTCCGTGTTGCAGTCCACGCAAAACAGCCCAATTGCTAAAGATTCGCTGGGCACAAGCTTGGTTTCTGGATGCGATATCTCCTAAGCGTAGCTCTTCAGCAGACGCCCCACGTTTCGAACTAGCGTGACATGGAGCGTCTGCGAAGGCTCGGGGTGATCCAGCAACAAAAGAAAACCGCCCCCGAAGGGGCGGCTTCTCAGGAGAGTGTGGTTGTCGATTAATAGGCTGGGTCTTTAGCAACCTCTAGCTGTTAGGGTTGCCCGATCTGGATGCTGGAGGGCATAGCGTCCCGAGCCTTGGGTATTCGAGCCGTTAAAACTCCGTTCTTGTAATCGGCACTTGCGTTGTCGATGCTGGTTCTCACCGGAAGTGGAATTCTTCGTGAGAATCGGCCCGATCGACGTTCGCGAACGTGGTAGTGCGTCTCGTGGTCCGATGAGGTTTCGCCGGATGTTTCCCGAGCACCTTCGATAAGCAATACTCCGTCTACGTGAGATACCGACATCTCGTCAGCGCTGTAGCCAGGAATGGATGCCCGGACAATCACAGCGTCTTTGGTTTCCTCGATATCCACAGGTGGAACCCAGGTAGTGTCATTAGTACTGCCCGGTGCCAATGGTTGGCCGAGCCAATCCCGGTCGAAGAAATCGCCAAGCAAATCGTATCGATGTGTAAACGGTCGTCGTCGTATGGCGAGGGCCATATGTGTCCTCCCAAAGCTGCATGTACTATTACTCACCTAAGGATCATATAACTTGAGTGCTTATCTGTCAAGTTAAGGTGTCATTGTAGATGCGTGTGTGTCGCTCAATGTTTGGTCGTGGGTCGAGGTTTTTTCATATGTAGCTAGAACGTCAGCATTTGGACGCTATTTTGTGGTCGGAAATTCCAATCCGAGGTCGTCGGCGAGAGAATCGAGGTTGTCCAGAACCCCTGGTGGATAGGAGATCCCGGTGTGTTTTCGGGTTTCAAATAGTTCCCATTCGGGTTGGCCTGGCATGCGTACCTGTGGAAATCCGTCAGCTGGCGGAAGTTGGTTGACGGCATGGGTCTGAAGATCCATCGCCTGTCGAAAATCTGCGATCGGGAGAAAGGCGTTGACATCGATTGTCATAAAAAACAGGCTGCCTTTTGGCCCGGACGTAGGGGGATCATAGGCACCCTTCATAATCGTTGCCCCGTCTCCCGTGAGGCAGCCAGCGATTAGGTCATGGATAAGGCCGATCCCATAGCCCTTCGGTCCTCCCGCAGGAAGAACATACGCCGCGTCTGCTGCGTTGTTTGTGGGCTGACCATCCGCGTCAGCGGCCACATTATCTGGTAGGGGTTGATCGGCGGCAGCGGCGAGTCGTATTTTTCCGATGGCGTAGGCACCGCAGGCCATATCAAGTACCACTGGATACGGGTTGCCCGAAGGAAAAGCCCAAGCTAACGGGGTGTTTCCGGTTGCTGGTTCCTTGCTGCCGTACGCGAGGTTAATTGGTCCAGCCATGTTGCTGGTTGCGAAACCTATGAATCCGGCGTTGGCTGCAAGCAACGCCCAGTAGGCAGCTGCTCCAAAATGTCCGGTATTCGCAACCGATGCCACTCCAATTCCTCGTTCCGTTGCAAGATTCATCGCCGCTTGTATGCCTGCGCGAGCCCCAATTTGTCCTAGTGATCGATCCCCTTCAAAGACAGCAGCTCCCTGGCTGTCGTTGGTAGTTCGGACCTTGGGAGTGGGATTTGCTGTTCCAGCCTGAATTTCATGTATGTAGTTGGTCAAAAGCCGCACGCCATGCGAATGTACGCCGCGCAAATCTGCATGGATGAGGGTTTTTCCAACGAACTTCGCGTCGTCGATTGGGACGCCGACTTGGGCTAGTGCACTGGTTGCAAAATCTTCCACATGCCTAGCGTCTATCGGCGGTCCGTCGTTTCGATAGTGGAGTTGTTCGGTCATGTGTCCCACACCGGATCAACACCATAGTCTTTGGCTGTTGCAGCTACAGCTTCTAGTAGGCCAGCTGGATAGCCAATGCCGTGGGCCACGCTTTCGGATTTCTTGAGAAACTCTGGCTCGCCCGGAGCTAGCACCTGATCGAACCCTTCGGATGGCTTCAGAGCGTGAATCGCGTCAAGGGTTCGATCTACGTCCGCGGTAAAGTCGTCTAATGACCGGAATGCTTCTACGTTAATTACTGCGAATACCTGTCCTACGATGCCCTGATCCCGTTCGGCGGGCCCACGATTCACGGCCGCCATGGCGTTAGCCAGAATTCCTGACAGTGTCTCCATCACGATGCCGAGGCCGAATCCCTTGGGTCCAGCAAACGGATTAAGCCAAACGAGTTCATTTGGATCAGTGGTGGGGTTGCCTTCTCGGTCCACTCCAACGTCTGGGGGGATGGTTTGCCCGGTTTGTGCCGCGACACGGACTTTTCCCATTGCGGAGAAACCAACAGCCATATCTGCAACTACCGGATGATGCGCTCCCGCGGGAATCGCCCAGGCAATTGGCCCGTTGGTCATCGCGGGTTTACGACTTCCATAGGCTAGAACGTACGAGTGGCCACCGCCGCTGCTGGTTACGAAGGCGATGCATCCGGCCTTTACCGCACGAAGCGCCCAGTGGGCCGCTGGTCCGAAGTGGCGGCCGTTCTGGACACAAACCATGGCTGCAGCACCTTGCTGCGCCAGGTCAATGGCTCGTGTTATGGCCTCATCGGATGAGACTGCTCCAGGTGCGCCTTGGGCATCTAGCACCGTGGTTGAGGCGTGTTCTCGGATCACGCTGATTTCAGCTGTTGGGTTGATAACCCCTTCCCGAATTTCAGCAGAGTAAGGTGTGACACGGGTGACACCGTGGGAAAAAACGCCGCGGGCGTCTGCTTCGACCAAAACATCTGCAATCAGATCCGCCCGAGGGCCGGGAACTCCGGCGGCTTGCATGACCTTGCTTGTGAACGTCCGCATGCGCGCAATAGGAACTCGGTTGCCAACTGCGGCTGCAGCGAATGTAGAACTCATTGGACTGATGCTTTTATAGCTTGGCCGAGAATTTCAACACCGGCCCGAATCTGATCGTGGGTCGCGTGGCTAAAGGCTAGTCGGATAGACCCTAAATCGGCGCCATCAACGCGGAAGACCGATCCACTACGTATGAGAACTCCCTGGGTTCGACACCGTTCCAACACGTTGGTTACAAGGTCTGGTCGGTTAAGTCTGATCCAGACAAAGAATCCGCCGTTGGGTTTTTCCCAGGTTGCGTGTTGCCCGACATGCGTATCCAGTGCCTCGAGCATCACGTCCCGTCTGGTTCGATATATCGATTGCAACTCACTGATATGTTGTTCCATGTGGTTTTGCATGAAGTGGGTTGCCAACGCTGAACTAAATGGACTCGTGCCGCCGTCGGCCTTAAGGGGGAGGATACGGTCCGCAAGCGAACTCGATGCCAGAATCCATCCAAGTCGAATGCCGGCACCGAGAATTTTTGAGAATGTCCCAGCACGAACCACCATCCCGCTACCACCATCAAGCTCATACATCGAAGGTGGCCGATCCCCGTCATAGTGCAGTTCATAGTAGGCATCGTCTTCGAGTATAGGGATGCGATGCCTACGGCATATCTCAAGGAGTTCATGCCGACGTTGGATGGTCGTTGTCCGTCCCATCGGATTCTGAAATGTCGGGATTGTGTAAAACAGAGCTGGACGTTGTTCTGAAATAGACTTCTCAAGCTCATTGGGTAGGGGGCCATCGGCGTCCCATGGAACGTGAAATCCATAGCTGCTTACACGACGTACAAATAGGGCTCCGAACGAAGCCTCATCTAGAGCAACTGGTTGGTCACGATTGGCAAATGTCCGCAAGGTAAGATCAAGTCCTTGGCCCGATCCATTGGTAATGATGATTTGTTCAGGATCAACCTCGAGCCCTTCAAAGATCCGGAGTTTTTCCCGAACGATTTCTATGAGGTCAATACTTCCCTGCCGACGGCCATAGAGGAGCATTTCTGGTCTGTCGGGCAATGTATTTCGTGCTGCCTCGACCATTGCTTGAAGGGGAAGGCTTTCTTCTGCAGGTTGTCCCACGAGAAGGTCAGCAACAATGTCGGAAGGGGCACCCGAGGCTGACACCATGAGCCCCGGTGCTGCTCGATGGCGAGCCTCCTCACTGAGTAGCGATTCAAATTCGAACTCGTCAGTCACAGGTGTCTCACCGTATCTACAATTCGTGGCTAGTAAATTCCGGCCTCACTCGCAAAACCTTCTTCGGGTTTTGCCGCGACCGGTATTGGTCGATTCTCGCAAACGATAGCTTCAGTTGTCAGTGTCATCATTCCGACACTGGTGGCTGATTGAAGACAAGCAATCTCAATGGCCGCCGGGTCAATGATCCCCTTTTCTTCCATGTCCACGTATTCGTCGTTAACAGCGTCCCATCCATGCCATTCGGGAAGTTTTTGAGCACGGTTTACAACTACTGATGGGTTCACGCCAGAATTTTTTGCAATCCGACGCATCGGAGCTTCGAGCGCGTCAGCGATGATTCGAGCTCCGACAGCGGCGTCACCAGAAAGCTCGTCCGCGACTTTCAGAGCTGCTGTCTGGGCACGCAATAGGGAAGTACCACCACCAGGCACGATACCTTCTCGAAGTGCGGCCTTGACAGCTCCGACAGCATCATCGGCCTTGTCTTTTAGATGACGCATTTCTTGTTCCGTCACCCCACCTACATTGACAATTCCTACTGATCCGCCCAGGCGGGCGATTCGGCGATCAAACTTCTTAACGAAATTTTGGTTCATCTCTTCTTCACGTTGGGCACGAAGTTGATTCTGGCGATCTTGGATGTCGGCTTCACGACCAGAACCCTCAAGAACGATCGTCGCCTCTTTGTTGGCGACGACCCGCTTAGAGAAGCCAAGCCATTCAAGTGGGACATCTTGCCACCTGACCCCTAAGCTATGTGAAACCACAGTTGCACCCGTGAGTACGGCAAAGTCTTCAAGTAGATCTTTTTGCTCGTCACCGAATGATGGGGACTGGATAGCCACCACATTGAGGTGTCCACGAAGTTTGTTCTGCAAAACAAATGAGAGGGCACCACCCCCCATGATGTTGGACGCTATGAGCAGGTTTCGGTTGTCACTGGCTGCGACCTTGTCAAGAATGGGAATGAGTTGGTCCTCGTGGACCAGATCCTGGTCAGTCAGCAACACGTGAGCGTTCTCGAGGGTCCCTTGCATTTTGTGGGTGTCATTCACAAAGTAAGGTGAAATCCAACCCTTATCAATCTGCATGCCTTCGACATAACTTGCCTCGAGCCGAACTCCTTTTCGATGTAGATCTACTAGTACCAGTCCGTCGCGACCAACCCGACTCATAATTTCGCCAACCATTGATCCTAGTTCCGCATCGTCACCAGAGATCATGGCCACGTGTTTAATGTCCTCAGGTGTTTCTACGCGCTTAGCCATATCCCGAATGTATTTGATGGCTGCATCGGAAGCAGCTTGCAGGCCTTCTCTAATTGCCATGGCGTTCGCGCCGGCTGCAATGTTGTAAAGACCTCGGTGAACGATTGCCTGCGCGAGCACAGTGGCTGTGGTCGTACCGTCTTCCGTCTGCGCATTTGTCTTCGCGGCAGCTTCTTTCATGATCTGAATACCAAGATCATGAAGGACGTTATTCACCTTCTCAATTTCGTTCGCAACAGTGACGCCGTCATTTGTGATCTGTGGCGCACGAAGCGTCCGTGCAAAGGCAACGTTTCGGCCACGAGGTCCAAGTGTTGACCCCACGGTGTTGGCAACGATATCTATGCCAACGCGCAGGGTATCGCGGGCCTCCTGACCGAAACGTACTTCCTTTTTTTCGGGCTTGGGCATGTTGTGCCCAATCCCTCCGGGAAGCCGTCCAGGCAAAAGTCGGCGCTAGCTAATGATTGCGAGCACGTCGCGCTCGCTAACGATCAGATAGTCCTCATCATCCAGACGAATCTCCGTGCCTGCATACTTCGCGTACAGGACCTTGTCACCCTCTTTTATTTCAAGAGGAACGGTTTTACCGTCTTCGGTTACCCGTCCTGCACCTGCAGCAATTACTACACCTTCTTGCGGTTTTTCCTTGGCTGTGTCAGGCAACACCAGACCGCTAGCAGTTGTCTGTTCCTGATCTTCTGGCTGAATCAATACGCGGTCGCCAAGCGGCTTCACCTTGGCCATCCATTTTCCTCCATTACAGTCTGACGGTAGATCAATTTGTCTACGTCGTAGTCGCCAACAACTGCCGAGAACGTCGACAGTTAAACGCGGGGTTCATAAATCCTAGCCGAGCACCAGACAGCGGTTCAATACCAAACCAACTGTGAGTCGGCACCTCGATGGTACCCTAACGGAAGTGGCGTTGCATCGTTTCGTGGCGTTGGTTTTTCTGCGTGATTTGGCGGTGGCGACGTTTCGAGGGCCGATCGTCCTATCCTCAGACTCTTGAGAGGTCGATGCGAATGTCAACGGAAACTTACGATTTGCTGCTTCGGGGTGGCCACGTCATTGACCCGGACTCCGATTTGTCTGGTCCGGCTGATGTCGCTGTCTTAGGGGGGGAAATCTCAGCTGTTGGCACCCAAATATCTGGTACGGCACGTGAAACGGTGGATGTATCTGGCTCATATGTTGTGCCGGGGTTGGTTGATTTCCACGTGCATGTGTACTGGGGTTCGACTGTTTGGGGACTTGAAGCCGACAAAATAGGTGCTGCTGGTGGCACAACGTCTTTTCTTGATACTGGCAGCGCTGGTGCGATTACCCTTCCAGGGTTTCGTCGATATGTGATCGATCCTGCTCGGACGACGGTAAGGGCTCTTGTCAATATTTGTACCGCCGGTCTTGTAACGAATCTTGGCGAACTACGCGATCCCAGGTATCTGGATGTTGAGGGCACCGTCCGTGCTATTGAGGCCAATCGGGATATAGCGCTGGGGGTCAAGATTAGGTACTCAGATGTGATTGTTGGAGAAGGTGATCAAGCGCGCACAGCTTTGCTTGCGGCGCTTGAGGCGGCGGAGAGATCTGGAACTTGGCTCATGGTTCACATTGGTAGAACTCCAGAACCAATCGCTGATGTTCTGCAATTGCTCAGGCCAGGTGACGTTGTCACTCACAGCTACACGCCGCTCGCAGGTGGTGTCATTGACGATCGATCTCTGTGCGTTTCGCCGGCGGCTATCGAAGCTCGGGCAGCAGGTGTTCAGTTTGACATCGGTCATGGTAAGAGTAGTTTCGGGTGGGCAACGGCCGAAGCAGCGCTTGCCCAGGGTTTTGCCCCTGATTTCATTAGTTCAGATCTGCATCGTGGTTGTGTGAATGGTCCAGCATTTGATTTGCCCTCCGTAATGACAAAGTTTTGGATGCTTGGGATGCCTATAGAAGAGATTGTCATGCGGTGTACAAGCATTCCGGCTCTAAAAATGGGACTTGATGCTGGCACGCTTCGTGTTGGATCTCCGGCAGATATTGCGGTTCTGGCGATTGGTGAAGAACCAGTTAGTTTTGTCGATTGCACAGGAGAACGTCGGGTGTGGGACCGTCGGCTATCGGCTAGCCATACGTATTGTTCCGGCGTTCGATTAGATCCTGAAATTCTTGGAGTGACAGAGGATCTGCCGGTTGAGATTTCCTCTCGTCCAATGGGAGGTGGATCTTGAGCGTAGTGTTAATCGTCGAGATATCGAGCTAATGCTGTAAAGGCTCGGGCGAGTTCCATGCCTTCGTCACGATCCATGTGGATGATGAGTCCGCGGTCGAACAGCTCGACGGTTACAGTGCCATGAGTGGTTTCTTCAGATACTCCTACAGAATCACTGAGATACACTTCCTGAAAGACATGTTCGTGGTCGCCGTTGCTTGGCTCGTTTGCCACTTGTTTGATTCTCCTGCATGGGCGAGATCTTCTAACCACGAGTGTACTTAGGCATGAAGCCGAGTGCTTTTATTTGACTTGGCTGTTAGTCGGTGGACGCTATTAGTCCGGCAGGCGATTGGACGAAATGTGCGTCAGTATCGTTAAGCCGTGGTTGTTTGCTTTGCTGAGGTTTTCTAGGGGCGTCCGTTATGCGGGCGTCGGACGGTGTAGGCCCGGATGCGAAAAGGTCGTCAGACTATGATTGGATATACGGAATTGTGAATGGGCCTCGGGGAAGCACGCATGTCCTGCTTTTCGGTCCGGACAATTCGTTCATGCGCTCACTTATGTTTGTGCATGGGACACAATGAGCAGACCGGATCTCATTTTCACTAAGACCGTCTGTATAAAGATGGATGGTTGCCTGCGATAGCACGCGACCAAATATTTGGTTTTGCCATTGGTCACTTCGGACATGCGGGGCCGCAGCGATGGTTTTCACCATGTCGGCTGCAGAGTTGTTTTCTTTCAAGATATGGGCGAAATCTCCGTGCCCAATGCCATCACGACATTCTGCTGCCATGACAATGTGCCCGCCTGATTTCACGATCTGATTGGCAGCATCCATACCTTTTACAGCTTGATACAGATTTAGGTCGAGCGGATGTCCCCCATTTGTTGTCACGACTACGTCGTACGGTTTTTCGACTGGTTGCATCGCAGCATTCAGCACCGCCTGACAGCCCTGTTGGTGAGAGGCTTCCATATTTCCAGCGAAAATTCCTGAGATAGATCCGTCCGCGGTGATCGAGACGTTCAGACTAAAATCGCAACCAGCCAGCAATGCTGCTTCGAGTTGTTCTTGGTGAACAGGATTTCCGGTTAGCGTGCCCCACCGGGCGTTTGGATGGCTGATCATCGCAAAATCGTGATTGTTGAGAATGCTGTGCTCACCGGCTATTCCAGGCATTACTAATTTGGGACCGCCACTGAATCCGGCAAAAAAGTGAGGCTCAATCAATCCAAGTGTGATTCGAATATCCGCATCCAGGTAACGCTGATTTACGATGACCGGACGACCAGAAGAGGTTGTTCCTATATCGCGAAGGCATGTCGGGTCACGGGCATCATGGTTGATGATTCGAAGTCGTTTGCGAAGGTCAGCTCCGAGCATCCGGTCAAGTTCGTCCTCTCGCGTAGCTCGGTGAAGGCCGGTTGCGATTAGTATTTCCACACGGTCTTCCGCGTCTGGTCCAAGTTCGGGTAATACTGCCTCTAGCATTAATTTGTTGGGGGCTGGTCTCGTGCTGTCAGACATAACGATGACAACTGATTCTTTGCCCTGTGCGAGTGTCCGGAGCGGCGGGCTTTCGATAGGTTGCTGTAATGTTCGACGCAGTTCAGCTAGCGGGTTACCGATCCTTGGGGGATCGTGTGGCTCAATAACGTCGACTGAGCCGGGAGGGTCAATCGTCAGACGGCCTTCACCGTAAGCTAGTGCTACAGCCATATGGATTACGTCAAGATGCAAGCGGTATCGTGAAGTTTAGGGGAAAAGGGTTTCAGAGCATATTTCCGTGTTAACATAATCGCCCTTTTCCGGTGACGCACAAATCCGGTCCATGTGGCTGTATCAGGCACAGTGGTTTGCAGGGCGGAACCGAAATGCTTCTGGAAAGTTTTCTCTAATGATGGATGTGACGATTGATGAATTTGTTCGTCATTTAGATGACGAACGCGGATTGGCAGCAAACACTCTTGCTGCCTATAGAAGTGATCTTCTTCAGTTTGAGGAGTTCGTTCGAGGTAGTCGCTATCAAGGCTGGGATGTCCCGCCCAAACTCGTTCGTGAGTTCATGTCTGACTTGGTTCATCGCGAATATCGGCAGGCGTCTCAGGCCCGCAAGCTGGCGGCTGTAAAGGCTCTATACAGGTACTTGAAACTAAACAATAGGGTGGTAAATGATCCAACCACTGGCTTGGGAGGAGCACCTGTTGCTAAACGTCGACCCCAGGTGATCTCTACATCTGATGTTGAACGCTTACTTGAACAGGCTGCTGATCCATCAACGCCGGAGGAAATGCGGGATCGTGCAATGCTTGAGACCTTGTATGCGACGGGTTTACGGGTATCTGAGCTTGTCGCTCTCGATCTTGAGGCCGTAGACGCTGGTTTTCAGCGAGTAACTTTAGGCAGCGCCACCAGTCGGTCCAGAACCGTCCCACTAAATGAACGCGCGGGGGAAGCGCTCCGTGTATACATTGATGACGGTCGGACAAAGTTGCTTAGACAGGCAGATGAGCCGGCCGTATTCCTGAATCACAGAGGTAAACGTCTCACGCGTCAAGGATTCTGGCTCATAGTTAAGGCGTACGCGAGTCGTGCGCGTATTGAGAAGACTATTACTCCGCATACGCTTCGCCACTCGTTTGCAACGCATCGTTTGCAGGGAGAGGGAAATGTACGTGAGATCCAGGAATTGCTGGGCCACGCGAGTTCTTCAACAACTAAGGTTTATGCAGAGTTGGCCCGGGAGGCAAGAGAGGGAGTCTGAACGTTGTGGTGAGACATGTGTGCAATCCTAAAATTGGGCAGCGCACTGTGTCTCGATTACCGCGCAGGAAGCAGCTCAACTTCACAACTTAGATGAAGTAAATGATGACGGTTGGGCCTCTCAGGTCCAGCCAAAGCCATAGAGTCGAGCTCGTTTGATATAAAACCGGACTGCGGCGTAGTCAGTTGGGCACACATCGCCACCCAGCCAATGTAATGTTTGAGCTTTGGATTCTCCATGCCAGACTTGATAGTCGGCCCTTGTAAAGCCTTCTATAGGGTTGCCTTCAGAATCAATGAGCTCGGCTGCAAGCTCACCTTCTCCGACGGTTGACGTAACTGCGTTCACGCTCAGGCGCTTTCCGCCTGCGGGTAATAGAAACGATGTTAAAGAGGCTTCGTGTGGACCCCCGGCTGCGGATACAGCAGCCCAGTATCGGTCTTTCTCCCAGCTTGCCCGACAAAGTGCGGCATGGAATGGGTAAATAGTGTTGGTGCTTGAAAAAGGGTCGCCATGCAGGCCTTCAGAAGCCGCGTAGTACACATACATTCGGCCGTTGTCTTCCACCAGTTCACGAGTCGCCCAAAGCATGCCGCCTCCATAGTCGCCCAGACGGCGCACTGGAACAGCAGGCTCTCGTGACGGACGGCTCCAGGTTCGACCATTGGGGCTTCCGGCTAGCTGTAAATCAGTCGTCTGGGCGAGGTTGTGATACACGGTGAGGACGCCAAGGAATCCTTCGGTAACCCGGCCTAGACAAAGTTCCATAAATTGCAAGTCTTGTGGATCGCGCCAGTCCGGTTGGACGATGGTTTCGAGCGGGCTCCACACGGAGCCGTCCGGGCTGGTGCGGCGGGCAAGAACTCTCCGACCATCAGTGAAAATGTCGTACGGCACGAATCCGCCCGGCTGTATTGGTTCACCGATCTTGCTGTACACCGTATATGTGCCGTCGTCCATCTGATGGAAGAGCGCGTTATCGGCTGCGTTGTCTGGTCGGTCGTACGGCGTGATCATACGTTCGCCCGGGACTGCGGTTACGATAATTGGACCCTCGGTGGCTATCCAACGGATCCCGTCTTCGGACCAATAGCGGTAAATCCCATACGGATGTTGCTCAGTGCCAGGCTCGAGCGGGATGTCGCCAATTTGTCTTGGTGAGCCCTCAGGCCGACCAGGAGATCGCAGGATAAACATCTCGTAGCGACGATCCTTTTCGGCTTCTGGATGGATGATGACTGAGGCATACATGCAGGTCCCACCCGAATCGAAGTCAAGCAGGATGTTGGTCTTGGGGTGTCCAGGCCGGGCAACTACGTCTAAAAGTGGACGCTCCCAGTTCACGCCATCCGCAGAGACTGCGTACGTCAAACATCGGCTCGCTTCGAAGTCGCCTAGATCCTCTTTAGTGGAGATGTTCCATATTTTCCACAGTCCGTCGATTGGGTCGCGTAATACGGTTCCGTGAGCAAAAAATGCGCCAGAGTCCCAGGGGAATCGTGGTTCAACCAGCGGATTTTGAGGGTCGATCTCGGCTGTCTCAAGCCGCCATGCGATTCCGTGATGGTCGGCGACGTCTGTTTCCAGAATCATCGAAAGGCAATTTGTTCGTACCAGTGGACCTCCGACGCTAATTCCCACTAATTCCTCCCAAGTTCGATCGGCCAATTACGGTGGTGTGACGGGCGGGTTTCGTGATGCTATCAGTTGAATCCCATTAGCTACGACGCAAACGGAGTAGGTGTATCAAGAAACGTAGACCTTCCGCGATTGACGCTTTGCTTGTGGCACGTAATCGCCGATCAAACGTGTATGGAACATCTACAACTATTGTTCCTTGTCCCCGAACCAGGCATTCCAGAAGGATTTTGAAGCCAACTGGGTGCAGGTGAGATTTGGAAATCAGGACCCGACGGCATGCAAAAAACCCGCTCAAGGGATCTGTTGTTTTTCGAGCGGCTGGTAATAGCATCTGTGCTAATCGTGACGACCCCGAACTTACAAGTTGTCGCCATCGATTGCTTAGGCCAAGTTCGTGGCCGCCGACGGTATACCGACTCGCAACTGCAAAGTCAGCGCCTTCGTGTATGGCCGCGACTAAACGAGGAGCAATCGCAGGCGGGTGCTGTAAGTCGCCGTCCATAATGATCACTATTTCCTCTGTAATCTTGTTGAGCGCGTCGACTACGGCTTGGGCCAAGCCACGGCGTGTTGAACTGTGCTGGACGTCTACACACGGATAGGACTTCATTAGATTCTTGATTTCCTCTGTTGTGCCGTCGTTACTGTCATCAGCGAAAAAAATACGAATCTGTGTTTTTCCGAACGCTCGGATCGTTTGTTCGATGACCGGCGCGATGTTGCCCAGTTCATTAAATGTGGGCACGATTACGGCGATAGAGGGCGTAGCGTTAACCGTCATACGAGGAAGGGCATCGCACGCGTTCATTAAGCGAGGCGAGCGTAGCATTAACGATGGACAGCTTTCTCGTTAGATGTGGAGTGAATCGTCTCGCCTCAACAATCTTAGAAAGGAAGTTTAGGACCTGTGGCCTTTGATGCACGAGATCGAACTACCGCGGTAGACATTCGTCGTGTGGGCGATGAGGCGCTTGAGGTTGATTGGAAGGATGGAAGCACCTCTGTTATTGAGTTGTGGACGATTCGCGTATCGTGCGGCTGTGCTGGCTGTTGCAATGAGCTCACAGGGGAACCCGTGCTAGATCCGGACACCGTTCCTCGCGATGTTAGGGCTAATCGTATTGCACCTGTGGGGAACTACGCGATCACGTTCGAATGGAGTGATGGTCACGATACCGGGATTTATCCGTGGGAGATCATCAGGGAATTGGCTGACTAGCGAGGATTGCTGGCGGGGCGGGATAGGGATTTGCGACGCTGGCGGAGCGCTGCTATTCCAAGTACGGCGGGAGTACTGAGCAAGATAGTCGCGAGGCCGAGCTTGGTTCCAAGTTTCCCCTGGGCACTCGAGAGAGCTGCGATTCCCTTTCGGTTTAGCTCGGGAACAGGAGTCGAGCTATGGTTGAACTGAACTGGTTCGGTGGACTGATTAATGGCGGCTACTGCCATGGGGTGTTGACCGACGATGGTGGTTGTCTGTAGTTGTTGCGTCTTTGTGTTTACAACGGACACCGTATGATCTGAAGAATTGGTGACGAATACCCAGCGGTCGTCCTCCGAAACCGTAATGCCCGTGGGTCTGTGGCCGATTGTGACCCGGTTTACTAGCGTGCCAGTCGAAGCGTCGTAGATTGCTAATTGATTAGTGAGGTGACAGGACACATACAGGTGCTGGAGATTCGCCACGAGACCTAGATCGTGTGGTTGTGCGCATCCTTTTAGCACTTTCTTGGTCTGTTGATGGTTAGTGTCGATAACAGCTACACCATTGTGGGAGGTGACGAACAGTGAATGGCCGTCCTCACTAAAAACAAGGTTTGTCGGGTTTGGCCCTACGGGGATTTGTTTGATCACGTGCAACGACTGTCTCTCAATCAGGCTGACTGTTCCATCGTGATGATTAGTAATTGCCAGAACGTCATGATGAGGCGAGATTGATAGTCCGATTGGACGAGCACCAACCGGGATTCTTTTGACCACAGTGCTTGTGTCGAGGTCAACAATTGCGAGATCGTTGTTGAGGGAATCTATGACGTATAAAAGAGGTGAAAACGGATCGAAAAGCAGAGCCTCAGGTCGTCCGGCCAATGGGACAGTGGCGATCACGGTTTTCGTGCTCATATCAATAACAGAAAGATCCCTGCTTTTTCCATTAGCAGTCCACACTTGATTCTTTGATGGCCTAAATGCAACGGCCTGTGCTCCTTCGCCTACTCGTATCCGGTCAATGGGAGCGTGGTTGGTTCCGTCCAAGACGGTGACAGAACTATCTCCGGTGTTTGTTACGTAGATTGCGCCTCTACCATCAGCATGACTGCTCGTAGCGAGAACTCCGCTGAGGATGAGGCTCACCGACAGGAGGGTGGGAAAACACAGTCGCCCCACGTGCTTAGCGGTTATGACAGACATGCCTTTTACTATAAGCAGTGTTAGGTAACGTTGAATCAATGTTTCTGAATGCCGAATACGTTGACCATCTTGATCTAACTTCACAGTAAGCCACGAACACATAAGCTTTGATTGAATCTGTACTGATCCCAATGCAAAGCCTTGGCCTTCGTGATTGCAAGGTTCGGACGATTTCTTGACTCTCAACGCGATGGTCGTTAATCACCATTCGCTATGTCAGATGTCTGTTTCGGAAGAGGAATGTTCCACAGTTTTCTCGTGTCGTCTCTGCATCTCAGGTTCTTGCCAGGTTAAGAATGCTTCTTCCATGCTGCGAGCTCGCTTAGAGGATGGCGGTAGTGGTGCTTCGATTTCAGCGAGCGAGATACGATCATTTCCCCAGGCGTAGGCCACCACTTCGCCTTTGCTGACAATAAGATTTACCCCAACATTTGCTTCTACGACGGGCACACCGTTTTCCCGTGCACGCGCGATGACTGCTTCATTTTGGTGTCGGCGACGAGAGCCATATGCTGGGATCAACAGGATTTGGGCGCCGTCCATGACTTGTGTTCGAGCAACATCGGGGTTCCATCGGTCGTTGCAGATCATGATTCCGACTCGACCTAATGATGTGTCGATTGCTCGTAGTGATTGGCCAACGCGATTAAAGTCCCAGTTGGGCGCTGTACCCTCGGCGAGTAGCACTTTTTGATAAGTCCCACATATTTGTCCACTTGGCCCGAGAACTACGGCTGTGTTGTAGATACCGGTATCTCGACGTTCGGCGAAGCCAAAACATAAGACGATGCCCAGTTCATCGGCGATGGCTCGAAAACGTTGTACATATGGCCCATCCATTGGTTCCGCAATTTCCCACATGTCGGGACGTCGTTCGTGGTGATAGATGGCATCCATCACCACGTAGCCTTCCAGAAACCCTTCAGGCGCAACGACTAACTCTGCTCCCCTCTGAGCCGCGCGTCTGACAAACATTTCAAGCTTGTCAGCGTTTGATGGCTTATCCCATTTTTTTGGTCGAAGCGACAGGGCAGCCGCTTGAATTGCTCTGTACATCCAGGGTTGCTCGTCTACGAACCTTCAGTTCGAACGTGAGTTCTAAGATTTACCACACAATGGTGCATAGGGGTTGACGACGAGCACAAATAGCTGAGTCTTTTTAGGTTTTTCGGTCACGAGGTCCAAGCCACTCGCGATCCGTGGTATTGGCCTCATGATTAATTGCACGTGCCATTTCGAACAGGACATCGCTTAAGCGGTTGAGGAAAATCGTTGTTTCCGGTCTGATACTTGCTTCTTTTCCTAGGCGAAGAGTTTCACGCTCTGCCCGACGGCAGATGGATCGCCCGAGGTTTACACCGGCCGCTGTCGGTGTGCCACCAGGCAGGATGAAGTGTCGGAGTGGTGGAAGGGAAGATCGGTAAGCTTGGAGCCACTCGTCGAGTGTTCGCACATCTTTTTGGTCAACAAAATCTCCGTGCTCTGCATGTGCCGGGTTTGCCAATTCTGAACCCAGCGCAAACAGTCGATCTTGGATCCATACGAGTCTTTCGGCATGTTGGTGACTGGGGTCGGAGCTGAGCACGAGTCCAATCGCAGAATTTAGTTCGTCTATCGCCCCGAGTACCGCGAAGATCTGGTGGGTTTTGGAGATTCGTTGGCCGCCGTACAGGCTGGTTTCTCCGCTATCGCCTCGGTGTTGAGTGCTCATGGTGTTCCAGTATCGACGAACAGGCGGCTCGCTGTCACCGTAGTGTTTCGGAGGATAGGAGAGTTTGTTCGAAGAACTCTGTTGTCGCGGAAACCACAGCTTCTGAACCTGAATCGAGAAGATGACCCTGATCCGGATATAAGTGCAGCGTAGTTTGGATCCCTTCTGAAAGCAGGGCGCGATGTATCTTCTTAGCCCAGGCTGGATTTATCACTTGATCGGCTTCCCCTTGGTGGATGTCGATGGGCCCACGTGCATAGCCCAGATAGTTTCCGGTAGAAAGGGTGGCTCGAAGGTTTTTGGAAGAGTCGCTGGACGGTAATCGATAGTAAGTGGTGAGATCATTCATCCATGGACTCATGGGTGCCCACAAAGCAACCGGGCCTATATTTTTATCAACTACGGCGGCACGGAGGGCAAGTTCTCCTCCTAGGCTGTGCCCCCAAATTCCGATGGGACCTGACAGCGCCTCGGGCAGGTTTCGGGCTGCTGCCGCGAGGTTGAGTACATCTATTGCGAATTCGAGGCGAATTCCAAGGTTTAATGAGGAGCCGTCATCTGAACCCCCGAGTCCCCGGTAGTCAGAAGCTAGCGTGATAAATCCTCGAGACGCGAGAGCCTTTGCCATGGTTCTAGTGCCTTCCCCGGTCTTATATCGGGAGGGAAGAGCGTAGCCATGATTAAGTAAAACGACGGGAAATGGTCCCGAGCCCGTCGGGATGGAAGCTATACCGGTTATACGTAGTTCGTCAGAGATATAGGTCATGACATATGAGGTATAGGTCGGGCGACGGATCGCAACGTCGCGCAAACGAATTTCTCCCGGCTCATATGTTCGGGCCAGAAGAGCTGGGATGGAAAGTTGGGAGCCTCCTAGGCTCGACTTGTCAGGTTTGCCAAATGTTGTCCAAAGGTCACAAGCGGTGAGAGGCAGTCCGACAGCGAAGGCAGTTAGAGCGCTAAGTGCTTTTCGCCGGGAGATGGGCGTCTGTTGGATTCGTGTCATCAGGTTTTGACCTTAGCAGGCAATGAGAACTTCTCTACCGTCTTATCGGAAAGGTTGTCCCGTGGGGACCTCTTGGGTACGTTCCGACCCCGTCATTCAGTGGGGGGCATTTGTTAGGGCCAGATGGATAAGTTGCGTGGAAAGGATTTGTGGTTCCGAGTCGTACCCAGCCGACGATTATCTTGGGGTATCGGCCATATTTTCGGTGATCTTGTTGACTAGATCGTGTTCAACGGCGTTTGCTGCTGCGACAAGGGCATTTTCTACGGCCAGTGCATTCGATCGACCGTGGCCAATAATGACTATTCCGTTGACGCCGAGTAACGGCACACCACCGTATTGGTCATAATCCGTCCGGTTTCGAACGGCTCGCAGAGCGGGGTACATGAGAACCAAGCCCGGAAGCGTGAATGGTCGATGTTTTACCGCGGAACGTAGTGAGGAAAACGCGAATTCTGCGGTGGCTTCAATGGATTTTAGGAATAGATTTCCCGTGAAGCCGTCACATACGACCACATCTGCTTCACCGGCGAATATTCCACCCGGCTCAATGTTTCCAACAAAATTAAGCGTTGTAGCTGAGAGTAATTCTGCTGCGGCTAATGTCAACGGACTGCCCTTGGACGACTCTTCACCGATATTCAGAATGGCGACACGAGGTTCGCGTTGTCCACCCTGTTGTCGTTTGTACAGTGTGCCCATCAATCCGAAGTCTCGGAGGTGTTCAGGGCGGGCCTCCGCGTTGGCGCCCACGTCAATAACCAGTACTGGCTTTTTATGGGAGGGGATCATTGCAGCAAGGCCCGGTCTTTCCACTCCGGTCGCCCGACCTACGATCAGGACCCCGGCGGCTAGGGCTGCACCTGTGTTGCCCATGGAAACAAGAGCTTGTGCCTCGCCGGATTTGATGAGTTCAGCGCACCGACATATTGATGCGTTTGGTTCCGATCGGATCGTTTGAACTGGATGGTCGGCCATGCCGATGACAGTCGGGGCGTCAACTAATTTCCAATCATCGGGATCGGCACCGGTCTTAGTGAGCCCTTGCCGTATGAGGTCAACATCACCCACAAGCGTGGCGTACAAGCCGCTTGATTGGTTCCAACGTACGGCCCCTTCAATGGTGGCTTGAGGTGCTCGATCGCCCCCCATGACATCAAGCGCTATTGTGGGGAATCCCATCTTCACGTCCTGCGCTCGCTAAATATCCAGGTTCCGGACACGACGGGCATGATTCATGATGAAGCGGCGTCGCTGCGGAACATCATTGCCCATTAGTGTGGAGAAGATATCCTCCGCGTCGCTGAGTTCAACTTTCAACATATGGCGGTCCTCCGGGTTCATAGTGGTGTCCCAGAGTTGCTCGGCGTTCATTTCTCCAAGGCCTTTGTAGCGCTGTACATTGATTCTGCCGGACATCGATTTGAGTGCTTTATCTCGCTCAATCTCGGAATAGCAGTACACCGATCTCTGGGTGTTGGCAACGCGGAACAGCGGCGGTTGGGCGATGAACAGATGGCCTTCTTTGATGAGATCCGGCATGCGGCGAAAAAAGAACGTCAGGAGTAGTGTTCGAATATGGGATCCGTCGACATCAGCATCCGTCATTATCACTATTCGTCCATACCGGATTTTTGTTACGTCAAAGTCATCGCCATCGAATCCGCCCACGGCCGTGATGACGTTCCGAATCGATTCGTTTGAATATATTTTGTCAACCGTGGCTTTTTCGATATTCAAGATTTTTCCGCGTAGCGGCAAGATTGCTTGAAATTTACGATCACGGCCCTGTTTTGCGTTACCTCCTGCTGAATCCCCCTCTACGATAAATAGTTCGCAGCGATCAGGATTTCTCTCTTGGCAATCGGCCAATTTTCCAGGCAACGCAAAACCATCTAGAGCACCTTTACGTGATACGAGGTCACGGGCTTTTTGGGCTGCGACTCGTGCTCGTGCCGCCAGCATTGTTTTCTGAACAACCCGACGGGCTTCACTTGGATGTTCATGTAGATAGACACCTAATTGATCATTTACGAGTTTTTGGACATGGCCTTCAACTTCGCTATTGCCCAGTCTGGCCTTTGTCTGACCCTCAAATTGAGGATCCTCAACCATCACGCTAACGATGGCGGTGAGCCCTTCCCGCACATCATCTCCTGTCAGATTTGGATCATTCTCTTTGAGTAAATTGCTGCGGCGGGCGTAGTCGTTAAGCGATCGGGTCAGCGCTTTACGTAATCCAGTGAGATGGGTTCCACCGTCGATGTTCCTGATGGTATTCGCGAACGTATGAATTTGTTCCGAGACGGTATCGCAATACACCATTGCTACTTGGATTTGCGTGGTTACTTCCTCGCCACTTTTTTTGGTGCTAGTCATATCGCCTTGGAGCACAATGGGATCTGGATGAAGCGGTGACCGCTTACGGGTCAGTTGTCGGACGAAGGCCTTGATCCCACCTTCGAAGTAGTAGGTGACTTCACGTCCAGATCGCTCATCTACTAGGCGCATCCTGGATCCGGCAACTAAGAAAGCCATTTCACGGATACGTTGAGCAATCGTCTCAAAACTATATTCGAGGGTTTCGAAGATTTGATCATCGGCGAGGAATTCAACCTCGGTGCCATGACCAGGCGTCTTCCCCCCTTTTTTGACGTCTGCTAATGGGACACCCCGTTCGTATTCTTGTGACCAGTAAAACCCGTCACGTTGAACCGTAACTTTCAAATGCTGGGACACTGCGTTGACGACCGAGACCCCCACACCATGCAGGCCTCCGGAGACCTTGTAGGCATCATTGTCGAATTTTCCGCCGGCGTGGAGCGTGGTCATTACCACTTCTAGAGCTGGTCGTTTCACCTTTGGGTGTTTGTCGACAGGAATACCAGAACCGTCGTCAGTGACACGAACCCGTCCATCCGTGCCAATACGGATGTCGATCGATGAGGCACGCTCTGCGAGTATTTCATCAACGCTGTTGTCGATCACCTCATACACGAGTTGGTGCAGTCCGCGTGCATCGGTGCTGCCGATGTACATGCCAGGGCGTCGGCGAACCGCTTCAAGCCCCTCGAGGATGTCGATGTCTTTAGCTGAATACGCCATTCGGCAATAGCTCCTCGGATTTAGCGGTCGATTTAACTTTAGTCATGATGTGACAGCAAACAGTCGTGTTTGAATGATTCGCTGATGACACATTCCCCGATACGTTACGTCTATATGTGGCACTAAAATATCGGCGCACTACAGAGCACCAAAGTTTTATTGAGGCGACGGGTGTTCCTTCCTTATCGACACCCGAACCGCCTCCGCTGAAATATGCTCGGGGATATCATGAATACTGAGATGGATTTTAACATGGCCTTGGTGGTTTCGGGCGTGGTCGAACTCGATACTCACTACAGAGAACTAGGTTTTGAAGCTTCAAAATGTACCGTGATTTAGGAGGTAAAAACCCCATTTTCTTGCAAGAGAGTACCGTCGACATAAATAGCGCCATCGACTCGTAGATCTTTGATCATGTCCCAGTGCACGGCGGATTGATTTTTGCCACCGGTAAACTCATAGGCTCGTCCGACCGCTAAGTGGACGGTGCCCCCCATTTTTTCATCAAAAAGAATGTTTCTGGTATGGCGTTGAATTTCGAAGTTGGTGCCGATGCCAATCTCGCCTAGCCGACGTGCGCCCGGATCCGTGTCGAGCACTTGTTCTAGAAAGTCACCGCCTCGCTCGGCAGTGGCCTCGACAATGAGCCCATCCTCGAAACGAAGTTCGATTCCGTCGACCTGGTGACCCTGGTAGAGCGCGGGAAATTCATAGCGGACGTGACCGTTCACACTGTTTTCGATGGGGGCTGTGAAAATCTCACCGTCAGGCATGTTCTTGCGTCCGTCGGCTGGTTCCCACGTACGACCTTCTGTTTGCAGGACGAGGTCAGTGTCAGGTCCGACGATACGGATCTCGCTGCCACCCTCAAGTCGGTCCTTTAAGGTTTCTAACTGCTTGCTCATAGCTGACCAGTCGATGTTGGTAGCTCCATAGAGAAAGTCTTCGTAATCACTCAACGACATTTCCGCTTCTTGTGCCAGGGCTGTTGTTGGGTAGTCGCACAGCACCCATCGAACGTTTTCAATGATCTGATCCATAACTGGTCGACGGGCGATCATGGTCTTGGCAAGTCGTGCAGGATCTACACCGGCCAGTGCTCGGGTATTAGTTGTAGCTCGAATTCGAATGGCAGCTTGTATCGTGTCTGCTTGGAATTTGCTTACCGGATCTAAAAATTCCAACTGGGTATCGTTCCCATGTGCCAAAAGAATTTCTTGTGCTTCTTCAAGTCCAACGTTGAGTCGTGGGTTTCCTCCTGCTTCCAGTACTTTTCGATAACAGGCGAGGAGTAAAGGGGCTGCAGCTTCTGTTCCATCGATGAGAACTAAGTCGCCCTGTTTAATTTCGGTCGAGTGCTGGACTAGGATGTCGGCGAGCGCGTCCACGCGGGAGCTGGTCACGGATTGGTTCCTTGCTGGCTAACGAAATGGTGATCACGAGTTACGAGTACAGTAACTCTCAAAGAGACTTGTAGCGAAGACACAGTTTGGTTTTAGGTGATTTATGGCGACAACTAGTGAGAGTTCCAGTTCACGACGGTGGAAGATTCTTGAAGCCACGACGATTTATCGTGATGAATGGGTTACGCATACTCAGGAGCATGTGCGCCTTCCTAACGGACACGAGATATCCAAGTACAACATTCTTAAGCAAAATGACTTTTGCACCATGATTGCCGTTATGCCATCGGGTTTAGTTCCTCTCGTTAAGCAGTACAAGCATGGTGCGTTGGAGGAAGTTTTGGAATTCCCGGCAGGACTTGTCGATGAAGGAGAGACCGTTCAGGATGCTGCAATCCGAGAACTCCGGGAAGAGACTGGTTATGCGGGCAGTATCGTGTTTGCCGGTCGCTTAATCACCAACCCAACTCGGAGTCGAAACATGGCCCACGTTTTTGTAATTACGGGTGCTGTGCGGGTGGCAGAGCCGCAGCTTGAAGTGACCGAGGACATAAATGTGGAGCTTGTGCACATTAGCGAGATAGAAGAATTGGTCAAGTCTGGCAAATTGAGGGATGTGGGGTCGTTGGCAGCATATACGCTTGCCAGATCTTCGTTGCCCGAATTGGGATGGGAAAAAGTGTGATCTGGGCAAGTGTTTGCGTGTGCGGGGTCTTGTCTTCTGGACGAGACTTGATGGGAGTATGGCTGTGAAGGCATCTAGCACTGTGCGACTAAGACCGGATGTGGCGGCTATGCAGGGCTATGTGCCAGGCCAACAACCGTCTGAATCTGGGTGGACGAAGCTCAACACCAACGAAAGTCCAGCCGTTGCGCCAGGTGTGCTCAAGGCTGTGCGTGAGGCCGTCTCTAGTGAGCTACGGCTATACCCGGATCCTACGAGCCGTGCTTTGCGAGAGCGGCTAGCTGACCGACACCGAGTTTCTCCGGAGTCGGTAATCGTGACAAACGGATCGGACGATGCGTTAAATCTCCTTGTTCGGGCGGTTTGCGGTTTCGGGGATCGTGTGGTGGCCCCGCATCCGAGTTACTCGTTGTACCCGGTGTTAGCTGGGATTCAGGGTGCTGAGATGGTTTCCTGTTCACTGGGCGAGCAGTTTGAACTGCCAATTCGCCAACTTGCTTCGGCTCGAGGAGCGGTGACATTTGTCTCGAGTCCGAATAATCCTGCTGGCACCCACTATGCAGCTGATGATCTCCGATGGCTAGCAGAGCAAACTAACTTGCTGGTGATCGACGAGGCGTACGTTGAATTTGCTTCTGATGATCGGGTGGCATTGGTGCGTGAGCTTCCCAACGTATGTATTACACGCTCGTTCTCGAAAGCTTTTGGATTAGCTGGAGTTCGCCTCGGATATGCACTTGGTCATCCGGAGCTGATCGATGCCTTGCATCGGATAAAAGACTCGTACAATGTCGGCCGGCTTGCGCAAGTTGCTGGCCTGGCGGCCTTGGACGAAATCTCCTGGGCGGAGAAGTATTGGGAGGCCACCCGTGGCCGGCGAAATAAGTTTGCTAAGGAGTTGTCAGGTAATTGGGGCTTGCAGGTATATCCCTCTGAAGCAAATTTTGTGTTTGTCGAGTGTGGAGATTGGGACGCTTTGGATATTCAGGAGAAACTTGCCGACCGTCGAATTCTGGTCAGACGCTTTGCTGAGGATCCACTATTTTCCAATGCACTTCGCATCTCGATTGGTTCGGAAGAAGAGATGACCAGACTTATGGAGGCTCTTACAGCTATTCTTAGAATTGAAAATTAACGTTGTTATTCTTGCATTCGACAATTAACCATCTGCGTTTGCAGATTGACGTTTTTCAGCGATCGATTCTGATCGCAACCACGTGTACCCGACAACGGAGATGTCCGGTCGGGAGGAGGACAACCTAGTTTGGAAGGTCTTGTATGGTTTGTTCCTGCGGCGATCATTCTATCGGTGATCGTCGTTATCTATCTGGCTCGTGATGTACTAAGTCGCCCTGTCGATCGGTCGTCGGATACGTCAGACTTAATTCCGGCTGTCCAATCCTTGTCGGCGGAGGAACAGTCGCAGCTCTTTGAGCGAATGACTCTAAATGGTGATCGGATCTATTCCGGTGCCACGGCATTTTTGAAGCGCCAATATAGGACGATCGCCTGGATGACGATCGTGGGTGCTGGGTTGCTCGCGGTATTACTGCTCTTTTATGGTGCAAACGAAGAAAAAGGCATTGAGGCTGGTGATCTCGCATGGCGAACCGGCGTCTCATTCCTTGTGGGTGCGTTCCTGTCGGCCCTCTCAGGTGTCATCGGAATGCTTATTGCGGTGAAAACCAACGTTCGGACTGCGAGCGCTGCTACTCGATCGTTAGGCGATGCGTTAACGATTGCTCTTCGCGGTGGTGCTGTTTCGGGGATTCTTATTGTCGGTCTTAGCCTGCTCGGTGTATTTGGACTCTTCTGGGCGTTCGGCGGCTTCGACAATCCCAAACATACGCCTGAACTAATTGTTGGCTTTGGGTTTGGTGCGAGTTTTGTTGCGCTATTCGCTCAGCTTGGTGGGGGGATTTATACGAAAGCTGCAGATGTAGGTGCGGATCTGGTGGGTAAGGTCGAGGCTGGCTTGCCAGAGGACGACCCAAGGAATCCGGCGGTCATTGCTGATCTCGTTGGTGACAACGTGGGCGATTGCGCTGGTCGTGGCGCGGATCTATTTGAGTCCACGGCGGCTGAAAGCATCGGCGCGATGATTCTTGGTGTGGCGATATTTAAAGCGACGGGTGAAAACGATGTGGCGTGGATCCTTTTCCCGCTCGTTGTTCGAGCGTTCGGTGCGATCGCGTCAATTATTGGACTTCTGGTGATCCGACCGGGACGTGTGCGTAATGCGCAGCGAGCGCTGGATGTCGGCTATTGGACGACGGCTGTGCTGTCAACGGTTGGCATGGCGATTGCTGTGTTCTTGATGCTTGGCTCGTGGTGGTTCTTCGTGGCTGGGTTAATTGGAATCATTACCAGTGTGCTGTTTGTCTACATTACGCAGTACTACACGGCGTTTAATAGGCCTGTCCGCGAGATCGCTGAGGCGTCACGAACAGGTGCTGCGACAAACATTATATCGGGACTCGCCGTCGGCTTTGAATACACCGCAATTCCTGTGGTCGTTATTTCAGTCGCGCTGGGGACGTCGTTTCAGGCAGGCATTCAAGCGTTTAATGATCTGGGAATTACGATTGGGGACAGTCAGTGGATAGCTGGAGTTTTTGGGACCGCGGTGGCGACTATGGGCATGCTGATGAGTGCAGCCTATATTCTCGCGATGGATACCTTTGGCCCTATAGCGGATAACGCTGGTGGGGTGACCGAAATGGCTGAGGCTCCCGGAGACGTTCGTGATATTACGGATGGTCTGGATGCGGTCGGTAATACCACTAAGGCTCTAACTAAGGGGTATGCGATTGCTTCAGCGGCCTTGGCGGCCTTTCTGCTCTTCAGCGCCTACTTGGAAACGGCTGGTTTGGAAGAGGTCAATTTGGCCAAGGTCGAGGTCTTTATTGGAGCGATGCTGGGAGGCATGCTTGTCTTCTTGTTTAGTTCACTGGCAATCCGTGCTGTTGGACGATCTGCCCAGGCCATGATTCTGGAGGTGCGACGGCAGTGGCGTGAGCAACCGGGAATTCTCGAAGGCACGGTAGAACCCGATTACGCTAAGGCTGTTGACATTAGTACGCGCTCGGCGCTACGAGAGATGATTGCGCCGGGCTTGTTGGCTGTTTTGCTGCCTGTGGCTGTGGGCTTGATCCTGCGTGCCGAGGCGGAGGCCGCCATGCTCATGGTTGGAACGATCGTTGGCGTTTTGCTTGCAACCGTCATGAACAATGCTGGCGGCGCATGGGATAACGCCAAGAAGTACATCGAGGCTGGGCATTTGCGTGATGATGATGGGAATCCCATTGGCAAGGGCACGGATGAACACGCTGCCTCTGTTGTCGGTGATACGGTGGGTGACCCATTCAAAGATACTGCTGGACCGTCACTCCATGTGTTGGTCAAGCTGTTGAGCACAATCACACTGGTCCTAGCGCCGGTTTTCATTTAAGGCAGGTTTCTTATGGGCCGGTCGTGTCGGAATTTTCCGATGTGACCGGCCCATAGATATAAGTCGCTATGTGGCTTGAAGTTGTCCTCCTTGCGGTAGTTCAGGCTATAACCGAATTTCTTCCGGTGAGCAGTTCTGGGCATTTGCTGATCATTCCTGAACTTTTTGGCTGGGAAGATCCAATGCTGACGAGTATTACGCTTTCTGTCGCGCTCCATCTAGGAACAGGTCTAGCTCTCTTAGCTGCGCTTTGGTCTGACTGGCGATGGCTGGTTTTGGGAATGCTAGGCAACGGGCCTGACGTGGTGGTCACCCGTCGGTTATCTCTGGCCATTATCGGCTCAACCCTTGTAATCGGAGCAATTGCAATACCACTCAGAGAGGTGTTTTTGGGTCTTCGTGACCCTGTATTGGCGGCTACTTTACTTATTGGGTTTGGTGTTGTTCTTGGGTTGGCGGATCGATTTGGGCGCCAAGCCAGTAGCTTGAGGTCAACATCTTTCTCGGTTTGGCTTCTTGTTGGTGCGGCCCAAATTATTTCGCTGATTCCCGGGGTTTCCCGGTCGGGTATAACGATGACTGTAGGTCGAAGTCTCGGTGTTGATCGAGCGTCTGCGGCCCGATTTTCGCTCTTGCTTATGGGGCCAGCCGTCGCTGGTGCCGGGCTGATTCAACTTGTCGACGCACTGCAGACTGATGAAATGATCGGTAATGTTTGGTTGCTTGCGGTCGGAACTCTTGTAGCGGCGGTTGTTGGAACGCTGACCGTTCGGTGGTTATTGGGTTTTGTGGAACGCCAGAGTCTTGGCCTGTTTGCGTTGTATCGCGTGGTGGTGGGCGTAGTGGTTCTGGTGGTTTTTACTTGGACAGGTACATGAAAACAGCCGCTCGAAACGAGTTTTCGCTCATATAATCACCTTCGTAGGCGAGGTGTGTATGCGTATTGGCATTCTTAACGCGACCGGATATTCGGGCGCTGAACTTGTGCGGTTTCTATCCACGCATCCCGAGTTCGAAATCTCCGGCGTAACAGCACGGAGCCATGCTGGAGAAATTCTGGGTGATGTTTTCCCATGGCTTAGAGCCATTGGTCGTCCCGAGTACGCGGAATTGCCTCTGCAAAAGGAATTGGATCAGCCTCCGGATATCGTCATTTCATGTTTGCCTCATACGGTATCGGCCGAAACCCTGAAGCCTTTTTTGGAGAGCCAGATACGTTGTATTGATGTGAGCGCAGATTTTCGCTTACCTGACTCCAAAATGTATTCACGCTGGCACGGTCAGGAACATGCGGCTCCCGAGTGGTTGGACTCTGCGGTATATGGACTTACCGAGTTTCATCGTGAAGAGCTTCGCGTGGCCCAATTGGTGGCTAATCCTGGGTGCCATGCGGGTGCCGCAATTCTTGCGCTTGGGCCTGCTGCACGGGCTGGTTTGCTGTCTGGGCACGTGATGGTTGACTCCAAAACTGGAGTGTCTGGTGCTGGGCGGTCTGCCTCGGTTGCATATGGATTTTCCGAAGTCGACGAGAATGCAATGGCGTACGGAGTTTCGAATCACTACCAAAGTCCAGAAATTTCGCAGCAACTCTCAGAACTAGGAAGACAGGTGATTCAGATCACTTTCGTTCCGCATTTGGTTCCGATGGCTCGAGGAATTCTAATCACCGCGTATGCGTCACTCACCGAAGGCACGACGGTCACGGATGTTCAAGAGGCGTATGGTCAGGCGTATACGGGTGAAGCGTTCGTTCATTTAATCGATGAGCCACCGAGAACCAAATGGGCGGCTGGGGGAAATCACGCGTTTGTGCATTGGGTTCTGGATGAGGCCAGCCATACGTTGGTTGCAATGGCTGCCACGGACAATCTTGGCAAGGGCGCGGCGGGAAGTGCGGTCCAAAACGCGAATACCATGTCTGGAATTGATGAAAGTGTTGGCCTCGAGATTCCACCGAGCTATCCATAAATGCATGAGCCGCCTGCTGAACTTGAAGGGTTTCGTGTGGTTCCTGGAGGGGTTCTTGCGCCACGCGGGTTTGTCGGTGGGGCTGTGGCTGCCGGTATAAAGCCTAGCGGGGATCTAGATCTTGGAGCGATTTTGAGTACTCGAACGCCGTGCGTATCAACTGCAACTTTTACGACGAATCGAGTTCGTGGTGCGTCGGTTGATATCGATCGAGACCGTATAGCGGCTGGGCCTATTCGTGGTGTGGTTTTTAACAGTGGAAACGCCAATACATATACAGGTGATGGTGGCTACGAGGATGCTTTGGCCTTTATTGATGCATTCGCCCAGAAATTTGATGTGCCACAGGCTGAGATTCTGGTTGCATCTACTGGTGTCATTGGTTTTCGATTGCCGATGGCCAAGGTGTTCGCTGGAATTGAGTCTCTGGAACTGACACGTGACGGTGGTGATGCGGTCGCGCATGGCATGTTGACGACAGATGCAGGGCCGAAGGCGGTTGCGATTGAGGTTCCGCTATCCACCGGAGTTATTCATATTGGTGGTGTTGCCAAGGGGGCCGGCATGGTGCATCCCAATATGGCGACAATGTTTGCCTTTCTGACCACTGATGCTGAGCTGTCAGACGCGTATGCACGGGAACTATTTCGATCGGCAGTTGCTGGGTCCTTTAACTCGATAAGTGTTGACGGTGATCAGTCAACGAGCGATACCGCATTGTTTCTGGCTAATGGTGAAAGCCGTGTTGGGTTGGCTGATAGCGACGATCGTGATGCACGACTGTTTGCTGGCGGGTTGTTTGCTGTCTGCCGGTGGTTGGCACGTGAATTAGTCCGTGGTGGCGAAGGTGTTACTCGGGTGATAGAGGTGAAGGTGTCAGGAGCACCCGATGTAGAGGCGGCTCGACAGGCGGCTCGACAGGTTACGTCTTCAAATCTGGTGAAGACGGCGATCCATGGCGGCGATCCTAACTGGGGTCGTGTTGTGATGGCCCTTGGCAACAGCGGAGTGGACTTTGATCCCGACAAGATAGATATATCAATTGGCGATATCCAAGTCGTGGCGGTAGGTGAGCCCACGGAATATGAGGAAGCCTTGGTCGCTGCACATTTTCGAGAGACGGATGTTCAAATTGGTGTGTCACTGAATCGTGGTGAAGCTGTCGCGACGGCTTGGGGTGGTGATTTGTCCGCCGAGTACGTTGCTATCAATTCGGAGTACATGACCTGAACGTTCTTGGAGATGGTTCTGGCAAGCGCGGGGTGCTTGATGGGGCCTCAGGTGAGTTTGTCATCGTCAAGGTCGGTGGGACGGCTGATATTGCGTCGGGTCGGCTTGCCGCTGATATTCGTGAGTTGGTGAATGCCGGAATACGTGTCGTAGTCGCGCATGGCGGTGGGGACGAGCTCACCAAGTGGAGAAAGTCGAGAAGAAAACGAACGGTGTGGCACGACGGCCTCCGTGTGACCGATGACCAAACGCGGGACGATGCAGTGCTCGTGTTTCGCGGCATTGTTGCTCCTGCAATTGTTGGAGTGCTGCAACGTGCGGGCGTGTCAGCTGTGGGGCTTAGCGGGCCTGATGGTGGTCTTGTGAGGGTTCGTCGTGCTTCGCCTGCGCTCGGATGGGTTGGTCGAGTTAGGTCCGTCAATACGAGAATTCTTGAAGACTTGACGGCGGCTGGCCACGTGCCGGTTGTGTCGCCGCTGGGTGTTGATGGCAACGGGCAAATCTATAACGTTAATGGTGACGACATTGCTGCGGCAATTGCTTGCGCGACTCAAGCCAGGGCGCTGATTTTCCTTACAGATGTGGATGGGGTGCGAAATAAAGCTGGAAAGGTTGTCGGTGATCTCGATCCAATCACAGCACGGGCGATGGTCCGAAGCGGCGTGGTCTCTGGTGGCATGGTGCCAAAGGTGAGAGCTGCGCTGAGGTTGCTTTCAGAGGTTCGTTTTGTATGCATCGTTAATGGGGCTCGACCACATGCGCTGCGTCGTGCAATGAGTTCTGATGGCTACGGAACGCGAATGAGCGACCACGTCCCTCTATAATTTGGTTCGGACGGCATCCGGTCGTCCCAGCCACGGCGATGGACGAAACGATGGACTGGAAGGCTCTAGAGGGTCGTTATTACCACCCGGCTTTTCGCCGGTTGCCCGTTACGCTTGTCCGTGGCCAAGGCACACGGGTTTGGGACGATGAAGGAAAGTCCTATCTGGATTTTGCTGCAGGTATCGCTGTCACAACACTTGGACACGGCGATCCGGAGTTGTGTCGTGCTGTAAGTCAACAGGTCGAAACCCTTGCTCACACCTCAAATCTTTTCTATACGATGCCGCAGCTTGAAGTAGCCCAGCGTCTGGTCGAAAACTCTGATCTTGACCGAGTGTTCTTTGTGAACAGCGGTGGGGAAGCTGGAGAGACGTGCATCAAGATTGCTCGTAAGTGGGGGAAAGCGAATAGGGCAGGTGCTTACGAGGTCATAACGACGGACCATTCGTTTCATGGTCGAACACTCGCCACAACGGCTGCGACCGGCACGGTTGCGTATCAGGAACCATTTGCGCCGATGCCGGACGGTTTCTCTCAAGTACCGTTCAACGATCTCGGTGCCATCGAAGATTCCATCTCGGACAAAACCGCGGCGGTTATGGTGGAACCGATGCAAGGTGAGGGTGGGATGTGGCCGGCAGATGTGGACTACATTCGGGGTTTGCGACGTCTCTGTGATGCCGAGGGCGTCTTGCTGGTTTTTGATGAAGTTCAGACTGGTGTTGGGCGGACCGGGCGCTTGTTCGCATATGAACAGTTCGACGTGGTGCCGGATGTGATTGCCTTGGCGAAGGGGCTGGGTGGTGGTCTCCCTATTGGGGCTGTCTTGAGCTCCGAAGCTGCAAGTGTTTTGGTCCCTGGCGATCATGGATCAACTTTTGGTGGAAATCCTGTGGCGTGTGCTGCGGCCCGCGTGGTTCTTGATCGAGTCACGGATAACAGCTTTCTTCAGGATGTTGTAGCCAAGGGTGAATACGTGATGTCTAGACTCCGCACGAGTGCTTCTAATGGATTGGGTATCACGGATGTTCGTGGCCTCGGCCTAATGATCGGCTTTGACATGGAATCAGAGGATGCGGCGGATCAGGTTGTGTCTAGGGCCCGCGACAACGGTTTGCTTCTTATCAAGGCGGGAGCCGCGACTCTCCGAATTGTTCCGCCGCTTACTGTCACACGCGACGAACTTGAACAAGGGCTTGACGCGATTGATGTGGCTCGTGGTGTGTAGCGGTACTCTGTTCTATCGGATGAGGAGATAACAAGAACCAAATGTGGGGTGGACGTTTCGACAAAGCCCCGGCTGATCGTGCGCGAGCATTTACCCGCTCGTTTCCTATCGACCGGCGAATGTACCGGGAAGATATTGTGGCCAGTCGGGCTCATGCGGCGATGCTTGGTCGCTCTGGCTTGCTTCCCAAAGATAGCGTTCGCGCAATTATCGGCGGACTTGATGGTTTGCTCGACGAGCTTGTGGCAGCGGGTGGTCCTCCTCTTACCGACGATGAGGACATTCATAGTTTTGTCGAGAGGGAATTGACTGAGCGCATAGGAGAGGACGGGCGTCGACTTCATTTTGCGCGAAGCCGTAATGATCAAGTGGCGACAGATTTTCGACTCTACTGCAAGGGCTTTAGCCTTCGCCTTGCTGATGCTCTTCTGGATCTTATGGAGGTCCTGGTAACTCGTGCGGCGGAGGAGGCGGAAACAGTTGCTCCTGGTTTTACTCATTTGCAGGTTGCTCAGCCCATCACGCTTGGCCACTATTTTTTAGCGCTAACTGAAATGCATGAGCGTGATTTGTCGGAAGTGATTCGGGCTTTTTCGTCGGCTGATGTATGTCCGCTCGGTTCTGGAGCGTTATCTGGTGTTCCCTATGACATCGACCGTGAGGGCGTTGCTGAAGAGCTGGGTTTTAGTCAGATTTCCCGAAACAGTCTTGATGCCGTGGCGGATCGCGATTTTGTTACGGGCATTCTTAACGCTTGTGCTGGCCTGGCAGGGCATCTGTCACGGTGGTCAGAGGACCTAGTGGTTTGGGCTTCACCTGGGTATCAGCTCATACGATTTGACGAGGCCTATTCAACAGGAAGCAGCATGCTTCCGCAAAAACAGAATCCGGATATTGCGGAGCTAACCCGTGCTCGGGCTGCTTCGGTTTTGGGCGTTGCAGTTGGATGGCAGGCGACACTTAAGGGGGTGCCTCTTGCCTATGGCCTTGATTTGCAGGAGGACAAACGCGCTGTATTCGGTGTCGAGGACGACCTTCTGGTTGGACTTTCTGCGATTACGGGTGCGATAGCGACAGCCACGGTTGATCGTGCGCGCATGGCCGACTTGGCCCGTCAGGGATATCCCGAAGCCATTGAGATCGCTGATTATCTTAGTGAATTGGGCCTTCCATTTCGTGACGCGCATGCTGCTGCAGGACGGCTGGTTAGGTTGGCCGAATCGAAGAATGTTTCCTTGGCAGGCTTGGACGATTCGGATTTTTCTGACGTAGATTCGAGGCTTCCGGGCGAAATAAGAAACCGGCTGGATTTACGAGGGATCGTTGATCGACGCTCTTCATACGGAGGCACCGCCCCTGCGCTGGTGGTCGATGAAGCGACGCGCGCACGAGAACGTATTAGCTGGAATCGTGATCGGTTACGGGAACTTGTCGGCGGTGGACTGCCCCAACCGTTGCGAGGGAATATTGGCGAGTGATGTGTCACAAGCTCTAGTGCTATCTCATCGACAACCGTTGGGTTCTTTCACGTGAATTGTTCACGTAACTTTTTATGGTGCACATGAGTACCCCGGTCAAATTGTCAGTCGTCATTCCTGCATACAACGAAGAGAACCGACTCGGAAAGACGCTTCAGGCTGTGGAGGCATGGGCGTCGGACGGGACGGGACTGGTCGAGGTGGTCGTGGTTGATGATGGGTCTCGAGATGGCACGTTACGGGTTGCAGAATCCTGGGCGGCGGGCGTTGCATCACGTGAGACTTCAGTGCTTCCGATCGTTGTTTCGATGCCGCATCGTGGAAAAGGATCAGCAGTGGCCAAGGGGATCTTGAGCGCAAAAGGTGCGGTTCGGGTTTTTATGGATGCGGATCTTGCGATTCCTATGGGTTATGTAGATCGGGTTGTAGAAGAAATCCGTCGAGGCGCTGATGTCGTGATCGGTTCACGTGAGATTGAGGGGGCGCAGCGTCGTGGTGAGCCCTGGCTTCGTCATTTGATGGGCCGGTTGTTCAATCGACTTGTGGCTGTAATTGCTGTTCAAGGGATTCGTGATACTCAGTGTGGGCTTAAGGGTTTTTCTGATGATTCGGCGGAGGACATATTTAACCGTGTGCTTCTATATCCCCCAGATGCTGACTCGATTGAGAATAGTCGAGTAACGGCTTTTGATGTCGAGGTATTGGCCATAGCTCGTGTTTTAGATAGATCTATTGTGGAAATCCCGGTGGAGTGGCGACATGTTGCTGTGAGCAAAGTCCGCCCGTTTCAAGATGCGATGCTGATGCTTGGAGAGGCTATGTTGGTGCGATGGAATCTGTGGCGAAGGCGCTACGGATGAAATCTGATTTTCTGCTGATTTGTCTATGGGTTCTCTAGAAATCCTAGTGTGGTTCAAGCTGTTGCCCAGATGTTTTTGAGCATTAATCGGGTGATATTAAAGTGCAGACTTTGTTTGGTTAGTTGATGGTCTGGGTTTCTTTGTTCGTTTGGAGAGATGTATCACGTGCGACAAATGTTGCTTCGAAAAGCGGAGAGCATCACAGATGTTTCCTTTACGGGCGTCGGCTGGCTATTTCATGACCGGACCCTGTATCGCACGGTGATTTGACGTGAATATTACGGTGTTTGATGGCTGGTTAGAGACGCTCGGTGGTGGTGAGCGGCAAGTGCTTGCTGCCGCAGGCGCGTTGCGAGAAATAGGATTGGTGACTGTTGTGTCACATCGATCCATCGAGTGGTCGTCGGTTACAGAGCGGGCTGGAGTTGATCTTGACGGGATTGAGTATCGACGTGTTGCTGAAAAACCTCATCTTGGTGTGGAAGATCTTGGCTCTAACTGCCAATTATTTGTAAATGGTACGCACCACAGCTTGGTTCGAGGTGAAGGGGTGCCGTCGGTTCGATTCGTCTACTTTCCTGCCCGGGTTCCAGAGTGGCAGATAAGAGTCGTAGGAGGTTGGGTACGTCGGTTGGGTTTGGCTATCGGGGCTGCCCAAGAATCTACGGGTTGGTACGGGTCAGAACATAATGGTGCCGGCCGATACCGGCAGTCGGATGGGAGCGGCCATGTTGCTGTTCGTGCAGGAAGCCAAGTCAGATTCTGGGTAAGCGCGATGGGCCCCGATAGTCGGGCATATACGATTACTTCAACTCACGCAGAAACTCTTGCAGAAGGTGAGGCTGGAGAAGCCGGGGATTTTTCTCCGAGTCCCTGGGTTTCGGTGCCAGATGACGATGGGGTAATCGTGAAATCTGAGGCATGTGTTTCACCGTCATCAGGAGAGAGTCGCCGACTCGGAGTCGCTCTGGGATCTATAGAGGAAAGAGGTAGGCCTCTTCGATCAGGCTTCCATCGATTAACGCGTCGTATTGCTCCATCGCTTGGTGCTTGGTCTTTTGACGACAGTTTCGATCGCTACAGACAGGCCTTGGCTTCTTATGGCGTTGTCACGCCCAACTCTCATTACACGGCGGATTGGCTAAAACGTCGGTGGGGAATAACAGGGCCTGTTATTGAGCCGCCGGTGATTACTGGGCCGGGAAGTGTTGGGATCAAGGATCCGTTAATCGTGTCTATCGGAAGGTTTTTTGCAGGTGGCCATAACAAGAAACACCTCGAAATGGTCCAAGTCTTTCGGCAGTTATGTGCTGAAGGATTGGTGGGGTGGCGACTAGCGCTCGTAGGAGGCGTGGGACATCGATCTTTGGACAAGACGTACCTTGAACAAGTTCAGGCAGCTGCTCGTGGGATGCCGATCGACATTTTCCCGGATGCTGGTGAGGAATTGGTGAGCGATCTTCGAGGGCGAGCAGCTATAGGTTGGCATGCTGCTGGCTACGGAGAATCGAAGCGCAGACATCCGGAAAGATTTGAGCATTTTGGCATGGCTATTGCAGAGTTAATGGCTGCTGGGGCTGCGCCAGTGGTATATGACGGTGGAGGCTTGCGAGAGATTGTTGAGCATGGACATAGTGGATTCCGATGGCGTTCTCTCGACGAACTCAGTCGTTGGACTTTAAGTCTCATTCGTAACGGGCGAGAACGGGAATTAATTGCATCCCGGGCGCAAGAACGGGCATCGACGTGGTCGCTTTCTGTGTATCAGGGTCGAATTCTTAAGCTAGCCTCCCAGTTGATCGAGGAAAAATCCGCTACTAAAACAGTTGGTTAAGCACCGGTTGGTGTGTTTGTTTGCTGCTTACTTCACAGGTAATGGGTTTTGGTTGCTAGCATCGCATCGATCTATTCATGCTGTTGGTGTTCGGTGACACTTATTGTCCAAAAGTTTGGTGGGTCCTCACTCGCGACACGCGAGCGAATCCGTGCTGTCGCGGATCGGATTCATGACTCGCTGAGTGTCGGCGATAGGCTGGCCGTGGTTGTTTCGGCGATGGGGGACACCACTGATGATTTAACCGAGGCCGCAGGTCGTATAAGCGCGCGTCCACCTGAGAGAGAGATGGATGTTCTCCTTTCGACAGGTGAGCTAGTTTCAGCTGCACTAATGTCGATGACGCTCAATGAGCTTGGTCAAGATGCCGTAGCGCTATCCGGGCCACAGGCGGGTATTCGAACTGATGGCCGGTATGGCCGTGCACGAATAACTGAGATCATTCCCGCAAGACTGCTACAGGAAATTGAGGCGGGCCGAGTACCCGTGGTAGCAGGTTTTCAGGGTCTCGGGCTTGATGGTGACCTTGTTACATTAGCTCGAGGCACCTCTGATACTTCAGCAGTTGCGGTTGCGGTGGCGTTGGGTGCTGACAAGTGTGAAATTTACACCGATGTGGAAGGGATCTTCACGGCTGATCCACGCATTGTGTCCTGTGCGCAGAAGCTTGATGTCATTGTTTATGAAGAAATGCTTGAAATGGCTAAGCTAGGGGCACGAGTTATGCACCCCCGTGCCGTTGAGATAGCGGAACACTTTTCGCTGCCAGTGATGGTACGGTCGAGCTTCAGCGATAGCGTAGGGACGGAGATCGTGGAAGAGTCGGCAATACAAATCGAAACAATGCAACGTGTTCGAGCAATTGCCCACGACATGGATGTTGCCCGTGTGACGGTTCGAGGTGTGAGCGATAGGCCGGGACTAGCTAAGGCGGTGTTTGAGCCGTTGGCTGCTCGGCATATAAACATTGACGTCATAGTTCAAAATGTTTCAGATGGTGGAACTACCGATATTTCATTTACCGTCTCTGAAAACGATCTTGATGTGACTCTGGATCTTGTAAAACCCATAGCAGCTGAAATTGGTGCACATGATGTTGTCTCGTCAGCGCAACTTGGCAAGGTCAGTATTGTGGGTGTGGGTATTCAGAGCACTCCAGGAATTGCAGCGCGAATGTTCGGGTCGCTTGCGAGCGCTGGAATAAATATTGTGAGCATCACTACTAGCGAGATCCGAATAACTTGCCTCGTAGACAAGGACGATGTGGCTCAGGCGGCTGTGGCTCTTCACACAGAGTTCGGTTTGGATGAGATCACTGGATGATTTCAATGATCGTTGACAGTATTCGTGTGAATCTCATCAATCCGAGCCGCGTGATGTTACTCCGCGAGCAAGATGGCCCAAGATATCTTGCGCTCGTTATTGGAAACGGTGAGGCGGATGCGATAGCTGTGAGACTGCAAAATCAAGAAGTGCCCAGACCGCTAACTCACGACCTTCTTAACAAAATGGTTGAAGATTTGGGGGGATCGGTGGTGCGTGTGGCAATTACGGAGTTGGTGGACACGACATACTTCGCGACTATTTTTCTGGATATCAATGGGGTTCCGTATGAATTAGATGCCCGTCCGAGCGATGCTGTGGCGCTGGCCATTCGTGCGGACGTGCCGATCCTTGTGCACCCTGAAGTTCTTGATCAGGCAGGATTCGAGCCGGATCAGGATGGTGAGGCGGGTAATCCTGATGAGGATGAGGTTGTGCCCGAGGAAAAACTAGGCGTGTTTAGAGAATTCATCAATGAGCTGGATCTTGATGATCTCGGAAAGACGTAGCTCTTAGCCTCTTTTGTTGTGAGCACCTAGGTTGGTTTGATTTCGTCTTAAGAAGGAGATTTGATCCGGACAAATTCGGAAGATACACCCGATGGGTTTATGGCAACGATTACCCATGATGTGTTCGATATTTCTGAGCTGTCTTTTCTCACAAGTGCTTGGTGAAGACCAAAGGCATGCGTTCGGTCTTCATGTAGCTTGTGGGCTATGCCGGTGTGTATATCGATAGCCCATACCGTGAGGTTTGTTCCGGCTGTTCCGGCCCCTATTCGAACAACGTCTTGCCCCTCTTCTACTACAAAAGCAGAGGCCACCAATGGTCGTTCGGTGGTGCCAGGGGCCTCATCAAGGATGAATTCGAGACGTGTGTGTGTCTTGCTCTCGTGTGTACGCACGGGTGCAAGTGAAGAACCAAGATCAGGATGGATTGCAATTAGCTGGACAGGTTCCGATGTTGGGGCTGCGAACGGATCAGGGATTTTCATTGAGAATGCACCGCTGCTATCTGTCCATGCGGATGTTGCTGAGCCGGATCCGGTGGCTATGACAAGAGCTCGTTGTGCTGGTGCGCCTGACTTGATGCGAACACTACCAACAATATGTTGTTTTTGATGAGGGCGGGAACTCAGCGCGTTGGCAATGTCGATACGTTCTTGCAACGGGATATTACGCGCATGTGACACGTCAATATTTGTGCGAGTTTTCCCTAGTAGATTTGGTGTATTGGCGGTTGCAACGAGATGTCCATGGCATTGAGCACATGACGAGCTGTACGTGCTTACGCCGCGTTCCGTCGTCGGAAGCGACGGTAATCCACGTATGGGGTCAGCAATCACAACCAGCCCGTAGGCAGGTAGTGGTATGTCAGTTCCATTGAACCATCCTTTTTTCCATGGTGTGCTGGCGCTGGTGCTGATGTATTGGCCGGGAGCTACACCTGTGATTCGAATTGTCCGGGGCGCATCAGCAAGGTTCACGACAGCGAGCCTGGGTCCAGAATGTGAGCGAATCGCGAGCGCATCGAGGTCATCGGTGTGAATTACGACGCGGGCGAGTTGTCCGGTTCCGCCGACAAAGCGCCGGACAAGCTGGAGAGCTTGGAATACGGGGCCTGGTTTGTCGGTAAGAGAGCTTGACCAGAGTCCAAAATCCGGCTCTCCGCGCGGAGAGAGTCCTGACGGATCACGGGTGCCCTTGTAAACCAGTAAGCCACTTGCTCCCTGGCGTACGGCACGAAATGTTGCTGATGTTAGAAAGGCTCCATTTACTGGTGCGTCGAGTAGCGGATCGACTGCGAGATCACCATTGAGGTTGATCTCCTCTATGTAGTTCGGCCTGCCGTTGGCAATCTTTGTCGTGACGTATACGCGATCTTCAAACCAGTTAAGTCTGTTAGTGAGTACATCATGCGGCGTTGTTTCACCTATTTGGAACATGCCGTACCAGTGCCAACTTAAAAAGTCTGGGGCTACTTCACCGTCAACTGCTCGAAGGTAGGCTTCCCAATCAAGGTCTGACGCAGTCCCACAGACGTAAGTTCCAGACGGGTTCCTCGTAGCTCCAGAGTCAATTGCGTCAAGGGAGGGGCCACCAAGTGAGATCACGCTACGGCCAAACCGGGCATCTACAGCTGTCCTGGTCGCTGAGTATATTGCGGAATAGTTTGATCCTTCACCGCACGCATACCGAGTCCCCGCATTCTGGTGGTTGTTGGGCTCATTCCATACCTGGTAAGGCCACCTCAAGGCGGCATCGCCAAATCTATTCTTTAGTTGTTCTATGGCGTTTGCCACGTAAACGCCAAATTCTCTGTTGCCAATCGAATCTAGCGATTCGCTCTCGTGCTGGGAACTCGGAGCACCGCTAGTGGAAACAATCCACTGTGGTGGGCTAACGAAGCTAATCAGGGGTTCGGCACCAGCGTCGAGGACTTTTTGGACGAACGTGTGCAGCAATTCCCAATCAATATCGTTGGTAGTAGAGCTTTGAACAGCCGTTCCGAGGAACCGGTGACCGACCCATACTCGGACAAGGTCCGAGCCAAGTTGACTTGTTCGATCAATCCCGCCATCTCGATATAGATCGAAAATCTCATTGGTTCCGAGTTTAAAATCCAGTTCTCTTGCCAGCCCCGTCGAAGGTTTGTCGAAGTCGACGAGAATGTCAGGGGCGTTGCTTCCACCGAGCGTTATCGTTAAGACAATAAACAGGGTTGCCAGTGCAGTGGCACGACACCAAGTAGCCCCTATTCCCGGCAGAGTATTGAGCACGCTTATTACGCGTTACTTATTTGTTCGCGTGTGCCGGATGCTGAGGATTGGCGGATCGCTTCTATCACTTGTAGGAGATGCACACTTTCTTCTGGAGGTGATTCATTCACGGCCTTACCGTTTACCACTGCCAAGAAATGGGCGTCTGGATTTGTCCCCTCGGGAAGATTGGTGACTTCGGAAATGGTTGGCGTTTCGCCTTTTCGTGCGTCGCTTTCTTGCGTGATCAACTCGACGCCCCCGGATGCCCAATCTGCACGAACCGACCCATGTTCAGCAGTGACGGAAAGCCTTTCCCAGAACGTGTGCCCTGAGCCCATGATCGAGAGCGTACCGATTGATCCGTTGTCGAAGAGCAGTGTGGCTGCGCCGTCAACCTCCACTTCTTTCCCATATTCACGCGTCCTGGCGTCAACCTCTGTTACACGCAAGCCCGTAGTCCATAGCAGCATGTCCATCAGGTGACTTCCGGAGTCACTGAGTTGCCCCCCTCCACCAAGAGCCATTGATTGTCGCCATGTGCCTTCAGTGTTCAGGAGCCATTCTTGAGCTTGCGTTGCCTGAATGTGGGTCACGTCACCGAGCTTTCCGCCAGCCAGTTGTGCGCGCATGTATCTGTAGCCGGGACTAAATCGGCGTTGAAAGCTAACCACCACGTGTTTGGCTTGCTTTGCGGCATGTTCTGCAATCTCACTCGCGAGTTCTGGGGAATGCGCCAACGGTTTTTCACAGAGCACATGAGCGTTGGCATCCAGCGCGCCCATCACGTGTTCGTGGTGCAGTGTGTGGGGGGTAGCGACGAGAACAGCGTTTGGACTAGCGGATTCGAGAAGTTGTTGCCATTGGGAATATGTTTGTGTGGTCGATAGGCCGTCTACTTTTGATCGAAGGGCGGTGACGGCTGTTTCGGATGGGTCGGCTAAACCGACGATATCAATGTCGGGCATGGACAGGAAGCGTCTGACATGGCCCGCGGAAATGTTGCCTGCGCCGATTATGCCGAGTCTAATCAATGGAAAAAGCCTTAAGGACTGCTAAGTCGGGAGCGGAGTCTAACGCTATTGGCGTAGCTAGTGTTCCAGAGGGCTAGCCGTTCAGGCGTCTCGTGTCGTGGGATCACCTGGACGAAATTGGCCGCCATACGGCAATGGGAGTCGATCAACGGTCTCTCGAAACTCCCCTTTGCCTTTCAGGAGATCATGGACGTCCCAGCCTTGTGCTTCCAGTTGTTCCAGTACGTACGCCAATTCGTATTTCTCACCGGTAGATTCGTCGACGAAGTGCTCAGCCCAGCCAATTTGGTGACGTGGGATGGTGAAGCTTCCTTCACCCGAATGTCGTGGAATTTCGAATCGGAACTCTGAAACTCGTATGTGTTTAGGGGAATCTTTCGTCATGTAGTTCTTATCCAGAAAGCATTGCTGTGGGAGTCAGGTCTGACCAATTTTCGGGGGAGTGGCGCCTATGTGTCAACGGAGGCGCTCCTACCTACCACAATAAGGATCTGTGAACTGGGCGTCCATGGCTCTCGCTCGTACGATCCATAGATGCCGTCGACATCTAGTCCTGCGTCCGCAAATTCAGAAACGATGTCTTCACGTGAAACGAGGGCCAGACTGTATCCCAAGCGACGTTCACAAACCATCACTTGGTTTTTGTAAAACCGATAAACCAATGTGCTTTGTCCCCGATTGAGGTCGCTGTTATGAGAGTAAAAACGTTCGCGGGTGACGCGTAGGCCGGTCGACGGGTCACGTTCGAGAAATTCTATTTCTTCATGATCAGGTTCGGCATCGAGCGGGACGGCTGCGAACACGTCGACAGCAACTGCACCTCCTGGTCGCACATGGCGTGACGCGTTGCGTAATGTGTCGATTCTTGACTCTTTGTCTGGTAACAGAAGGTATGAGTTGAACCCAACGAACGCTAAATCGAATATTTGGTCAACTCGACACTGTTCCATAGATCCGTGTTTGAAGTTCAGACGCTTCTGAACTGGAGACGGTAACAGTGACGTCTTGCTGTGGGCTTGATCAAGCATGCGTTGGGACGAGTCGACGCCAACCACTTGGAAGCCATGACGAGCAAGAGGAATAGCGATACGCCCGGTTCCAACGGCAAACTCAAGAAGTCTAGATCCAAATTTCTTGCTTTCGTTCACCCAGAATTCAAGTTCCGTACCCGTGCATTCTTCGTATTCCATGTCGTAGACGGAAGATGCGGGATCATAACCAGTCTCTTGAAACCCAGTGTTTTTAGGAGGGCCATTCAGGTCCTGTAACCGATAGGTTTCGCTAACCTGTGTCAGGTCGTGGTTATGAGCCGGTAGCTCTTGTGGTTTCTGGAGCTTTCGATAAGCCATGGGTTCGCCTGGTTTGGCTTAAGCTCAATTGCCTGCATAATTGAGCGGGTGATCGGCAAGTTCTTTTTCCAGGTTCGCATGGTCTTTCACGCTATCCATCCCCCGCCATCGAGCTTCAGACTTGAATGCTCCTAAGAGGCCTCTGCTCGCCAAGTCTGGAAAGGTACTGTCTTCGTGGTCACCAATTTCGGGTAGATGGTCTTCAAATGCTCGGTCAAGCACGTAAATTCCGCCATTGATCCAGTGCGGAAGCACCGGGTTGGTAGCAAAGTTTGAAACTTTTCTTCCTTCCAATTCCACAATTCCAAATTGGCTGATGTATGGGGCAAGCAGGATCGTCGCCATGTTCCCATCGGCTCGATGTTGCGTGAACATCGAATCCAGATTTTGCTCAGTAATGATGTCAGCGTTCGAGGCAAGCACGAGTTCGTCGCCACGCGGGACCTGCTGCATGCCTTGGCGTAGTCCTCCACCACGACCTAGTGGGGAATGTTCGATCGCATAAGTTATTGGAGCCCCGAAGTCAGACCCGTTGCCAAAATGGGCCTCGATAACCTCGTGCAAGTAACCACAGGAGATTACGAAGTGGTCCACTCCTTGTTCGAGATACCATTCCATCTGGTGCTGCATGATGGGTTTCCCTGCGACCGGGACCATTGGTTTGGGCACGTTTGCTGTTAGAGGTCTAAGGCGCTCGCCGCGACCTCCGGCGATCAAGACGGCGTACACAAACACTCTCCTAGTTAGAGGCAACAGCACTCTGCGTCTAATTATATGTTCAGCTAGCTATTACGGTCTTATTGTCTTTGGCTGCGTAGTTCAACCACGTTTCCGTCCGGATCTCTGAAGTAGAGAGAACGACCGTTGCTATCGTCAATTGGCCCGTCGGTTTCGACGTCCAGTTGGCGGATAACATCGATGGCCCTTTCAAGCTCATCGTCCGTAACAGTAAGGGCCAGGTGTTGTATGCCAAGGTTTCGCCAGTCACGAACGCTATTTGCAGGGCGTTTTTCAGGGGCCTGAAATAGGTGTAGAGAGAAGTTGGGTCCTACTAACACTTGTTTGAACAGTGATCGGGAACCCTCGGATAGACGGAGAGCCAGCGTATAAAACGAACAGCTTTTAGAAAGGTCACTGACATTTATTGCGACGTGATCCAGGCGCGTTGCTTGGAGTGGTCGTGGTCGGTCGTAGATCGAAGTCATTTTCTGATAGGTCGGGAGTTATCGTCACCGCCTATCGTGGCACGCTGATCTGGCTATGTCTTGCGCCAACGCGCGTATTGTGTGTTGTGCTGTGATCTTGAGACCAGGGTTTGAACAAGTCGTCGATGCATCCAATTATTCGTGGTTAGGAAAAGTAGATTTGTTGTGCAGTGTGCGTATGCCCTGTCGCTATAGCACTATATGTGGTATGCATTCCCATGTTTGTTGTTGGATTTCGAGCCGGGAGCATGTGCAGTGCGTTGTCCATCCTGTGAATCACCGAGCCTTCAGGTTGTTGATTCACGTGAAGCGGCTGATGCAATAAGGCGTCGACGTAAATGTCAGGATTGCGGCCATCGCTTCACAACATACGAGCGTCGTGGTGTGTTCAACTGTCCGAGATGCCTAGAGAACGATAGTCGTGTTGAAAAGACAATGCCTATTGCAGGTGGGACGGAGCGACGTCGTAAATGTGGGGGCTGTGGATTTGTTTATGAAACACATGAGCGTTTGGCCGGACTGGAGGTACATGTCCTAAAGGCTAATGGCAGACGTGAAAGATTCCATCGCGGAAAGTTGTATAGGTCTGTGATGGTGGCAGGCGCCAAACGTGATATTGAGAGCGCCTGGGCGGAATCGGTGGTTAACGAAATAGAAAATACGATTGGTGAAGGGGGGCAATCAGAGGTTTCGTCAAAGGTGATCGCGCGAATGGTTATGGAGCGTGTGGTAAGGCAGGATGAAGTCGCGGACGTTCGATATGCATCAAGTTATTTTGAAGCGGGCGGTATACCTGAAATGCTGGACGTAATTAATGAGACGCGGCATCGACGTGAACAAACTGAGATAGAGCGAACGAATTTACGGCTGGTTCCTAGCGAAGCATCCTCACAGGATTGAGTGTCGAAATATGAAGGCAGTTTGCATCGTCGTTTCTTATTAGCTGGATGATGTGACGATGGGTTTATCGAGGTTTTTTGTTCTAGCGGGCATTGTCTTGGGCCTCTTGGGTTTTGTTTTGGTTGTTCGAGATCAAGTGGGTTTTGGTGTTCGTGTTGCGGCAGCCCTTGCCAAGGTGGTTCCGGGAAGTCCGAGTTCTGTGCTTGAGTTAGGCCCGGCTCCACGTGTCACCACGATCGGCTACATCACGCGTGATGGCTACGAACTAGAGGCTGATGTTTACGAGCCCGTTGGTTTCGATCGCCTTCCGGCTGTGGTTCTAGTCAATGGTGTTGAACCAGAGGGAAGGAAATATTCCGCGTTGGTCGAGCTTGCTGACGGATTGTCTCGAGCTGGATTTGTCGTTTTGGTCCCCGACGCTCTTGATTACGCTAATTATCGGGTCTTGCCACAAGACATAGGCGCGCTTGTCCGTGGATTTCAGATTCTTCAAGGGCGGAAAACTGTCGACATGGACAGGGTCGGTTTTGTTGGCTTTAGCATGGGCGGCTCGCTAGCGATGGTAGCTGCGGCTGATCCTGAGATCGTGGACGAAGTGCAGATGGTTGCGGCTGTTGGTTCTTATTTCTCATTGGAGGCGATGATTCAGGCTGTGACAACAAAGACAGTTCGAACCCCTAATGGAAACGAATTCTATGAGCCTGATGATTACGTATGGCTTATTACTCGGAACACGCTGGTTTCGCAGGTTCGAGATGCGGATGATCGTTCCGAACTATTCAGGATTTTTTCTTTGCCGTCCTCCCAGCCCAATCCAGAGGCGATTCATACGTTCGATCCCCAAGGTCTTGGTGAGCAAGCCCGAAGCGTGTACGTCATGCTCACAAATCGTGAGCCCGATTCGGTGAGACCTTTAGTCTCTAAAGTACGGGAGCTAATGCCCGGTGTTTTTGAGTCGATTTCACCCAAGTATCACCTCGACCGAATCACTGCTTCCATCTCTCTGTTGCACGATAGAAATGATCCGTATGTTCCGGTACAGGAGTCGGGTAGGACGTTTAAGATGGTCGGAGGATCGCCACGTGCGCGTTTGGAAATTCTCGACGTCGTGCAGCATGCTGAGCTCGTCGCTCCAGATCTTTCGCCGCCCGTGCTCTTTGGCTCGTATATTCCAGGCATGTGGAAATTGTTTCGATTTGTGTTCGACTCACTTCATGGGCTTGTAGAAGCACGTGCGACGGCTTAGATAAGCAGGGTCGATCTTTTACTGCTTGGGTTTAGTGGATGGGCTGAACGATCCTGAGTTCCGTGATGTCGGCTGGAGCGTTGACCCGAAATGGGAGGCCTACTGTGCCTACGCCAGCTGAGATAACTAGCGGCCGACCTTCGACGTACATTAGGCCACACGGTTTTGGCAACGGATAACGAGTTCTCAGGGTCAAAGGTCCGACGATGGGGGGTACGATTTGTCCTCCGTGAGTATGGCCACTGAGCGTTACGTCAGCCCTGAATTCTCCAAGTAACGAGGCCCCATCAGGGTTGTGCGAGATGAAGATGGTGAACTTTTCTGAGTTGGCCTCGGCGAAAGCTTGGTCAAGGTCATCAAGTCCCACATGAGTGTCGCCAATACCGACTATTTGTATCTTTGCTCCACGGACTGACAGACCAACAAGCCTATTTGTAAGAGTTTGGATCTCATGGTTTTCCAGAACCCTCTCCATTGCCGCGAGGGGGCGTGCTTCTCTGGTAATCCATTTCGGTTCCCGGTTCTTAGGAGGACCGAAGGCGTCATGATTACCCCAAACTACAAACGTTCCGTAGCGCGCATTTATTCGTTTTAGCCTTCTCGCCACATCAGGAACATAATCATCTTTTTCCACGAGATCTCCAGCCACAACTAGAAGATCTGGTCTTGTTCCCGCCAGGCTGTCGAGTGTTGACAGGGTTGGATCACGGTGGCTCTTGACATGCAAGTCTGAGATCAGCGTTATCTTCAGTTCATCCAGACTTTTTGGCAGCGATGCAAGGGGGAGCGTAATGGCTCGATGTCGAATATCGGCCGCCCGAAGGGGCCCAATCGCCGTTACCCACCCCACGAAAACCGAAATCAACCCGAGTATGTTTCTAGCCCCCACGATTTTTAGACGCGGAATACTATTAGCCAGTGGCGGAAGTGTCGTGATGAGCAAACTCGCCCATTTCACGAAACTTGGCATAACGGGATTCAACGAGCGTATCAATATCTTGTTTGCGAAGTTCCTTAAGGGTGGTTCGTAGCTCCTCACCAAGGTTTTCGGCAGCAGCGTTATGGTCTCGGTGTGCTCCTCCTTCAGGTTCTGGGACAACACGATCAATCAGTCCGGCGTGTAGCAAATCAGCTGAAGTGAGTCGTAGAGCGGCTGCAGCCTTTTCAGCATATTTTGAATCTCGCCAGACGATAGCCGCTGCAGCCGCGGGCGAAGCTACGGAGTATACCGAGTGCTCTAACATTAAAATTCGGTCTCCTATTCCAAGCGCAAGGGCGCCTCCACTTCCACCTTCACCGATCACAGTGGTGATTACTGGAACCCGTAAGCGTGCTAGGAAGCCCATGTTTTCGGCTATTGCCCATGACTGTCCACGCTCTTCATCTTCCACCGTTGGACTTGCTCCTGGTGTATCAAGAAAAGTAAACACTGGCCGGTTGAATTGTTCTGCCAAGCCAAAAAGTCGTAGTGCTTTTCTAAACCCTTCAGGCCGAGCCATCCCAAAATTCCGCTCTAAATTTTCAGCAGTGGTACGTCCCTTTTGGTGTCCAACGACAACCACACTGATGTTGTCGAATAACGCTAGGCCAGCAACCACTGATGGATCGTCCCCGAATCGGCGATCCCCATGAAGTTCGACGAAATCAGGGAAGATGCGCTCAATGTAGTCCAACGTATGTGGACGTTCTGGATGGCGAGCCACTTGTACTCGTTGCCATGGGGTCAGACTTGAGTAGACATCGGCGGTGCGAGCTTCAAGTTCGAGTCGAAGGACCCCGAGTTCCCGCGCTACATCTGAGCCAGGATCCTCTAAGGCTTCACGACCTAGTTGCTCAATCCGATCGCGTATCTCGTTTAAATCGTCCTCAAAATCCAGCATTTGGGTTTTTGTGCCTAGTTTGGTTTTGGTGCTGTTGCCGGGTGCGTTGTGGGCTTGACGTGGTGGAAGGAGGCGACTGGCGCCAAGTGGGTAATCAGTTGGGATAGCGTGTCGCGTAATTCTTGACGACCTAGGACCAGATCGAGCATTCCATGCTGTTGGACCCATTCTGAGGTGTGATCTTCAACCTCGGAACGTCGCCGGATAGTACCTTTAACAACTCTCGAACCAGCGAATCTTATTGTGGCCCCAGGTTCGCCAATAATTATGTCAGCGGTTGAAGCAAAACTTGCCGTTACACCTGCAAGTGTCGGGTCAGCCATCACACAGATATGGGGCATATGTACATCACGAAGTCGAGCAGCTGCTGCAGTTGTTCGGGCCATTTGCATTAGGGCAAATAGGCCTTCATCTTGTCGGGCTCCACCGGAAGACGTGACTGTTACGACGGGTAGATGTTCTCGACGCGCCATCTCAAAGAGGCGCGTTATTTTTTCTCCCGTAGCGCTTCCCATGCTTCCGGCAATAAATCCAAATTCCATGACACCAAGGGCTACCCTGCGTTCGTTTAGTAATCCGGTTCCGCATACGATAGCCTCATTACGATTTGTGAGCGCCCGTGCTTTGCCGACTCGATCGACGTAGGAGCCGCTTGGCCGAACAAATTCGATGGGGTCAGCAGCTGTGATGTCGGCGTCGATCTCCACGAAGGATTTAGGGTCGTCGAGCAAAAGAGCAATACGTTCAGCCGCGTCCATTCGATCGTGGTAGTTACAAGTCGGACATACACGGAGGGCAGCTTCAAACTCAGGCCGATACTGCATGGCCCCGCACTTGCGACATGTATTCCAGAGATCAACTGGTATGTGAGGTCGTGATTTCATACTTTTTGGCTTCAAGAGCGGTTATGGATGTGCAGCCTAAGATGCCTAAAGACCGGCCTGCCCGGGTCAGGACCTGCGGAGCATATTAGCGCTCGTTAGGCCCAGGTGGGGACTAAATGTTTCGTTTTATCGGTCTTCCTTGAAGCGAAGCAAGTTTGAGATTTAATTTCGATGCTGACCATTTTTCTTTCTGGCCGGTCCGGTAAGGTGTCTACACACACGCCTGTTCCCTGGTGCTTTTATACGACAGGTGTTGAGACTTCGACGATTTCAGGTCGCCCCTCGATAACTTGGAGTTCGAATTCTCGTCCTTCTATTTTTGATTTGTAGAGGATGTTTGCTAGCTGGTCGTCCACGTATTTGTTTATTAGGCGCGCTACAGGCCGAGCTCCCGAATTCCTATTGATGGTCATGGTGACAATTGCATCCAATGCTTCGGACGAGATGTGCAAAAGTACGTTAAGACGTTGAGCTCGGATGGTGGCGTCTGACAAGGATCTCCGTGCGATTTCGCGAATATATTCCTCCTCAAGCGGAGCGAAAACTAATATTCGATCGAGACGGTTTACTAGAGGGCTAGACATGTGTTTAACCGCGTGCTGGCGCATTCGTTCTTCGTACAAAGCGCTTTTTCTAGCGTATTCGGACCTTTCGAGAAATCCGATGTTGGGTCCCAAGGCGTACTCAACCCCAAAGTTTGATGTCAGTACAACAATAGTGTTTCGAAAATCCACATCTCGGCCATTGGCGTCTTTCATACGGCCGTCTTCCAATATTTGAAGCAGTACATGCAACGTTTGTGGATGCGCTTTATCGATGTCGTCAAACAGGACCACAGAGAACGGATTACGTCGGACGGCTTCTCCTAGATGGCCGGCATCTTCATAACCCACATATCCGGGTGGAGATCCGATGAGCCGAGATACATTGTGCGATTCTGACATCTCAGACATGTCGACCCGGACGATGTTTTTAGTATCTCCGGTTACGAACTCTGCGAGCCCCATTGCCGTTTCCGTTTTTCCGACACCACTTTCGCCTAGGAAGAGAAATGATCCTATCGGCCTACGAAAGTCACGCATGCCGACCATGGCACGGCGAAGTGATTTTCCTAATTCCGCTAGGACTTTGTCTTGCCCAACGATACGCTTTTTAAGCTGTTCTTCGGTTGTTAAGAACCTTTCCGTTTCTCGGTGTTCAAGGGAGGTAAGAGGAACACTGGTCCAAGAGGAAAGTATCTTGCCTATGTCCTCTGGACCAATTATCGGTTGAGAATTCTTGATTTCTTCACGCCACGCTGCCCGCTCGTCGTGGAGCTCTCTGGAAATCTTCTGCTTGGCGTGTTGGATGTTTTCTGTTGGTGTAGAAGATTTGGGTTGAAGTGGTGGATCTCGATCTGCGTTGCGTGGTTCCTTCTCGGAAATATCGGTGCTGTCACCGATCGTGGTGTTGTCCACGTCTTGGGTTTCAGGAGGCTGATGTTTTAGTTCTCGAAGACGACGTTCGAGTTCCAGAATTCGAGTTGGAGGGGTTAAAAGTGCAACCTTTGCCATTGCGGATGCTTCATCAACAAGATCTATAGCTTTGTCGGGTAAATGCCGGGATATTAAGAACCGTTGGGATAGGTGGACGGCAGACCTAAGGCTATCGTCAGTTATTTTTACGTTGTGATATGACTCGTAAACCGGCCTCAATGCTTGCAGGATTTCGACAGCGTCGTCAGTGTTAGGTTCGTCAACTTCAACCGGTTGAAGGCGCCGAGTCAGGCTCTTGTCAGTAACGATTCGCTGCCGGTATTCGCGCCACGTCGTTGCTCCGATTAATTGGATTTCGCCGCGAGCAAGATGACTCTTGAACATGTTGGAGGCATCAAGAGAACCGGAAGCCCCACCTGCTCCTACCAATGTATGTACTTCATCAATAAAGAGAACAACGTCGTTTTGGGAGCGAACTTCCTTAATAAGGTTGCGGCATCGCTCCTCAAAATCTCCTCGGTATTTTGTTCCGGCAAGCATCGCCGTTAAATCAATTGAAATTAGACGGTGGTTAGCTATTTCTCGGGGAACGTTGCCGTTAGCTATTCGGTGGGCTAATCCTTCAACAACAGCAGTTTTTCCAACGCCTGCATCTCCGACCAGTATGGGATTATTTTTCCGTCGACGAAGAAGTATTTCGATAACTCGGTTGGTCTCGGAATGACGGCCAACAACAGGGTCTAGATTTTCTTCACGCGCTGCTGCCGTAAGGTCGTTTCCGAACATGGCGAGTGGGTCGCGTTTGCGTTTTCGATTCTTGCTCAGTCTGCGTCGCCGACTGCGATGGGTGCTGCGGTCAGCAGTGGGTTTTTCGGGTCGATACGCCGATTCAACTCGATGCCGAATCATGGCGATCCTACTCGTGTTGAAAAAATTAACGAGAGTTGCGTTTCGAGAGCCTTTGGTTAAGGAACTACCGTTGGCGAGTACACCGAGTAGAAGATGTTCCGTACCAATAAAGCGGACCCCCATTTTTTCTGCCGCTAGCGAAGAAGCCCGCAAGACGTTCTTGCCCTGTGTGGATAGGGGGCGTGGTCCCGTGCTACTGCTCTCTCCAGGAGTGATGGCATCCAACAAGGATTCTTGTAAGGCATCCAGATCAATTCGACACTCCTTCAGAACCCGTGCCCCGGCTGTCTGGGGCGATCGAAGAATTGCGATCAGAATGTGTTCGGGCGCAATTGTTGAATGTCCAAGCATTGCGGCTTCAACTTCTGCTTTCCAGAGGACCCGACGGCCTTTAGTGGTGAGGCGTTTTAGGTACTCGGGAGGTATTGATTCTTCTGGTTCAGGAGTCACAGGTGTTTATCTCGGGGACTAGACACCTACCGGCAGTTGATCGACAAGGCCCTGTAAGCCTTGGCCGATGCTATCGCCAAGTGAGGTAAGAACAATAATGAGCACCACGACAAACACGGTGGACACGAGCGCGAATCCCACCACGGTGCAGCCGCCTCCTGACGTTGTCGAGGCGCTATGGTTAATCTCTTGTTTGGGGTGTTTTGAACGTGAGGCGGACGAAGAGTGTTTCATGAATACTCTGGATAATGCCAGAAAATGTAGTTGATTACCGGTGGTGATCGATGGGTAGGATGGGATTAAATGCTGGGATCGGTTTAAGCACAGCAATTACTTAGTTGGGCAGCCCAACAACCATGAGTGATTTGAAGTGCTGGTTCTCCTTACCATGATCGCTTCGTTGAGGGGCGGTACACGGTAAACTTAAGACTTAGTTGTCGAACCAAAAAAACCTTCGGAGAAAACGTCTCGGGTACAGCACAACTCTCACATTTTGATGCCGACGGATCTGCACGGATGGTTGATGTCACCAGCAAGTCCGAGTCGGATCGCCGCGCCGTTGCCCGTGGTCGCGTAATGGTAAACCCTTTGACGTTAACGATGGTTCGGGACCAGCTTTCGGGTACAGATACCACGTTGCGGAAAGGTGATGTGCTGGGCGTTGCGCGATTGGCCGGGATTATGGCAGCCAAGCGCACAGCCGATCTCATTCCGTTGTGCCATCCGTTGCCAATTTCAGGTGTGCAGGTGAGCTTGTGTCCGGAAGGCGACGAATCCATTGTGATTGAGGCGAGCGTTCGAACGGTAGGTCGTACCGGTGTAGAAATGGAAGCTTTGACAGCGGTATCCGTTGCGGCATTAACGGTTTACGACATGTGTAAGTCTGTTGATCGGGACATGCGGATTGTGGATATCCATCTTGTTGAAAAACATGGTGGATCCCATGGTGATGCTCAAGTTTCCCGGTCAGAACTCTAGAGTTGAAAGGAGCCTCGGGTGGACGAACATCCCGCTGAATCCGTTGATATCGAATCCATAGATATCGCGAAGGAAATGGAAACGTCGTATATCGACTATGCGATGAGCACGATAGTGTCTCGTGCTATTCCAGATGTGCGTGATGGTCTGAAGCCCGTCCAGCGTCGCCTCCTGTACTCGATGGATGAATTGGGAGGGGGCCCAAACTCTGCCTATAAAAAATCGGCTCGTATTGTTGGGGACACGATGGGTAAATATCATCCCCACGGTGATCAGGCGCTTTATGACGCGCTTGTGCGCATGGCGCAAGATTTTTCTTTGCGTTATTGCTTGGTTGATGGCCAGGGGAACTTCGGATCTGTGGACGGGGATCCTGCGGCGGCCATGCGGTACACCGAAACCCGTTTGACTCAGCTTTCCGCGGCAATGCTTGACGACATTGATCGTGACACGGTTGATTTTATGGACAATTTTGACGGTAGTGCAGAGATGCCGGAAGTTTTGCCGTCTGTAATTCCTAACCTGTTGGTTAATGGGGCGACAGGCATTGCGGTTGGGATGGCTACAAGTATGCCCCCGCACAACTTGCGTGAAATTGGGAGTGCGATCGAGCAATACATTGATGATCCCGAGGTTTCGTCGCGTGATCTGATGCGGCATGTTAAAGGGCCAGATTTTCCGACAGGCGGGATCGTTTATGACGATGGGTTAGAGCAGGCGTATACGCAGGGACGGGGACGGGTGACCGTTCTGGCCGATGTGCAAAAGGAGGAGGTCCGTGGGAATACCGACGCGTGGGTTATCCATGACCTGCCCTACATGGTTAACAAGGCTAACTTGGTGGAACGAATCGCGACGCTAGTACGTGACAAGGTTATTGAGGACATTCGAGATATAAGGGAGGAATCAGATCGCCACGGGATGCGTGTGGTAATTGAGTTGCGTAATCGTCATGATGGGACGGCTTGGGAGGTCCTGAATAGGCTCTTCAAACATACGGCACTCCGAACGACTTTTAGCATCAACAATCTGGCTTTAGTTCCTGATGAAACGGCTGAAGGTGAGCATGCTGGTGTAGGTCAGCCGGAGCAACTTTCTCTACGTAGACTTATTGAGCTGTTCGTGAAACACCGACAGGTCGTTGTGCGTCGTCGTGCAGCGTTCGATCTTCGGAAGGCGGAGGCTCGGGAACACCTACTTGAGGGCTACGCCATAGCGCTCGAGAAGATTGATGATGTGATTAAAGTTATTCGTGCGGCCGAAGACACTGAGTCGGCTCGGAATGAATTGATGCAGGGGTTTGGGCTCACTGAGATACAAGCGAACGCCATTCTGGATATGCAGCTTCGCCGGCTTGTGCGTTTGGAGCGTGACCAAATCTTGGAGGAACTCAAGTCGGTTCGGGCGAATATCAAGGAATTAAAGACCACCTTGGCTGACGAAGCTCGAATCCTGGAGATTATTCGGACCGAAACACGTGAGGTATCCGAAAAGTTCGGTGACAAACGTAAAACAGAGATTAGGAAGGGGTCGGCGGGAGACTTTAATGCAGAAGACTTGGTAGCTGACGAAGATTGTCTGGTGACGATGTCTTCGGCCGGGTATGTAAAGCGTATTCCGGCGAACACATATAGGCGTCAGGGTCGTGGAGGAAAAGGGATTCGTGGCTTTCGGAGTAAGACCGGGGGGATTATCGAGCATTTTCTTGTGGCGAACACGCATGACCATTTGCTCTTTTTTACCAACAAAGGAAAGGTTTACAGGGTTCGGGCATACGAGTTGCCGGAACAAGGGCGTGACGCGCAGGGACACAATCTGATCAATCTGCTGCCAGTTGAGGAGGGTGAGAGGGCTACTGCTGTTCTTGCGATTCCGAATTTTGAGGCTGGAGACTATTTGGTGTTCGGTACCAGGCGCGGTGAAGTTAAGCGGTCAGCGTTGACGCAATTTGTCTCGGTGCGGAGCAACGGGTTGCTGGCCATGGATGTTGATGATGACGACGAGTTGGCTTGGGTTCGACTTGTGACTGATGAGACGCATGTGATGTTCTTTACACGCGACGGAATGTCGATTCGCTTCAAGCTTGACGACATTCGGGCTAGTGGTCGGACGAGTGGAGGAGTGAGGGCGATTCGCGTTGGAGACAACGATGAGGTCGTAGCGATGGATTTAACCTCGGACGAAGGCTTTGTCTTGTTGGTAACCGAGAGTGGTTATGGCAAAAAAATGGATGTGAACGAATTTCGACCACAGGGTCGTGGCGGTCATGGTTTGAAGGCCATCAATTTGGGCGAAAAGAACAAAAAGGTTGCAGATGCTCGGACGTTATTGAGTAAAGATGAGGAGATCGCTTTTGTTACGTCGGATGGCCAGGTAATGAGGTGTGGATGTGCTGCGATTCGTCCGCTCAAGAGGGCTGCTGCAGGTGTGATTGTGATGCGAATGGATGCTGGTGAAATGTTACTTCGGGTGGCTCGTTTGGCAGATGGTCGGGAAGGCGACAGTGATGCTGGAAAGACTGCGGTAGCTGAGTCAGGTTCGGAGGCCTGATCTATCGATACGGGCCTTCTTGTTAGGGCTCAGACGAAAACCTGACAATTCCTGATTCAATCGGTTAGACCGGATTTGCTGCAGCACTCTGTTCTCTTTTTAGGTAAACAAGTAGCGCGGCAATGTCCGATGGAGTGACCCCTTCCAGTCTCCCTGCTTGGCCTACGGTCGTTGGTTGAAAACGTTGTAGCCGTTCTCGGGCTTCAGTGCGCATTGCTTGAAAAGTTTCAAAGCGAAGATCGGTTGGGATCACATGGTTTTCCATAGCAGCTGCGTTTCTGACCTGTGCTTCTTGCTGACGGACATATCCCGCGTACTTAATTTCGAACTCGATGTGCGACGCTGCAGAGGGTGAAGGCGGGGTGGTTCCTGAGAGGCTCGCTATGAGTTCACATGTCACGCCAGGACGGCCCAGCAGATTTACGGCTGGCACGGCTTGCCGTAAGGGGGATACGTTCGCCGCGGTTAGCTGGTCGGCTACGGCTTGGGTTGGTTGTATCTGGAGATTCCCCAGCCATGTAAGAGCCTCCGTAACATCTTTCTGGCGCTCCTTAAGTTGCCGCACTCTACGATCTGACGCGAGACCTAGTTTGTGGCCTAGCTCTGTTAAGCGAAGATCTGCACTGTCATGGCGTAAAAGCAGTCGATATTCAGCTCTAGAGGTGTGAAGACGATATGGTTCGGTCAGGTCGCTTGTTATGAGGTCATCGATCATCACACCTATATAAGCTTGGGATCTCTCAAGTTCCAGAGCGCTTTCGTTGCATGCATGCCGGGCGGCGTTGATGCCTGCGACAATTCCTTGGGCAGCGGCTTCTTCGTACCCGGTTGTTCCGTTGATTTGACCGGCAAGGAACAAGTTTCTTGCCGTACGCACTTCCAATGAACGGCGGAGCTGACATGGATGGACGAAGTCATACTCGACGGCATAACCGGGTTTGAGGATTTCAGCGTCTTCTAGGCCTGGAATAGATTGAATCATCTGGGCTTGTACGTCTTCCGGAAGACTGGTGTTAGCGCCTTGGACGTATACCTCGCGTGTCCTAAACCCTTCTGGCTCCAAAAAAAGTCCATGTGAGTCTTTGGATGCAAATCGCACAACTTTGTCTTCAATTGATGGACAGTACCGGGGCCCTGAGGATTTTATAGAGCCGTTATGAATAGGTGCTCGATGCAAGTTTGATCTTATGATCTCGTGAGTAACGGGTGTTGTATGGACTTGGTAACAGGCCATTTGGACTCGCCAGTCCGTTGGGTAGATGTTGGGATATACGGGATCCGGTATGCCCGTGTGCCATTCGGTAGGCGATGGTGGATCAAAGCTAAACCAAAGAGGATCTGGGCTGCCCTGCTGTACGCGGGTTTTCGAAAAGTTGATGGTATCTGCTGCAATTCTGGGAGGGGTGCCTGTCTTTAGCCGGCCAAGTTCGAGGCCGTATTTTTTGAGATCGTTGGAAAGTGTTGTAGCTGGTTGCTCTCCTCTACGGCCACCATGGGATTCATCGTCACCGATGATCACACGACCTTTTAGGAAGGTTCCGGTAGTGATTACTGTCGCGCGAGCATGAAAGTCCAGACCTTCTCGGGTGCGAATACCACCTACTTGCCAGCGGCGGGTTCCTCGAGATGAATCAAATTGTTCCCAAAGAAGGCTGTCGACATGAGCCTCTAGAAGTTCTAGGCCGGGCTGTAACTTGAGGGCATCCGTCATCATCAAGCTGTATGCGTGCTTGTCGCACTGAGCTCTTAACGCACGTACTGCGGGACCCTTGCCCGTATTTAGCTCGCGGATCTGGATCTGCGTACGGTCCGTGTTACGTCCCATCTCTCCGCCAAGAGCGTCGATTTCACGGACCAGGTTGCCCTTTGCCGGGCCTCCGATGGATGGATTACACGGCATCTGTGCGATGGTGGAAAGACTGGTTGTAACCAGCAGTGTTCGGCGACCGATACGGGCGGAAGCTAAACCGGCCTCGCATCCCGCATGACCGGCGCCGACTACTATGACGTCCCAGATTGGAGAAGTTCTTGGGGTTCGGGTGTTTTTCATGCCCTTATCTTCACACGATGGTTGTAATAGGTGGATCTATGGATCTGAACATACGGTCTTCACCTAGATATACTCTCTGTGTTGCGGCTCTCGTCAATAGAATTTCCGCTGAGTTGTTCTAGAACCTAATTACCGTGCACGAAGCCGACCCGACTACTCAGTTAATTGACGCTTTTGTCGTTCCTACGACTAAAGGTGCTGCAGTGTTTGTTGATACTCGTTACTGCGACCTGGACGCTGAAGCGGGGCCATTTCAGCTAGCAATTTACAGTCCGATGTCTCTATCAAGAGGTGAAGAGGCTGTCATCAGATCTCGCGTTGAAGGTGATCTTTTTTTCAACGCTGTACAAAATTGTCAACTTGGAAACCGTTGGTTTTTGGAGCTTTGTGTGGGGATCGTGGGCTTCGGAATCTTCGCGTTGTTGGTTGCATTCCTGACGATTAACTATGTAGCGATGTTTGCGGCTCTGTTTTGGGCACTACCGCTGGGTTTTGGACCTCCAGTTGTCAAGACATTGCGATCGCTTCGGTTCAGACGGGTCGGCAAGCGAGCACGAAGCGCTCTGGCGTGTGGAGAATTCCTTCCGGAATCTGTTGTAGGACGTGACGGCGATGCTCTGGCCCGTCTTCGCGAGCTATGGAGCGTTGTGGAGTGGAAAGATCAGTATGTTGATTTAATGTGTTTGGAACACGCGGCTCGTTTTCGTGCACGGTGGCCGGCAGCTGTTTTGTTTTATCGCAAGCTGGCCCGTCTCTCTCTTGAGCATAATCAAGCTTCCTTTCCACGAAGGCTGATGTTTAAGGCTAGCCGGTGGATAGAGCCCGAGGCTACGCCTAGGCTTATTGCGACTCGTTCACGATGATGAACTTGTTGTGCTGGGCTGTGCCAACCCGAGAAGGGTACGTTCTTCGGGCTGATCATTCGGTTGCTTCCCTGTTCAGTTCTGCCCCTTCTCGCAACCCTCAGTTTTGGGGGTGGAACATTACTGTCGCTCAGCCGAAGGACCAAATGTTTTCTGCGCCCTTGGCTCGTCGGGCGGCGCTTCTTGCAGTTGATCATTTGCGTCATGCCAGCGACTTCCAAACTTTTCAGGCGGACGAAAACCAAAAAAGAGTCTGGTGGAGCGAGCGAGGTCTAGGTTTCGTACTTATTCTTGTATCGGGAGGGCACTGGGTTCCAGCTTTGGCTGGAATCTGGTTGTTGGTAGGGCGGCGGTGGCTGCGCCGGCTTATAGGACTTGATGCAGGAATTTACTCGCTCCCTTTTTCTCCTACCCAAGAGACGCGGGTTTCTTCAGATATGCATGCCGGTCTAGCCAAGGTTAGTCTGGCTATCGATGGCATTGACGATGCTTTGGTGGCGTATGCGGCAGCAGCTTCATATGCCCGAGCTGAGGGTCTCGACCAGGTAGCCGAGGTCTATGACCTGCTTGTCAGAGGTGTGCACCCTGCGCAGTTGCCTCCTGATCTCGGGTTCTGGGTCGGAAATGAGATAGTTCATGATGTTTTAAGGCCTGCTTTGCCATCACCACATGATGAGCAGGATTCTAGTAGTAGTGATGACAGCGAGGAGAGTAAAACTCGGTGATTGACGCTGGCATACGCATTGATGCCTCCATTGACGAAGATCGATACACCGATCTTCTTACGCTTGCTAGTTGGAGCAAGACGGTGCTTGAACTGGAAAGTGTTTTTGATGTCAGGGTTGTGTATGAGGGCGCGGTCTGCGGATTTAAAGAATGTCGGGTCATATGCTTGGTTCTGGGCGATGCAGACGCCGATGTTCGGTTGGCGATAGATGCGGTGCCGATCGTTATGACTAGGCCAGTTCTTGCGTCGGTACGAGCGGTCGTGCGTGCCTTGGGAGCACATATGAGTAGTGGTCGTTCCTTGCCCTCGGGCGTGGCCGTTCAAATCTTGCTTGTCGAGCCTGCATATGGGGAGGAAATGACGGTTGTTGGCCCCAAAGACTTCAGCCTGGCGAGCATGTTAATGCTTCGTGGATCCCCGCTGTCTCCCGGTGTGTGGGCCACGCTGACGAATTCGCTTGATGCTTTCGAGCCCTCGATAGTTCTTGATCTGCGGGATGGTCATTCGTCGTTTCGAAGAGGGGCGGTTGGATTGATCGTCTATGCAAACGGACAAAAAACGAGCTCTAAATGGCACGACGAAGAACGGATATCAATAGGTGTTCATGAGGGGCAACAGATTGCTGATGAGGTGCGTCGCGGTGGTTTTGAGTTGCTACGCCTAGGGGATGCGAGCGCAGATGTTGTTGGACTTGTAGAGCTAGCCCCCGGTGTTCTTTCAGTTGCATCTGGTCCTCTTCATGATAGGTCGCTTGCAGAATATGCTGTTGATTCTTTTGGAGCGCTAGGCGTGACAGCAGTAGCTGTTGGTCCTACTGAATGGAGTCGTGCTGCTGGTGTGACATTGACTGCCGGAGCTGTCTTGGCAGTAGGAAGTTCCATTGTTCATCCCGGGTTGTGAGTTTGATGCTTGAGGAGTCGATTGAAAGTGCGGTGGCTGTAGCTGCACCAGATTTGGCGGATGTTCCTCTGGAATATGTTCCGATCAATGTCGGGCCTAGAGGTTTAACGCTTGTTGCTCATGATCGGAATCGTTTGAAACAAATTATTGTCGAAGGGCTTGTTCCGAAGCGTGCGCTTCGTGTTAGGTCGCTGCCGGAGGATGTATCAATTGCGGCTCGTGTTGAAGCCAATGCATTTCAAAGAGCTCGTCGCCATCGGAGAAATGCGCAAGCTCAGTTTCTAGCTTACGTTATCGCAGCTTGTGGCTTGCCTTTCCTAACTGCGACTCTGCTAGGTCTAATAGCAATCTTATTTCGAGGCTTGTCCTTGTTCGATGGTGCTATTCACTTCTTTCTGGGTAGTGCTGGAGGATCCCTTGGAGGTTTGCCACTGGCGGTAGCAATCTCTCTCGTGCCGTCGGTTGTGTTGGTGAAGCGGGCATATCGGGTCCGGGTCGCTTGGCCAGAAGCTCGGTTTGATGAATCCATGATGGCGGTTAGTAGGCTCGATGTTCAGGAAGACACTCATGAGTTTTTTTCTTCGGCCGATGGTTTGATTGACGACATCGGGAGCTTGCTCGCGGGGCGGACACGGGTTGGTGGGGACAGTGCGCTTCGATTGGCCCGAGCCTTTGAGGAACTTCGTGCTGTGGCGGCCAAACATCATGTTCATTCTGTGCAAGCACTTGCGGGTGATATTGCGGCCCAGTTTCGTGGGGCAGGTCGCGCGCCACGTCGCTTGTTTCTGGGCCTCTATGGGAGGAGGCCCAGTGTTGACATAAATGCAGTGCTAGCTCCATATCAACCTTCGACACAGGCTGGGTTACCGATCGCTGTTTCAATAGCGAGTACCGCTTTGTGTGGTGTTCTCATTGCGCTTGCCACGTTTTTTTGTTCAGGCGTATTTCGTCTTTCTGCTGAGGAGGCTCTAACGCTTGTTCCCAACGAAATGCTGATGTTTCCGTCAAGCGCCTCTGTGGTGGCTCTTGGACAGGGGATAGACGGACCGTCCACACGTAGCCAAAATGCAATGAGCATCGTTCAAGGGCCGGGCTTGTATTGGGCTTGGCCACGCCCTTTAAACGATAGAAAAACCATCCAGTTGGCTGATCGACATGCAAACATTTCGGCACGATATGAAACTCAGACTTCGGTCGAAGAGGTACGAGTAGAGTTTCGTTATGACGTTATTGATCTAAAGGCTTTTGTTCGCCTGGGACCTCCGGAGCTTTCTGATCAAGTCCTCAGAGCGGCCCTAGGACAGGCGTTTGAGGAATTCTTGCGTGTCACACGGGATATGCTCGTCAGACAGCGAGGACAGGCCGCTGACGTTAGCGTCGACAGAGAACTGGAAGCAAGCATGGGACTTCTTGCGAATCGATTTGTCTTGATAGCAAACGCCACTGAGGAGATAAGTGCGTCAGGGATATTGTTGCGTAGTAGTCCAGACATTAAGTTTCGTGGGATATGAGGATTTGACGACTTAACGTGGTCGTTGCTGGATAATCACTAATGACTACGATGGGTGAGTTGCTCCGTGGTGGTCGGGATAGGGCTGGGATGACTGTAGAAGAGGTGGCGGATGCCACCAATATGCCCCGTGACACCATTGTTGCCCTTGAGCAGGATGATATTTCTGTGCTTCCCGGAGGTCCGTTCACGCGGGGATTTATTCGAATTTACAGCAGGGTTCTTGGCATTCCTGCCGAACCGGTTCTAGAGGCGTACTCTCGGGCGTTAGGGGCTCAACAATACGTGCTGGACGAACCAGTTCGTCAATTACGACGCCTGCGTTATACCCGAATTGTAGCCGGCGTGGTTGCGTTGGCAGTGGTTGTAATTGGACTTGGGAGCTTGATCCTGTTTGCAAGTAAATTTGATCCACCACTTCATGTTGTCAATACGGAAGTTCAGCGGGTTGAACAGCTTCGCGAAGGTTCGGTGGTCGAGCTTGTTGCCCTTCGACCATGCGAAATTGAGGTTGTTATCGATGGTCGATCAGGATTCAATGGGAAGATTTCAGGAGGTTCGAGACAGGAGTGGGTTCCACAAAGTGAGATGCGTGTGACGGCGAGTGAAGGCAACGCCATAGAAGTAAGGATTGACGGGCAGAAGACGGGTACGCTTGGGCCGCTCGGTACTGGTGTCCAACGTACGTGGCGTGTGTTGGTCCGATGAAGGTTCACACCGAACCGGTTTGGGTGCAGTCCCTTCCTAACCTTTTGACCGGTCTTCGTGTTGTACTTACTCCAGTGATCGTTTGTCTGATGTTATGGGACGGTGTGTTCTCGAATCAGTTGGCGGCTATCTTTTTCGGTGTTGCTGCGATAAGTGATGTGTTGGACGGATTTTTTGCGCGCCGGCATGGTTCGGGATCTCAACTTGGAATATTTTTCGACCTAGTTGGAGACAAGCTTCTAGTGGCTGCGGTTCTCATTGCTGCAGTGGAACTTGGATGGATTCCTAGCTGGGTGGTATTGGGATTTGTCGGCAGGGAAATTTTTGTGATGGGGATGCGTTCTTACGCTGGTGCTCAGGGCGTTACGGTCAGTGCTGGTCATCTTGGAAAGATGAAAATGATGTGGCAATACATCGCGATTGGTGGTTTGCTCTTTGATCGAGCACCCATGATCTGGGTTCTTGTCTTGTTCGCGTTTGTGTTGACTCTTGTGTCTGGGATCCATTACCTGGTCACTATTTCAAGGGAATTACATACTCGTCCTGCCCCTGATGTTCCCGATCCCATCTAATAAATATCGAGATCGTATGTTGCTTGCGGAAGTGGAAATTGTGTGAGTGCCGAACACAAGGGGTTTTTGGTTGAATGCCACTAAAAGAGTCGAGGCTTAGCTCGATGGGGATGAATGGCCTCACGTTTGGAGGCGTTGTCCGAACGATTAGAGGTGTGCGGGGATGATCGACCGCGACCAGTTGCTTGGGTTAGGTCGATGGATCTCGATACTCGTGTTAGCAGGGGCTTGTCTCTCGAGTTTGTTCAACTGGACTAACGCGCCGTGGTTCAGCCAGATTGCTAATCCTGTTACCGGGAGCTTTAGCGCAGGACCTATTAACCAGTTTTTCTCGGTTGGGCAAACTCTCACAACAGCAGCAAACGAAGTCTCCAGGGTTGACCTAAAGATTGCTTATGGCGGTGAGCGTGATTCGGTGTTTGCTCATGTTGAAGTGAAAAGCTTCCCAAGCGGTCGATCGCTGAGATCGGGCTCAGTGGAGCTTGTGTACGGGAAAGCATGGTATAGCTTTAGTTTCCCACCGATCACGGTGGATGAATCGGGCGGCCAAGTGCTTGTTGAAGTACGTTCGGTTCCAGGACGTGGTTTAAGTGACCGTGATCTTGTTTCTGTTTTCTACGAACATCGGGATCCGTACGCGGGTGGACGAATGTATGTACGGGGTATGCCTGCTCGTGCGGATTGGGATCTTGGGTTTCGGATGTACACAGCTGTTGGGTTACGGGACGCATTAGGGTCGATCAAGACCTGGCATCTCTTGGGCATTGAAGCGCCTTGGGTTATTGCGCTTGGTCTGGCATCGTTTTTCTGCGGCCTGCTCTTGTGGCTGCATCGGTGTGTGAATGGACAAACCCCGCAAGTGTGGAGTTTCGCGTTCGTGGCGTTAATGCTCGTTGCTGTTGCGTTGTATGCGCCTGAAGCTATTGCGAACCCTGCCATTACCACCGTGCACGTTGGGCTCCAGTGACAGTTAGGCTTCCGCGTAGCCCTCTTCTCTCTGTCATTACACTCGCAATTGGCATAGTTGTGCTGTGGATTGCTCTGACGCCGTTTTCTTGGGATAACGATGAACAGGGGCATTACTGGACTGCGCGAGACATTTATGCGGTGGGGCACCTGCCCTCCGTAAATGAATTCCCTGCAGTCATGTTGCCGTCTGCGCCCAACCAAGCGCCTAATCAGTTTAGATACCACGCGCTCCCGCCTACGTACTATCTGATCGTCGCGGCGTTGTTCAATTTTCAGCCAGAAGCAACTGCAGGTTTTATGCCTGGAGTACTCATTGGAAGAGGATTTTCGGCGGTTCTTTATGTGCTTGCTGTGGTCTCCATATATTTCATGGCGCGTTTGCTTGTGTCAGGCGATGAAGATGTCGCGGCGTTACTGGCGGTGGGTTTCGCGCTGATTCCCCAGATCGCTTCGACCGGGGCGTCAATCACGGCTGATGCATTGGTTTTAACCTCGGTGAGTTTGCTGGGTTGGGCAAGTGTGCACGCTGTCAGGCGTGATTGGGATTGGCCGGCCACGGCGTTCGTGGGACTGGCATCTGCCTTGATCTTGATGAGCCGACCAAGCGCGCTGCCAGTTTTATTGGTTCCCGTGGTGATGTTTGCTGGATGTGCGCGACGAGATATGCGGAAGTTGGTCATAAAGGCGATAGCGATAGTCGGTTTGGCCTTAGTTCCGAATCTTTGGTGGATGATTAGAAATCTAGCAATTTTTGGTGAACCGCTGGGTGCGACTTCACATGTGGGCTATATGGATGCGCAAGGCATCTATGCGGCCACCAGTGAATTCGCTATGTACAAAGGAAATGCTGGGTTAACAGGTTTATTGGATCTCCTGGCTTCAACTGATTGGCTATTACGCTTTCATGCTCGACTATGGTTTACGGGCCGGTATGACTCTTTGAGCCTGTTTGGAGTGATCTTGGCTGCGACCCTAACGACGAACATTTTGATTGCCATATCGTTCGCGGTTGGCGGGCTTCGATCGCGGGTAGACATTCAGAGACCGGGAATAATAATGCTGCCGGCAGCGATTCTGACTGGCCTTCTTGCTACTGCTGTTTTGGCTGCCGTAACCAGTCTCGAGTATGGAACGTTCGTGGTTGGAAGGTTTTCAACCCCGGTGCTCGGCCTTTTCCTGACTGCGACTCTTGGGCTTTTTACGACAACACGATGGACGACGCTTGGTCGTGTCCTGGTTGCGTCATTTGGTGCTGTGATGATGGTTGGCCATCTCGTGTTTTGGGCGGGTTATGTTTTGCCGGATTTAGCGGGTGAGGCCGTGCCTCATTGATTGCTATGTTTAGGGTCAAACCATAGCGTTCTTAGCCGCCCATGTTGTGCTGAGTTGTGCCCTTGGCTTGGTGGCGCGTTTTATCCAAAGCCGCAACCTTGATTTTTTCTTCATCACAGGCTTGAACTACGTTGTTGGATTTGTGGGAGCACTGACGTGGATGGTTTTTGCAGGCGGTTGGCAAGCCGACACGCCCACGATCGGATTTGGCATGGTTCAAGGTGCGCACTATGCCCTGACAATGTTGGGGTCTTACCTCATGTTCCAACGAGTTGGCCTAGGGGTGACGTTGACGCTTACCAACATGGCGGTGATCGTTCCCACAGTGGCATCTGCCACGCTGTTCAACGATCGGTTAATGGGTCATGGCTTAGCCGGAGTTGCCTTGCTTGTTCTTTCCATAGGATTCGTCGGTCGTCGATCCCAAAAACAGCAATCAGACGTTCGGCTCGAATGGTGGTACTGGCCACTTGTCATCGGGTTGATTGCTCTCTATGGAGCTGGGCAGACGGGAGCTAAGGCTTTTGACGCGCTTTCGGTGAGTGGGCACCAACCAACGTACGTTGTTATCGCTTTTGCCACGGCTGTCCCAATCGCGTTTGTCACCTTTATGGTTCGATCAAGAATTCAGCCTGATTTGAGAAGTTGGCGACATGCTGCGTCATACGGATCGAGGGTTCCAGCACGGAACTTAGCAGTCGTAATCTTGCTTGGTATTGGGTTCGGGATCACAAATGTTAGCCAGCTTGGCTTTCTCGTTCTAGCGCTTCGTGAGGTTCCGGGTACGTTTGTGTTTCCTATTGCGACTGCATCGTTGGTTCTGTTCGCGTCACTGGCCGGGTCCGTATTTTGGCGGGAGCGGTACGGTCGACTCACCATTTTTGGCGGCGTAATGGCTATTGCCGGATTGGTGTTGGTGAACGTATAGCGACTTGCTATTGCAGGTAGCGAGTCTTCACATGATCAAGTCGAGGTGTGGGATGGTCTCGTATCGCAGACTCCCGGCTAGATCGAATGGTCAAGCTCTTTACTGCGACTAGATGGCTCGTACCCAGAAATTGGGTGTTTCAGGTTTTTCCGTTTACTCTGGCCACGTCTTTAGATATTTAAAGCCAAATCACTTGGGAAAACGTCGTCGTGGCGAGTCGGCGGGGGGAGTGATGGCTCAAGGTTTAGGTGGGCTGACATGATCCGAGCGCGGGCATGGCGCTTAGGCGTTGTTGGGGCCACAGGTTTGTTTGCGCCGACTTACTTGCACGCGGCCATGGATTTGGACGAGCTTGAGCTTAAGGCGATAGCGGCGCGACGGGAAGGTCCCCTGGCTGCGGTGGCTGCGGAATATAACGATCCGGCTACGCACACGAACTGGCAGGAGTTGGTTGAGCGAGACGATATTGATGTCGTGGCTATTGTGACGAGCAATGCTACCCATCACGACATAGCCATCGCAGCGTTGGCGGCGGGCAAGCATGTTATATGCGAAAAGCCTCTTGCCAATACGGCTGAGCAAGCTTTTGCGATGACGGAGGCTGCGTCGGTGTCTGGGAAAGGACACGTGGTCGGGCACTACATGCGATTTGCTGAACCGATTCTGGCGGTCAGACGCCTGATTGAAGAAGGCGATATAGGTGAGGTGCAGGCTGTTTTCGGTCGAATATGGCAGCCTCGGGCTATGCACGAGCCACTGCAATGGTGGATGACCGAGAGTGAATGTCCGACTGGTTCAGTAGGCCTATTGGGGGTGCATCTGTTAGATCTGGCTCGTTATTTGAGCGGTAGCGAGTACGCCACGGTCATGGCGCATTTGCCAACCGTGGTAGGTGAACGCCCGGACCTTGGTGACATCTCTAGGGCGGATGCCAATCGTTGGTCTGAAGAAAACCCGCAAGGTCCGCCTGATGGAACTCCTGTTGGAAAGGTGACGGCTAGTGATTTTGGGACGGTGCATGGTGAGATGGAGTCGGGTGCAATATTCACGTTTACGGCGGGCCAAACCACCTTTACACGGCCGGGCCCTACTCCTGACGTACAGGTCCACGGATCTAAGGGATCGGCGTTCGTCAGTTACGGAGCCGCAAGTGGAGGATTGGGCAGCGTCGCTTTAGTCCGGGGTACCGGCAAAGATATTGTTGACATCCCCGTGCTAGCTCATGAATCGCCGCGCAAACAGAACGCATTGATGTTTGCGAACTACGTGTTACCAGGTTTACAAGCCCACGCAGCCGGTGATACACATGACGTTGCCGGGTTCAACGATGGTCTTGCTGTGGCTCGAGTGGTCGATGCTGCTCGTAAGTCCCACGAGCTTCGTTCCTGGGTAGATGTGGTCTAACACCGTACCTGTCGTTTATTTCCTGTCTTTCATTTGCAAGTTTGAACGTGAGGAATGGTGTCAGTGAAGGCACTGCTACATCAGGTGAAGACGATGCCCCAGCGCTTAGGGTTGGATGTCCGACGGGCGTGTTTTAGACATGTTTGTTTAGCCAATGTGGGGCACACGCTATAAGTGTGTTCGATCGACTGGCCCACTCTTGAGTTTCCAGTGAGTATTCATTTCCTGTCGGCGAACCATGTCGGCATACCAACCGCCGTCGTCAAGAAGTTCGTCATGGGTGCCGGTCGCTGCGACCGTGTTCGCTCGTAGAACCACGATCCGGTCAGCACGACGCACGGTTGCCAATCGATGGGCAATAACAAGCGTGGTGCGTTCTTTTGTTAGTCGATCGAGGGCTTCATGGATCAGCCCTTCTGTTTCAGCGTCTACCGAAGATGTGGCTTCATCAAGAATTAGAATTGGGGAATTCTTAAGGATGGCTCTGGCTATAGAAATTCGTTGCTGCTGGCCTCCCGAGAGTCGGACGCCACGTTCGCCGATCATGGAGTCATACCCGTCAGGTAGGCGACTGGTGAACTCATCGACGTTCGCCGCGTGTGCGGCTTCTACAACTTGTTCTTCAGTGGCGTTTGCTTGACCAAATGCAATGTTGTCACGGATTGTTCCAGCGAAGAGGAATACATCCTGAAGAACCAGCGAAATGTTGGTGCGCAGCCACGTGATAGGAACGTCGCGAACATCGGTTCCAGCCATTCGTACTGCCCCACCATGGACGTCATAAAAGCGTGGAACCAGGTGGGCGCAGGTGGTTTTTCCCACTCCGGTTGGACCCACTATCGCGACAAGTTCTCCAGCTTCAGCTCGAAACGAAACATCGGTCAGGACGGGTTCATTGGCCTCGTAGTGGAAATCAACTGCGTCAAACTCCACGGACCAGACTGGGCTTTGTGGTGGGGTGGCGCCAGGTTTTTCGCGTAAATCGGACTTAATCTCCAGCAATTCAAACACTCGGTCTGTGCTTGCCATCGCTTTTTGAATGTTCTCACTGATGGCGGCCAACTGAATGATGGGTTGGTAGATGAGGCCGAGGTATACGACAAAAACGAAGAGGTCAGCTACCGGGATCTGGTCACGTAACGTCAGATCTCCGCCTACAGCAACGACCAGGATCAAGCCTATTCCTGCGACTAACTCGATAATGCCGGCTGGAATGAGAGAAAAGAATTGTGCACGTTGGATATCAGTCCGGTAGTGGTTCCATCGGTCCTCAACCTGTTGAAGCTGTTCTCGTTCGCGTCCGAATGCCTTCACGACCGCATAGCCCGCGATGCCTTCGGTCACCGTGGCCGTTACACCGGACATCGTCTCTCGCACAAGGCGCCATGAACTGCGGATACGTGGAAATAAGTACCGTCCGAAGATGATGATGAATGGCATCGGTAGGACGGCTATCAGCGCCAGGGGCCAATTAATTAGAAATAGGGCGACGAGCATGGCCGAGGGCAGGGCGATCGCAAGCACGGTTTCTGGGATTCCGTGGGCCACGAAGTCTTCAACGGTTTCAACGTCGCCAACTGAACGAGATACTAAAGCGCCAACCCGTCGATCGGTGAAGAATCGGTGGGGCAATGTCTGAATGTGACGATAGAGCGTGACCATCATTGCGTGCTGGACGTTGTAGGCAGCCCAGTGCGAGAGCATTCCATACGCGTATCGCGCAGTCGCACGGACCATATAGGCGACTACAAGCGCGATGACGATGATACCGATCGCGTTTTCTGCGGCGGTTCCGTCCGCATGCCAGAGAAGGATTTGGCGGATTAACAGTGGCGGAATGAGTCCGCTGCCCGCAAAAACGAGGCCCGCAATAATGGACCCGATGACTGTTCGACGTTCTGGTGCAATGAATCGAGATAGGCGACGGAGAAAATTCATCGTGCCAGCCTAAGGACTAAGGTCACGGTCATTGCGGTTCCATCTATTCCTCATGACCGTTCGAATCATCAAGGGACAGCGTGTAGGGCAGGGCGCCGACGGCCAATGGTGCAGGTCGTTCGGATGTGAGATTGTCGACGTCGTGTTCATCGATATCAATGTTCAGGTGAGCTAACGTGTCGGTATATGGTCGACCGTGCTCCCTGTCCCAGCCACGTTCTTCGTAGTAGCCGGCGACATAGTCGCGAATTTCTGACCTCGACAGGATGTGGTTGTTCAGGGGACCCATCCGGATTGGTTCATGCAGCCGATCTGGAAGTCGGTCGTCATCGGCCGTCATCCCTTCACGTAGGTTAAATAGACGAGCCAGGGTAAGACCGCGTTCGAAAGTTTCGTGAAGCTCTTCTGGTGTCATATCCCATCCGGTTGCTGCATTAAGCAGTTCCAGCGCCTTGGCATCGTTGTATTGCAGGAACTGGCACAGGCCTACAGTGTTTCGGACGGACGTTCGCTTTAACCCGGCGCCTGTGTGATCGCCACCTGTTGGAGTTACTGGATAGTTGTCTCGCATGTCTTTCATGGCCCGGGGGTCATGCATGGCGACTTCCAGACCCTTGACGTGGACCACGTAGTTCTCAGCATCGCCGCCAATGATCCGAGCTGCGCGTAAGGAACCTTCGGCCAGTAGATCGCCAACGCCTTGGCGGTAGGCAATTTTTTCGATCATGTCTAACACTGATTTTGGGGAGCCGAATCGTAGCGATTCCTCATCTAGTCCCTGGGCTACAAAGCGTCCGGTCTCAGCCATCTCCATGGCCCAAGCGATCGTCGCACCGGCGGAGATACTGTCAAGGCCGAGGTAATTGAGCATCTCGTTTCCCTTACAGACGGCCATGATGTCCGTGATCCCGGTGTTGGTTCCTATGGCAGCTAGTGTTTCGTATTCTGGCCCGCCGTACTTTGGCTCTACTTTTACCTGCTCGGTGTCGATCTTCACGCGTTTTTTGCAGCGGACGGAGCATGCAAAGCAGCGATCCATGTGATCTACGACTTTGTTTTGCATGGTAATGGCATCGATATCAGTCGCGTGATCAAGTTGCCCGTCGCGAAAATTGCGGACGATGAGATGCCCTTCCAGTTGCTTGGAACGAACCATCGCGCCTGTGCCCCAGGTATGGAGCCGATGGTGAGACCCTCCCTCACCGAGAGTCTCGCGGGCAACCCAACGTGCGGTTTTTTTAATTGGCAGGGTGTCAGAAACCTCCACGCGATGGCTTCCGCGGACCGCAATTGCTTTGAGATTCTTTGAGCCCATGACAGCTCCAAGACCTGTCCGTCCAGCCACCTCATTTAAGTCGTTGACGATGCAGGCGTAACGCACAAGGTTTTCACCTGCAGGGCCAATCTGCGCGACGCGTACTTGCGTGTCACCAAGCTCTTCTCGGAGGCGCGCCTCGACTGGTCCGGTGACTTGGCCCCAAAGATGACGAGCATCTCGAATTTCGACCACCTGATCCTTGATCCACAGGTAGACGGGTGTCTCGGCTTTGCCTTCGATGACCAATCCATCCCATCCTGCCTGCTTGAGTTCAGAGCCCCAGTAGCCACCCGCTTCGGACTCGCCAAAGAGACCTGTGAGCGGGGATTTTGCACCGACGCTATGGCGTCCTGCTCCAGGCAGGGCGATGCCGGTAACAGGGCCCATGGCGAATACAAGTCGATTAACCGGATCAAGAGCATCACTTCCCTTGGGGATCTCGGTGAGCAGATAGTGTGCGATGAAGTTTCGACCACCGAGGTGACTCCGAAAGAACGAAATGCCAGGCTTTTCCGTCCAAATCCGACCATTGGAGAGGTTGACTCGGAGAATCTGATTTTGGATTGAGGTTGGCATTAGATCCTGTTGCGGGAGCCACCGGACATTGGCGCAAGCACTTCAAGGTTATCGCCATCTTTAAGCTGTGTCTCGCGGGTAGCTAGCTGATTGTTTACCCCCAGGGTGACTCGCACCGAGGCCTCAATCCCGTGGGCTTCCAGCAAATCACCAACAGTTGCGCTTGGCTCAATTGAAACCACGCAGGTTTGTCCAGGTTCTGCAGAAAAGAAGCGTCCAAAATCTGCATATGGACGAATTCGTATACGCACGGTTGACTTATGACCTCTGGTGTCAAAGAAGCGAAGTCAGGACTCTACGATGCAACTGAGAAATCGTCATGGCAATGTGGTGCTCGTGCACACATATAGTCCCGTTATGTAGGTTCACGGGACCTGTACGCCTGGGCAGAGTGTTTCGATACGGTAAACGCTGCTTCGGGCAGTCACAAAGAGTGTGGACCATTTGGGTCCTCCCCATGCTAGGTTTGCCGGTTGCTCCGGGAACTTGATACGGCCAACCACACTGCCATCTGTTTCCATAACCCATACCCCTCCTGGTCCTGTACTCCACAACCGACCGGCACGATCGCATTTCATTCCGTCGGGGTTGCTTGGTTCTTCATGGAAGTCCATGTCAACGAACTGACGTTGATTGGATAGCTGCCCATCATCAGCGATGTCGAACGCCCAAATGTCGCGTGGGCCTCCCGAATCTCCGATATACAGAGTTTTTTCGTCAGGGGAGAAGGCGAGGCCATTCGGACGGACAAATCGATCGGTAATCAAATCCAGTAATCCATCGGCGCCAAGACGGTACACCCCATTGATTGGCTGCTCCTTAGCTTCGGGTGGTAGCGCATCAATGCCATACGGAGGGTCCGTAAAATAAATGCTTCCATCCCGGGCAACGATCAGGTCGTTGGGGCTGTTCAATCGATGGCCCTCGTAGTGTGTGGCGATGGGTGTTGGTTGGTTGTCGTGCTCGAAACGTAAAACCGCTCGAGCTTCATGCGTGCAACCAAGGAGCCGACCCTCAAGATCCAATGTTAGTCCGTTGGTTTTTCCGTTGAATGCACGAAACGTGGTGAGCTCAGGACCTTCCGGTCGTTCTCGCCATCGGCAAATTCGATCATTGGGAATGTCGCTGAACAGGAGATGATCTCCACGCCACACCGGACCTTCCGTGAATGCCAAACCGCCAGCGATCCGTTCCATGTTGGTTCCGGGCTGAATAAGCTCGACGAGCCGGCCCGTTAGGTCCTCAAGTTCAACATCAACATGCGGAATGGGTTCAGGCATAGGGTAATCTCGATCGCGCAACCGATTAGCCCATGATGATGCCTTATTAGATCCTTCAAAGGCTTGTATGTTGCTTGTGGTTGGTTAAATAAAATCCGCAGGATTGCGAAGCGGATCAAGTTCTGGGATGTGTTGTATGCCTAAGGAATTGCCGCAGGTGCCTGCAGTGAAGCTTGGCCGTTGCGGCGTGAAGTCCACGAGGTTGGCCCTCGGGTCAGCTAACTCGATCGGAAAAGTCGGTGATGATGCCTACGTTGAGCTTTTGCGCGAGGCGTTTCGGTTAGGAATCCGGCATGTGGATACCGCGCCTTCCTACGAACAAGGCTGGTTTGCGGCGCGCTTGGAAGAAGCGGAGGCTCCTGACGACCTTTTAGTAGTGACCAAGATCGGTCGTTACCGGGCTGACGATGGCGCTATCGAGTATGACTTTGATGCTGATCGTGCAGTGCGAAGTATTCATGCCAGCCTTCTAGAGTTGGGGCGTGACAAACTACCCGTTGTAAAGTTTCATGACGCTCAACCGGAACATTGGGACCAGATCATGGGGCCTGGTGGAACCCTCGAAGCAGTACGGCGGTTACAAGATGAAGGGCTTGTTGGCGCTATTGGTACGGCGGTTGGCAACGTCAATTTTGCAGCCCGTGCAGCATCCAGCGGAGAGTTCGACATCATTGGTTCATACCATCACTACACATTGCTAAACCGTGAGGCCGAGCGACGAATTCATCCTCATGCTCGTCGTCATAAGCTGGGGGTGATCAACATCGCGCCCCATGGCGGAAGTATTCTTGGCACTGGAGCAGTTGATGGCGCCCGGTACAGTTATCGGGAGGCCTCGACAGCCGTGACGGACGCCGTACACGACATGGAACGTCGATGCAGGGAATTTGGATTTACACTTCCGACCATGGCGCTTGCGTTTTCATTGGCATGCAAGGATGTGGATGTAAGCGTGGTAGGTCCGGTAACGGTCGAAGAACTGCATGCGGATGTCGCAGCGCTTGCCGTGGCACGTGAATTTAAGGAGTTTGACGAAATTGTTTCACCCGTTGAATTCCCAAACGATTGGTTTTGAGTTGGACCAGATCGCCTGGGTTTGTGTTTTGGTCTAGGCGACGGTTACCGCATCATCGCCAAATTCTCGTGCGAGCGCGGTTCGTAGTCTGTCGCCAGCGTTTACACGGTCGGGCCAGCGTAATCTGGCGACTGACCCGTCAGTCTTGACGACATCAAGCTCAAGATCCGTTTCTCCAGGCTCCTGTTTAGCCGCAGCATCCAGACGTTTTAGCAGGTCGATGTCGAAGGCTGGGTCTGGCGTTCTTCGGAGCCTCAGAATAAGTCGTGGATGGTCGGCTCGTGGTGGCTCGTTCGACGTGGACTCGCTATGTGTAGCCGTATCTGGATCCGCACTAGAGTCAGAAAGACCGGTGTCGGTTGGTTGGTTCGTCGGACCGAAGTTTTTCGTGATGTTTCCGTCCTCCCCGCTGCTTGGCGGTGCAGGGGCTTGTTGAGCAGGCAATGCATCTGGCGGGGATTCGATGGATTCGGCGCTTGCTGCCGTACTTCGGATGGTAGCGTCTGGGCCTAATATCGGACGGACGGTTTCCGACATTTGTGAAGGCTCGGAATCATCCTCGACGCCGGCGTCATTCGTGGTTTGGAGGGATGCAGAACCGTGCTGCTCTTCACCGTCGTTTTCCGTGTCTGTCACTGTTGATAAGGCGTAGATGTTGTCGGCAAGCATCCGGGGGCTGTTGTTATCTCCCTCGATCCTTCCGCTCGCTATAACTACTCGATCGGCCTCAAGATCAGGAGCGATCCGTTCCCAAATACGTGGAAAGCAGATCACCTCAATTGATTCAGGAGGATCCTCTAATGTGACCGCACCCATCGCATGACCTTTCCTGGTCATAAAAGATCGTACATTGGCGACGATTCCGCCGATGGTCAGCGTCTGGCCTGTATGGACCTCTTCGAGTTCGATAATTCGGACGTCGACATTCGCTGCTAGTTGCTCGCCAATCATCGGGTCGGACAGCGGACTTTGGGTGACATAGAGTCCGAGCAGATCTTTTTCCCAGCGTCGGCGTTCAGGTTCGGAGGCTGCTGCAACGACGGGCATCTCGAAAGCCGGTTCTTGAGAGCTCTCAAAGACCGTGCTTGCGAACATAGTGGCCTGTCCTGAAGCCCGGTCGGCTTGCAGCTTCTGGCCACGCTTAATGGCTGGCTCTAAGGCGTGGAGCAAGGCTTGGCGTTCACCGAGCTCGTCCAACGCACCAACCTTGATTAACGATTCCCAAGCCCGGCGTGGTGCTTTCTGCAGATCCACTCGTTCACAGGCGTTCATGAGGGATGTGAAAGCACCTGTGTTTTCTCTAGCTTCTACGATCGTCTCCACGGCGGCTTCCCCAACGTTTTTCACGGCTGCTAGACCAAAAACAATTGCTTGGTTGCGCGGTTGAAAGGTAATTCCACTTTGGTTGATGTGTGGTGGTAAGACGTCCACTCCCAGCAATTCTGCCTCAGCTTTTATCCGCGCGATCTTGGCTACGTCACCGGCTTCTGTGGCCAATAACGCGCTTAGAAATTCGACCGGATAATGTGCTTTTAGCCATGCGGTCCAGTACGCAATTACTGCGTACGAAACGGCGTGGGCCTTGTTGAAGCCGTAGCCGGCAAACGGTTCTATTAACTTAAACACTTCTTCTGCGATTTCTTGGGGGATGCCGCTCTCGCTGGAACGTGAAACAAATTTTTCGCGTTCGCTCACAAGGGCTTCTCGTATCTTCTTTCCAACCGCTTTTCGGAAGCTGTCGGCCTCGTCCCATGAATAGCCAGCGAACTGTCGTGCAATCATCAGCACCTGATCCGCATAAACGAGCACACCGAATGTGTCCCGGAGGATCGGCTCAAGTTTTTCATGTAAAAATTCTGGAGGGGACCGTCCATGTTTCCGTTCGATGTACGTGTCAATGTTTGCCATTGGGCCAGGACGATAGAGGGCGATAATGGCTGCCAGTTCACCGATGTTGCTCGGCGCGAGGTCACGGAGCGTTCTAGTCATACCCGCGCTTTCAAGCTGGAAGATTCCAACAGTCCGTCCTTTTCGCAACAGGTCAAACGCGCTTGTGTCTTCGAGCGGGATCTCTTCGGGTTTAAGATTGTTTCCTGTGGATGTCTGAATCAACCGGAGCGCATGCTGAATTGTTCGAAAGTTCGAAAGTCCCAAAACATCCAGCTTGAGCAACCCAATCTTTTCTATCGTTTGGAAAGTGAACTGGGCCACGGGATGGCCTTCGTCGCCAGAACGGGTCAGCGGTACGTGTTCTTGGAGCGGGTCACTCGAAACCACGAGGCCAGCTGCGTGAGTGGAGGCATGTCGAGCTACGCCCTCGATTCGTTGGGCTGAATCCAGCAGGCGTCGCACGCTGTCATCGGTTTGGTACAGCTTCTTGAGTTCGCTTACCGTCTCGATGGATCGGTTAATGTCGAATGGTGTGATTGGATTGACCGGGATGAGCTTGGCGATACGGTCGACCAATCCATATTCCATCCCGAGTACGCGTCCGACATCTCGCACAGCTGCTCGCGCGGCGAGTGTTCCGAATGTCACGATTTGGGCTACGTGATCGGCTCCGTAGCGATTGGAAATGTAGTTAATGACTTCATCACGACGATCACTTGGGAAGTCCATATCAACATCAGGCATAGAACCCTTGCGGCCGAGTGTGAGGAAGCGTTCAAAGATAATGTCATGCTTGATCGGATCTATTTCAGACATGCCGGTCGCGTAGGCAACAAGACTTCCATTCACCGATCCTCGTGGAGCCGTAAGCATGCCCTGCTCTCGGGCAAAAGCCATGATCTCGCCGACGAGCAGGAGGTATGGTCCGAAGTCAGTCTGTTTGATGATGTCGAGTTCGTACGCAAGTCTGTCCTGGTAGGCCGGTGGCGGGTCACCCAATCGTCGTTTTAAGCCTTCGGTTGCCTGTTGTGTGAGGAACTGGATCTCGGTCATCTTGTCTGGAAGTTCAGGCTTCGGCATATCGATTCGATCAAAGGGCAGTTCGATGTTGCAGCGTTCCGCGATCTTTGTGCTATTGAGGAGGGCTTCCGGGTGGTCACCGAAGGCTGCCGTCATTTCTTCGGTCGACTTTAGGTGCCATTCGCCGTCCATGCGCATCCGGTCGGTATCCGCCACGTGGCTTCCAGTTTGGATACAGAGAAGGATGTCGTGGGCATCTTTGTCTTCAGGGGTCAGGTAGTGCACATCGTTTGAGGCTACTGTAGGCAATCCCAAGCCGTTTGCTAGCTGGCTCAGGTTGTTGACTAACGTGTCCTGATCGGGAAGGCCAGGCCGCTGTAACTCAATGTAGTAATTGTCAGGGCCGAAGGTGTCGGCATGCCATCGAGCAATAATCTCGGCGCGGGAACGGTCGTTGTCGGCGAGCGCGCGTGCAAGTTCCCCGGACGGACATCCCGAAAGGCACATGAGTCCGCCAGCGTGTTTCTTTAACAGGTCACGATCCACACGAGGTTTGTAATAAAAACCATCGAGCCAGGCTCGAGATACAAGCCGAACCAGGTTGCGATAGCCCTCGAGGTTTCGTGCGAGCAATGTCAAGTGGTAGGCCCGTCGATCGAGCGCAGGATCCCGATCGGTGTGGGCTCGTGGAGCCACATAAACCTCACATCCGATAATTGGTCGGATGTTTTTCTCTCTCGCCGCTAGATAAAAATCAGCGGCGGCATACATGGCGCCGTGATCGGTGAGCGCGATGGAATCCATGCCAAGGGCTGCAGTTTGGTCGAGCAAATCGGAAATACGACAAAAGCCGTCCAGCAGGCTGAACTCACTGTGAACATGGAGGTGTGCGAATTCTGCCAAGCTGTAGTTCTCCCGGTGGCTCCCCCAATTTTAGGCTCCGAGAAAAATGTCGACAAATAGCGACCAGGATATGGTGAAACGCTGCCTATACTGGTGGGGGAGCATGGCGTTTTTGAGGTATTCGTGCCGCTAGAAATTTGGCTCGTGTTTTCGGTGCTTGTTGTTATAGCGGTTGTGGTGGTGCCACGACTCCTTCCCCCCACAGGGCCTAGCTGTACGCGGTGCTCTGGTTCGGGGAGTGTGAGTGAGCGATGGCCGGATCCGTCAAAGGCTGGAGGCTGGCACGAACTTAATGGGAACTGTCCCAAATGCGACGGAAAAGGTCGACTTCGTCGCTAAACATGTGAATCAGTCCGTTATTGGTATTGCCAAGCCGTCTAGCGGTTTTCTTGGTAACCCCTGTCTCCTATGACACGAATACGTCAGTTGTTTCCGCGCCACATTCCACCATTTGCATGGCTGGGTGCAGCTTCGTTTTCTTTTGGGATGGGATGGTCAATTTTCATTACGGTATCGACGAATTTCATGGTGGAAGAACTGCATATTCGGCCCGACCAACTTGGCTTGCTTGAGTCTATTCGTGAGGTGCCTGGTCTACTCACAGTTCTGATTGGCGCGCTTGTGATGACCGTGGCGGAGCCGATCCTTGGAGCTGCTGCGCTTTTGCTCGTCGCGATTGGATACTTGAATTATTTCCACGTCCAGACGATCGAGGCGCTCGTGGTCTTTTCATTGATCGGTAGTGTCGGCTTTCACCTCTGGTGGCCCGTTGCAAACACCATTGCGTTACGACTCAGCACGCGTGAGATCCAGGGGCGGCGGCTTGGTCAACTCCGCTCACTTGGCGCTCTTGCACAACTGACCGGCGTAGCTTTTGTTGCGCTGGTTGTCATGGTGATTGGGATGCGTCCAATTTTTATTGTGTCTGGGCTCGTCGTGGCCCTGGGGGCCGTGTTTGTGTTAAGACTTCGTGGCTTGGTTGGTGGTGCAAGCCTTGAGAAGAGACGCGCGCAACCGAGAATCGTGTTGCGGCGTCGCTACTGGTTGTACTACGTGCTGACGTTTCTCGATGGTGGTCGACGCCACATCTTTATGACATTTGCGATATTTCTGCTCGTTAGAAATTACGGTGTCGGCGTGCAGACAATTGCATTGTTGGGCATCGTCAACGGTGTCATGACGGTGGCCGGAGCTTATTTTTTTGGACGGTTGATTGATCGCGTAGGTGAACGGCCGGTGCTCGTGTTGGCGTTCGGCGCACTCGCGATGATTTTTGTGGGTTACGCGACCATCCCGAGTCTCGCGTTACTTTTCGTGCTGTATGTCCTCGACAATCTCTTCTTCAGTGCGGAGCTCGGGATTACGACATATCTCCGCAACATTCTTGTCACGCCCGATGATTTGCGGCCGAGCTTGACCGCTGGCATGACCATGAATCACGTGGCAGCCGTTGTCATCCCGGTAACTGGAGGAATGTTGTGGCAGGTCTACGGCTACCAGGTGCCTTTTATCGGCGGAGCAATTCTGGCGCTTATTTCGATGGGGTTTAGCATCATGCTGCGATACCCGCAGGGTATGACTTCAGAAGCAGGTGGGTAGCGAGGGATTTGTCTTGCGCGACATCTGGTTGTCACGGGAGAGGTGGTAACTGGCCCTGCGCCCACGTGATGATCTCGGCTGTCAGCAGGATTTCAGGTTTGGCCGCGAGGCGGAGTTCTTCAATCCACGCATCAAACGTCGCGTTTCGGAGTCGCGTCAACACTAGAGCGTCAAGCTCTCGGGATTTGGCGTGTTCATGTACTTCGATGACGTGCCAGCCCTGAGTGGTGCGAACGGGCTGACTCCTGGTTCCAGATCGCAGGTTGAAGGCAGCTTTTTCCCAGTTGTCAGGCATTAGCCCTCTGGGCATCCACCCGAGCTTCCCTCCTACGCGAGAACTTTCATCTGAGGAAACTTCTTGGGCTACTAGTTCGAAGGGTTGGCGCGCGTTAAGTCGTGCAACTACGGTCTCCGCTTCATCCTTCGTGGCGGTCACGATATGCGAAACGAGAATTTGTTCAGGCGAAGGATCCAGACGTTCGGCAAGTTTGTTGGCCGCAGCTTTAGCTAATAAGTCTTGCTTGATAAAGGCACGGATGCTCTTGCTGTCTAGATTCAATAGGTCGCTGACTTGTTGAACGACAATATCGGGCTGGGTGGTTTTCTCGGATTGGTTGGGACCTGTGGCGAACTCCAGCAGTGCAGCCTCCACAGAGGCCTTATCAACCGAAATTCCCAGCGTGTTTGCGTTAGCGCGGACAAGCTCTGCATTAATGAGGTCGGTAAGTGCGTCGAAGAACAGGGTGGAGAGAGGGTTGCTCGATCTCCGTTGCCCTATTTGATTTGAACCTGTTGACTCGAGTTGTTGGAGCTCATATCGCCGGAAGGCTAGGAACTTCGCGTAGTTCCTCGCCGTTATGTCGGTTTCGGTAACTCGAGCGACGGCCTGGTTGGGTTTAACAAGTATTTCCCGATGAATAGCGCCGCCTACAAGCACGCCCACAAGGCTCAGGGTGATGAAGGCAAATATGGTCAGCGTTCGGGAAATCGTTGATGCCCGTTGGGCACGTGGGAGATCGGACCAGTCACGCAGTGCAGTGGGGACGTCTCGCCACCTGACGGACGCCCGGAGAGGTTGTCGTGATTTGCGCTGACGATCACGTATGTTCCGTCGACGCTGTGCACGGGTGCGCGGTGGCATCCGTGCGAGGACTCGAGACGAACTAGCCGTGCAGCCGACGCCGCACGATGTACGGAAGCAAGCCTAGAAACCGGGCTCGCTTAATGGCAATGGCCAGTTTCCGTTGATTCTTGGCCGTGATTCCGGTCTTACGCCGTGCTTCGATTCGTCCGCATTCTGCTAAGCATCCGC
>CAZFVB010000001.1:113548-114613 GCA_964522375.1 uncultured Chloroflexota bacterium
CACCGCGGCCGCGGCCGCCACCACCCCGGCCACCACCCCGGCCACCGCCATGTCGGCCACCGCCACCACCCCGGCCGCCGGGTCGATCATTGTTTCGTGCCGGTGGCCGGCCTTGGGGATCTTCACTCTTGGGTGTTTCTGTTGCGGCTTCAGGTTCGCTGGTCATTGGTGCATATCCTGTATACGAATGCTAGAAGGGCAAGTCGTCTGCTGTGATTTCATCGTTGTCATTGCTACCCGAGGACTCGGCAACTGGTTCTTGGCGTGTATCACTGGGTGGGTCCACGTCATCGCGTCCTCCCAACATTAATAGCTCTCGAGCAATTACCTCGGTCGTATATCGGTCATTACCTTCCTTATCTTGCCATTTCTGCGTTTCCAGACGCCCTTCCACATAAACTTTCCGTCCTGTCCTCAAGTACTCATTCGAAATCTCTGCCAATCGTCGCCAGGCCACCACTCTGAACCACTCGGTGCGTTCACGTTGTTCACCATCTCGTCCTTGCCAGCTCTCACTGACTGCGACGCTGAAATTAGTGACCGGGGTTCCGTCCTGTGTGAATCGCATTTCTGGATCCCGACCGAGATTGCCAATGATTTGTACCTTGTTGAGTCCACGAGATCGTCCGCGAGTCGCAGGCTGTTCGTTCAACGCTCGGCCTCAACAAGCTTCTTAGCTTCAAACGCGGCAACATCAGGATCTTCGATGACCACAAGAAACCGTGTTACGTCTTCGACAAGACGCAGGGATCGTTCCAGATCTTCGACTTTTTCAGGATCCATTGAAAAGCGCACCAGAAGATAATGACCTTCTCGTTGCTTCTGAATTGGGTAGGCGAATTTGCGGCGACCCCAAGAATTCACACTGTCAATTTCGGCGCCGCTTGCGCTAAGACGCTCAGTCACAATATCAATATGGGATGTTTCGAGTTCTGGAACTCGATCTACACCGAAGATGACGACAAGCTCGTAGTTACGCACAGGATTTGTTATGGGTTTCGTACCGCCAAGGCGAACGGCGCCAGCGGCTATAAGAATGCAAATAGGTGAAGCGAAGCCTAGCAT
>CAZFVB010000002.1:0-101703 GCA_964522375.1 uncultured Chloroflexota bacterium
AACACTTACTCCTGAAATTATATAGCCGACGCTCCGACTGGTCAGACGGATGGGCCGTGCAACAGTTCTTTATATACAGCTTCAGTAGCATCGTGCATAACACCGAGGTCAAAAGTGCTACGCGCATACTCGCCGGCCGATGCCCCCATACGAGATCGATGAACCGAGTCGGACAACAGCGCCCCGATTTCCTTACCCATCTGCAAATCATCACCCGGCCTCACAAGAACGCCGGTGGTATTCGCCACCACAACCTCGGGAACACCACCAACGGCCGTGGCTACCACAGGGCGACACGCCATGGCGGCTTCCATGAGCACCAGCCCCAAGCCTTCCCAGTCTGAGGCCAACACCACAAGATCACTGGCCGCCATCAGCTCAGGAATGTCGTCACGAACCCCTAACCAACGAACAGCATGATCAACCCCAAGCTCAACCGCAGTACGCTGAAGATTACTGCGGTAGCTAGCACCGCCGAGCTGCGTATCGCCAGCACAAAGCAGCACAGCCTGTGGAAAATCCTGTAGAACGATCGCAAATGCTCGGAACAGCACGTCATGGCGCTTCTGAGGATCCAAGCGCGCAGGACACAGGAGAATCGGATCGTCCGTGGCAATACCCAGCTGTCCGCGAGCTCCTACTTGTGAAGTCCCATTGAATGGCGTCGGATCAAGCCCGTAACGAATAATCCGTACGTCCTCCTTGGAGGCGCCGAGCCTATGGACCACCCAATTAGCTACGGCCTCTGAGATCGCAATTGTTTTCCTAGTTGATCGAGTCGTCAGTCGATATAAGGCGCGGGACGGCATTGACGCAAGTCGTGCTTCAATGTTGTGCTTGCTCGATACCACAGCCGAAACCCCAGCCGCCTGCGAAGCTAACGCGCCATATACGTCAGCCCGAAGCAAGTGCGTATGCACAATCGAATAGCCACCCTGACGTATCAACGTAATTAGTCGAGGAAGATGAACGAGTCCGGTTGGACCAGCCATTGGCAGATATAAAACCCGATCAGCAACACGGGTAACCTCGGATCGGAGATCATGATCACGGAAGTAGACCACATCAATATCTACCGACCTGGAGAGGCCCGGAAGAAGCGATAACAAGTGGCGTTGCGCACCACCCACAGCCAGCGAGGTGATGATGTGAAGAACTCGAGGACGAATATTCACGAACGACCCGACAGAACCGCCTCATAACGCGCGATTGTCCGTTCAATCTGCCGTTCCATTGAGAAGGTGTTCGTTGCGGTCCGACGACCGGCTTCACCCATGCAAGACGCATGCGAAAGATCCCCTGTCACAAGATCCAGACGGTCCGCAAAAGCCGCTATATCAGTCGGATCAACGACATAACCGGTACATCCATCTTCTACAAGTTCCGGTCCAGCCCCTAGGCTAGACGCAATCACCGGCCGACCCGCCGCCATCGATTCAATTAAGGTCAAGTTGAATGGATCAGGATATGTTGACGGAGCCAGAGTGACAGTCGCTGCCGCATAGGCGTCTCGCATCACCTCAGCATCAAGCCAACCAGGCAGCAACAATCGGTCACCCACGCCCAAGCTTTCCGCCATATGTCTGAGACGAGGTGCATATCGTGGATTTTCTCCAGCAATCATCAGTCGGATATCCGAATTTCTAGAACGGGCGAGGGCCTGTAGAGCCGCCTCGGCACCCTTCTCACGAGAAACCCTCGCTGCAAGTAAAGCTAAGGGAGCATCACCAAGGTCGTGGGTCGATCGAAAATCAGTCCCATTGCCACGCCCCCACCAATCGAGATCGACACCGTAGTACACAACCTCGGAATCCCCATAACCATTGGCCCGAAGTGCCACTTGCAACGTTTCACTTATCGCAAAAAGATGATCGACATTGTTTGTCATGTGTTTGCGAATCACTTCGTTCCGAGCCGGGTTCCATCGGAAGCGCTGGCACTTGGCGCAGTTAAACCAACGTTGACGAAAATCTACCGATCCGTTCGTGCAAATGAACTTGATACAACAAAACAGCAGGTAGTCATGTGCGGTATACAGAACAGGTACACCAGTCCTCGCCGCAATACCTAACGTCGCAAACGACAGGTGCTGATGCACGTTATGAGCGTGAACAACATCTGGGCTGAATTCCTGCAACGCGGATCTGACACCCCCCGCGACCATTGGATTGAACATCGCGACAGTATTCCGAAACCGTTCCGGATACCGGGAACGTAGCCGGTGAACCGTAACGCCCTCCTGAACTCCAACACATGCAACATCCGGCGTTGTTGCGATCACCTGGACGTCATGACCGGCAGCCACAAAACTTGTCGCTAAACGCTCGACGACAACACCCGCACCGCCCCGATTTTCGGGCGGATATGTATCAGCCAAAAAGGCGATGCGCATAAGAAATTTGCCTAAAGAACCCTGTTCATTTTAGTCGCTATATGCCGAAAGACAGCGCGCAGCCACGCCATCCCATGTAAATTCGCTGACGACGTGCTCCCGCGCCAACGCTCCCTCTTGAAGAGCCCGGTCAACCGAGGTTGTTAGTGGTTCGAGCGCTCGGCGCATGTCTCCAGCATCTCCTGGTCTGACAATCGCTCCAGCATCCGGCGTCATAATCTCGGGCATGCCAGCGACGTTTGAAACGACCGCTGCGGTCCCACATGCCATAGCCTCGATAGGAGCAAGGCCAACAAGCTCTGGCAAGGCCTGATGGCGCCCACGATAGTCCTCGTAAACCGAAGGCATGACAAAAGCGCATGCAGAGGCCAGAGCTTGTATTACCCGTTGGTCAGAAGCTTGCGTATGAAACGTTACCGGACGAGATGCAGCCTCTGTCTCGAGAAATCTCAGGTAATCAGCGTCATAGGGTCGCCCATAAATTTCAAGCGAGGCGCCCGACGGAAGCCCACGGATCGCAAATTCAATCCCCTTATGAGGAAGTAATCGACCTACATACACCACACGCCCCACAACTTTTTCCGAACCCGGCACATATTTCGTGTGGTCAACACCAGCGAAAACCACCTCGGTTCGCTTACCCAGTTTTGGAAGAGTCTGACCCGCAAAGGCGCTCTGCGCCAACTGCGCATCCACCCAACGCCCAATCCGAAGCCTTCGAATCCAATTGACACCGCCACCGCCGTGATCGGTCACATATATCTTCTTGCGCAATAGCCGTCCTGCAAGGGTCGCCATCGCCGTCAACCCGCTGCGTGCTTGGTGGCAATGAACAACGTCAGCCCACACCAGTGGCGTCATGAAGCCCGGGCCCACAGCATCACCCTTTCGTCCACGTAAACGACGCCATGTGCGACGCACTTCAATATCAAATCCGTCCACACACTCCAAGCTTTCTCGTGGCCCAAAAGAGACCAAACGGGTCGGGGTCTTTCGCGACATCGCCCGGGCCAACTCGAGTGGGTATCGCTCGCCCCCACCACGCACGGACGCATCGCCGAACCACGTTGGTGACAAGTGAAGTACGCGTAGACTCATCACAATCGACGCTGAGCCACGATCAAGTAGCCCCCGGGGTCATCCACCGGGCGTTTGAAGGAGCGCCAAAGCAAGCCCGCCCACAGGGCAAGCCACGGAGCGTCCGGAATGAGCCCCCGTCGTCGCAGACCACGGATCCAATCCAGAACCCGCCGGCCCCGAAATCGACGCACCATCAACGTGTCCAAACGCAGCCATACCCGCTGGGTTGCTGCTGGCAAATGCCCACGGACCATGACCACATCGAGCCCAACGTTGTCCAAACATTTCGTCCATTCATCAATAGATCGGTAGTGATAATGACCAAGACGACGATTTACCATTTCAAGGGTTTTCTCGCCGTGCTCACACATGATTCTTGAAGCAAATGCAGGGGCAGGCACCGTAAACACGAAACGACCGCCGGGTCGAAGAACGCGGGCAACCTCGCGGATTGCTGCCAAGTCATCAGGAATATGCTCGAAGACACTATGGCTGTAGACAGTTCCGTACACATCCGACATCACCGGGGCCTGAACCCCGCTCCCCTGCATCACAAAACGGTAGGTATCCGAAGCACTTGCCACCCGAGCTTCCGCACCAACTAGTTCGAGTCCATCGATCGGCCAATGCGAACGAAGCACAGATCGAGCAACTTCACCGTTACCACAGCCATAATCCAGCACAGGACCCTGGAAAGTCAGGTCACGGAGCATGATGAACTCCGTTGCCCGCCACAGGCCAATAGCTGGTTGGTGAAGATGGGCGCGTAACGCCATTCTGAGAATTTCAAGATCGCTATGCGCGACCAGAGCCGTGGGAAAACTCTTATTACTTCCCAAGAGCCGCCTCGACCAGTTGCCGCATACGTACTTCATATGTGTGGTCTCGTTCTACACGGCGCCGTCCGGCCACAGCGATGTCATGTCGAGCTTGCGGGTCACCAAGATACCGATCAATCAACGTAAGCAGGTCGTCGCTGTCCTTATAAACCGCCAGTTCTGTTCCAACATCAAATAAATCCGCCATGCGAGTTTTGTAATCAGTAAGTTGAAATGCCCCAGCCGAAGGAATCTCGAAGGTCCGCATATTGGGGGCTTCTCGCATTTGGGCATGGTGAACATTCAAAGAAATCTTGGCTCCCCGATACGCCCGGGCAACCGCAGCCGCTGGCAAGAGCGTGAGACCACGATGCACCGACCCAACCTTATAGTTAGCCTCAAGCTTCTCCCAACCACGACCCCATACCGCAAGCGACACATCGGCCTGCGCAATCGCCTCAACAATATCGACACGATACCGATCCTCGGGCAGATGACCCATGTTGTGACGGGCATCGCCAACAAAAATGATGTCGACGGTATCGCTACCAGCATCATCGCCGACCCATATCGAAGGATCGGCCGCATGAGGCAAAAACTGAGCTGTTACGTTGCGGGCCTCAATATCTTGAGCATAACTTGGATCGGCCAGAAAGAATCGATCATATAGATGAGCCGCGGCCACAATATTTGGGAACCAAGTTGGATCATCACCGCTCCAGTGAACCATGGGGCCATCGGTCAGGTGACCGATCCGCTCGATCGTCTCAGGAAGCAACACTTCGCCCTTGAGCACTACCGTCAGCTCCGGACGATGCTGAGCAGCAACCTTGAGAACGTCTAAATTGTCGCGTCGTAATACGCCAAGCACCCGTTCCATATGAAACCGATCTGCGCCAACGAGCCGTCGCTGCAACCTAGCCCAAGGTCCGGCCGGTCGATCAAGACCGGCACTGTAGCGATGCATCACCACGTCATGACCAATACCAACAAGCCCCGCGGCACAGTATTCAACCCATTGACCGGTATCCCAAGCAGGTCCGATTAGGAGGACACGCATGCGCGCTCGATTGCTCCCCATAAATTGTGTGCTGCCGCCTTCCATGTGAAGGCTTCAGCCCGCCTTATTCCACGACCAATCATGTCTGATCGAAGCTGCTGATCACCAGAAAGTCTGGCGATGGCACTGGAAATAGCAGCCGGGTCCTCGGGGTTCACAAGAAGACCAGCCTCGCCTACCACCTCAGACAATCCAGCATCGTCTGCGGCGATAACAGGAACACCCGACGCCATTGCCTCCAACGCCGGCATGCCAAACCCTTCGTCACGAGCAACACTGATAAAAGCAGTGGCCCCGGCGATAAGCAGTGGAAGATCATCTTCAGCAACCCGACCAATACACCGAGCCACAGCAGGGCCAGCCTGCTCAATGGCTTCAATCGACGACTCGGACTGCCACCCAGCAGCCCCCGCAATAACAAGTTGTCTTCCTACCCCCTGAGCGTGATCTCGAGTCACTGCTTCAACGAGGGTGGGGATGTTCTTCCGAGGCTGGATGGTTCCAACAAAAATCACGTAATCACTCTCGATATGGTGTCTACGACGGCACGCCGCTATATCTTCCGAATCGTAATTCGGATGAAACCGCTTGGAATCAACGCCGTGGTGAGCCGTCAATATCTTGGTTGGTGAAACACCGTAACTCCGAGCAACATCCCGGGCCACGACGTCAGAAACAGCAACAACAATTGTGGCGGCATGCACGTTAACGGCGGTCCACCGATCAAGTTCGGCAATCAACGCTTCATCAAAGTTTTCTTGTGCATCCGGATGAATAAAAGCCAGATCGTGGACGATGACGACCCGTGCACCAATCCCAAACGCGGGCGGCGGCTCATGAGCGCTCTGGACGTAAACGTCCCACCTACGTAGCAAACCCTGGATTGCTACTCGAAGCCGATACCACGGATCAGCTTCCAGGATTCCCCTGAGCACCCTGTTGCCTGCCGGAAACGGCCGAAGTACTCGAGCGCCCTGGCTAAGATTTTCGGAACCTGAAAATCGAAGTGGAGCATCACATAGGTACTCCACCATATGGCCACCGGGGATCTTCGCCATCTCCCGAACCAGCGCCCGCATGCTCTCACCATGCCCATCCGGAATACCCAAATTGGCATTACGTATATTCACAGCCACACGCATATCAGCTTGACACTCCCATACCATCTCTCCGTCGAAGCGCCCCAAGCTCTACCTGCAGTGCCCGACGATCAATGACATACAGAACACCGAGGTAAACCGCAGCAACAACCAGGCATCCTTGAATCAGCAGTACCGCATCAGTAAGCAGTGGAAGTAATACAAATCGTCCAACAACACCGGCTATGACGGCAGCAACGAACGGTCGAACCATACGCCGAACCACACGCAACCCAAACTCCCGTCTGCCAATTGGGATCAACACCATCGTGGCCACAGCCTGAGAAACAGCGAGTGCAATCGGAATAGACAGAAACCCAACGCCTGCCGTCATAAGACCCACTGCCAACACCCACGCCCCGATTGCCCAGACCACAGCCACCGTAAGCACCACTCTCGTTTTTCCAATCGCAATGAGAATAGGCGTGATAAGACCATTAATTGGCACAAGAACCGCGTTAAGGACGAAAATGTATAGAGCAGGAACCGCTGGCAACCACTGATCGCCGTAGATAAGGCTTGCGACTTCAGGACCAAACGAAATAAGCGCGGCGAACGCGGGCAACGTAACAATCGCATTCCACTTAAGCGTCAATTCCGCCCCCCGTCGAACCCGTTCTGGATTATCTTGAATTCGAGAAAATGCCGGGAGGCTGACACGAGCCACCAGTTGTGTCATGACCAGAGGCTGGGAAGAGACACGATTTGCCCAGCTCAATAATCCGGTCGCTGAGGCGCCGAATGCTCGTGGCGCGAACAAGGGAACAAGCGAATCCTTGATCGTTAGCGCAATACGGGATGCCTGAAACCTGGCGCCAAAATTCACGTGGGAACGAAGCACCCTAAGCCGCATCGTCGGGATCGGCCACCAGGGTCTCGCCACAACAACAGCGACCGTTGAAATAATGCTGGCACCGACATGGGCAATCACGAGACTCCAGACCCCAGCCGCACCAATCGCGAAACCTATTCCCAAGCTGAAGTAGCAAAAACTTCCCAAAATATCGGCCGTTGCCAAACGACCAAACTGCAGATGCCGTTCGAGTAACGCGGCCGGCACTACTCGAAACGCTGACAAAAATATTGACAATGCGAACACCCGAGTCATCCAAGGATCAATTGCAGCGTTCAAAAGGCTGTCGACAACAACGGGGCCACCTAGAAACAACAACAACCCACCGATAATCACTAGCCCAAGTTGTCCGGTGAACACCGCGCGTAAATCCTGACTATTGGGTTCGGATCCACGTTGAATAAGGCTCGGCTGCAAACCAAGATCAGCAAACTGTTTGACCAACCCTGCTAGAAATGCAATCGGAACAATAACGCCGAAGTCAGCAGGCGTTAGCAAGCGAAAGAGCGCAATGTTTCCTGCAAAAGCAACAAGTTTCATGCCACCTTCACGAAGACCAAGGCTGACAACCCCACGTATCGCTTGCTGCCCCAAGTCGCCCGATGGTCTACTCATCAAGCCGATATCCAAGCGAGCCGGCATATATGTCTAGAAGTTGATCAACGGACCTCCGCCACGTCATCGCGGCTACCCGACGACGGGCCCCCGCAGCTAGGGCCTCCCACCGCGCATCGTCAGTCAGCAGTTCCCGGACCGCCCGCAGAAGTTCGCTCGCATTGTCAGGGGCAACAAGAAGGCCATTCATATTGTGTACAACCGGTTCTTCTGCACCGCAGTCACGAGTACTTACTACGGGAGTTCCACAAGCATTCGCTTCAAGCAACACCAAACCGAACCCTTCAAAGTCGCTTTTCCACGACCGATACGGCATTACGACCAAACGGGCCCTGTGGTACCACTCGGCAAGTTCTTGCTGGCTAACCACACCTGTGAAAGTGACCCGGCCCTGTAGATCAAGCGCGTTAATCCGTGCCTGCAACCGTTGGACATACGGAGACGAAGAATTGTAGGGCCCGACAATCACATAACGATCAGCGACACCTTCTGACCTAAGCGTCGCAAACGCCTCCAACATTACGTCGTAGCCTTTGCGTGGCTTCGGCTCTCCAACAGACACGATTAATCTTGGCTCGCGTACGGGAGGATTGGATTGGGCAAAATCATCAGCTCTTACCGCAAGCGGAACCACAGAAGCCTGCAGCACTCCTGTATCCGCCTCGATACGTTCTCTCGTGTATCGACTGATGGCCGGAAGACCTCGAGCTCGCCGTAGCGCCCAGCGAAGAGCCATCCCTTCAATACGGGGACGGCCTGACGGAAGTGCATAAGTCCCGACCAGCGAAACAAAATACGGACGCTGACCGGAAGCTGCGGCAACAACGGGAGCAAAGGGCTCGATCATGCAATGAACTACATCTACTCCCCGAAGCGCTCGGACAAGAGGTGCAAATGTCCGAATGAACACTCGCACGGGATGGCGACTCCCATACTGGAACGACGGAATACTCAAGTGATCAGAGTGAGAACGTAGTTTGGGGATCGCAAGCCGATCCCGTGGACTCACCAAACGAACATCCACCCCTGAGGAAATTAGCTCATCAGCAATTTCACCAGCGTACCGACCCCACCCGGTAGTGGGATCGAGTACATCACTGACCAGTGCTAACTTCATGTTCTATCAATCCGCCAACCCAACACGAGCAAAACCAGCAATACACCAACTCCGAGCATCGACAAGAAAATCGCCTGAGGAAATCCAGGGGGCATGTACGACATAACGATGGTGTGAACCCCGCTGTTATTGACAGGAACCCCACGCATCATCGTATTGACAGTAATCATTTCTACAGGCTGGCCATCAATAGTGGCTTCCCATCCTGGATACATCGCCTCATTAAGAACCACAAGTCCGTGTCCATCCGTTACCACTTGAATCTTCAGGTGGCGTGGCGAACGGAGAATCTGATACTCCAGCAAGCCTGTTTCAGAAGCATCACGCGGCAACCCAGGATCACGGTCTACCATAGCGACAGCTGGTCTACGCGCAATCGCATCCCAAACGTCGATAGATGCTGAAGCCACATCAATGGTCTTCCAGTCCCGCGCGAACCACACACGTGGAAACCAATCACGTAATTCATAGACGTACAAAGATTGTTGAACCGGCGACCAGTTCGGCAGATCGATCAACCCGGATTGACGTTCTACCAGTTGCGGATGCTCAAGCTTCACCCCAGACAGCACATACCGAACGTTTCCAACGGCCAAAGCTGGCAACCTGCGACCCAACATGTCGGCTCGCTCGTCGCCATTGATTCCTGAATCAACAGCAAAACCATTAACGGTGGTCCGTTCGCTACCGACGTATGCAAGATAGTCGGCTACAGGACGGGACATAAGGTTTTCATATCCGTCGATCGAAGCCCATGCCCGAGTAAATGGCAAATTCGGGGTCAATGTCTCGTTAAGAAAAATGTATTCGAGTAAATCACGCCGTGACCGGCCAATATCAGTGCCGGCGGCTGTCGACAGCTCAAATTTCTGGGCCAATCCCCGATATGAGAAGACCCGCCACTCATCGGTCGAATGGCCGGGCATAACAGCAGCCGCTCGTGGTTCTCGTGCATACCAACCAGTGTCGCTGGTAGGAATCATATGACCCGGGGCCACCAAAACATCGACCACGAGAATGCCCACCAGCATCACCTGTGCACGCTGCGCTTCGATGTGGCGGCGCATAAAACCCCATAAAACAGCTGCCGTCAGGAGCGCCGCCAACAACGTCCAGCGAGGTGTCCAAAACTCAAGACTGAATGCGGTCGCCATCCGCTCATAAAGCTGATCGAACGTCCGGTAATAACGCTCGGCGGAGAGAAATCGGCCCTCGGAACCCACAATAGCCCGATCGATATAGTCGTATCCATACGGAACTATTACGAACGCTAATCCGCTCAACACAATAGTCGCTATCACAGTACCCGCACCAACAAGCCCAGCAGCCCACAGCCAAATCTTCGTTACCCATTTGGCGGCAACACTCCCCCGAAGATCAACCGAACGAATCTGATCAATACCAATCGCCGCAAGATAAGCCAAGCCAAAGCTCGCCACGATCCCAAACCTCGCCGGTTGCCGAAAAAACCCAAAAAGCGGGATCTTGTGCAGCAAGGGAAACCCGAGACTGAACGAGCCCATGGCGAAGATCCAGCTCAGGATGACCAGACCAGTCAAGAACCACACCAACCGATGGCGATTTCTCGAACAAAGAGCCAAAAGGGCAAGAGCCGGTGTTGCAAAACCCAAATACAACAGTTCTTCGGCGTTGAGCCGATCACCCAACACCTTTGGAATCTCAAAAGACGGGAAGAGGTACCCGAGAACCAGGCTCCATGGCGGAATCGAGCCCTGAGCCGCGATCTCAAAATCAAGCCCAGACGCACGTACAGAAAGCGCGGTGGTACTCACCGTAGGTAACAAACGAACCGCACTGACAAGCAACCCGGCAGCCACCGCCACGGTGATCCATACGATCGACTTCGCAGCAGAGCGAAATTTTCCATCACGCCATGCGCACAACAATCGATACGAGATAAAGATCATCCAGGTAAACCCAAACAACAGCGCTATTTGCGGATGCCCCGCAACCCCCATGACCGCCGCACACAACCCAAGCAGCGCCAGATACCGTCTATGCCCACGAGTAACTAACTCAATCGCGGCAATGCCAGCAGGAAGAGCAAAGTAAATGTCGGCATAGTTGAGGAACCGAGAAGTTGCAAACACAAAGGCGCCGTACGTAAACAGAAATGCGGCGAGATACGCAGCCAGCCGACTCAATCCCCAGACCCGGCCAAGCCAATAAGCCGCCACCGCCGCAAACACTAACCCCAGCGCCAATTCCAATGTGTATGCACGAAGAGGATCGAGAACCCTCAGCAACATCCAAGTCAACGGATAGAACCAGCCAAACTCAGAAAACGCGATAGGAAATCCCGATAACATCCCATCCGTCCAGAGCGGAATATGCCCGTCCCGGATACCGTTCGCCAGAACCGTATATCGGGGCTGATAACTCAGAAGTAGATCAAGATCCAGCCACGCAGATCCGTTAAATAAAAGCTCTCGATAAAGCAGCAAAAGGGGCCATAGCAAACCAACCCCAACTAAAACGCGACGTCGTGCTAGAGACCCGGTGGTTGCTGCATGTACAACCCGATCCATAACCTGTCCAAATCTCATGAGACCAATTGATCCGGGCTTAAGAAAATCACGATACTTTCGGCCCGCTTTGTCCAAGTCATATCTTCAACTTCCGCGCGCGCAACTTGCGCCAACGCACGGGCGAGCACATGATCATTTAACAGGCGGGTTACAGCGTCAGCGAGCGCTTCAGGCTCGTCGGGAGTAACAAGAAGCGCATTTTCTCCGTCCCGCAAGATCTCGCGAAGCGAAGGTAAATTGCTAGCCACGATCGGCCGTTGGGCCGCCATATACTCAAAAAGTTTGAGCGGCGAAGTGTAACTGCGAGCAATTTCTTCACGGGCACTGAATGGAATCACCGCAACGTCAGCCGCAAGAAGATATTTGCGAGCGAGCGAAGGTGAGAGATGGCCTATTACATGAACATTGTTATGGCCAGACGCAGCCGAACGAATGCGCTCAAGATCTGGTGATACACCACCAACGATATACCAGTGCACATTCTGATCCATGTGATCGACAGCCTGCACCAAGACATCCACCCCCTTCCAAGGATATAGATGTCCGATATAGCAGGCTATAGGCGCCGCTTCAGGCAAGTCCAAATCTTGGCGCGACATCACCTGACCATCTGGGTCAAACGCTGCCACATCAACCGCATCGGCAGCTACCAGGACTCGGGAGGGATCAAATCCAGCATCCAAATACCACTGCCGAAGCCCTGCGGTAATGGTCACTACGCCGTCCATGCGACGTACAGCCCACCGGTGCAATGCTGACGAAAATTTGGATCGAGGCACCGTGTGAGCCTCAAACGCAAACTTGGCCTCACGCCTCGTAATAAGTCTGAGCACCGTGAGCGGAAGGAGGTCGCGACTAATCACAATGTCACCTCGCCATCGCTCAGCCATAAATGCAGCAGAAATAGTAAAAGTCCAAAGCTGCAAGAAGTGAGCCGCCAGTCGTATTGGCGCCACATTTAACAACGGCCAATCGATAGTCACTCGTTTAATCGCGTCAATCGTCGGAAGCCCGACTAATCTGAAACTTCTGGCCACATTGGCATAGTCGAACGGATCACCGACCTTTCGCATAGCAACCGTGTTCGCTCTCCGGGCATAGGCAAGCGTGACTTGCGCACCGTTACTAGCAAACGCTGCCGCCATATGCATGATCTGCATAGGATGGGCTCGTTCGCTCGGAATACGTGCATTGGCGATCATCACAATCCGCAAGGGGTGACTCATGAATTAAATCCGGTAGACAAGAGCAATCCTTGCTCCGGATTCGATATGACCAAAGCGAATGCGACTCGATCGACGCGTCCATCGCACGTGGGTCTTAACTTCCAGTCCTTTGGCCTTGACCGGTAATCGATACTGCACATCATGAAGCCGGCCTGAAGCCTCGAGTTCATCGCGAACCAGCACGGATGTCTCCTCAACACGATAAGTCCGACGAATCCCAACATTCGAATGGACAGTTCCATCCATATCGGCAATCCCAGACATAATGACCAAGGCATCACCATCAACATGTACAGTGCTTTTCGTCGCGTGACTTGACGAACTACGACGATGCGATCGAAACATCGGCAGGGAAAACTTTCGCCAAATCAATCCTGCGGCATGCTGCCATCGACCCGCCCGCGCATGCGATCTAGCAATGTGTAACACGAACCGATTTTCACGACCGCGACTACGAACTGAACTAGCGACGATTGATGGCCCGGACCGTCGGACTGACCAAGACGCTTCTGGCTCATCGGGTTCCGACTCAAACTGGATCATGTTTCGCCAATCGTCATCCTTGTTACCAACATAAACCAAGCCCCCACCGCCAACACGACCGCCCACAAGACGGTCAGCGGAGCGCTTGTCAGTTCGAACAATTGCACACGCCGTTCGTGAACCTATCCGGGCGACACCAGCATCAGCTGCATACATCGGGCCAGAGGGATCAATATCCGTGGCATCCACATTTCGTTCATCAAGCTGCGCAGCAGCATACGCACGAGCAAGCCAAGCCAAATCAGCCGTATGAAAAACCCGACAGACAAAACTAGCGGACCCCGAAGTAGCTTCCAGGAATCCTGATGGCGTTACAGCTGCAATGCTCTGAGCCGCCACTCGACAGGCCAATGGAATCATCGACTTTCTTCCATCGGTTGCAAGCACATAAGCATCGTACGCAGACGAACCAGCTTCAGTATCGGCGTCCCAAAACCACCGTTTCCCTTCCAAGCCCAGCGGCTTAAGACCGTCGGGGCGAAGCACCGTACACAAAAAATCAGCACCAGTTCGCAAAGCATCCTCAAATTCAGCCTCGGCACCAAAAAGACGAAGCGCATAACGAGAAAAGCCTACGCATCGACTGTGGTAATACACGGTTAGATCGGAAACACCCACACCTTCACCAAGGGTTTTAGCGTCTTGGACATACCGAAACGAGCCATCGGGTCGCATCTCGGCAAAGGAACGATCAATCGCCTGTTTGACCGGTAGGCGCCACGCGGTCTCATCCAAAGCCACGGATGCCGCTGCTAAACCCATCGCTCCCCACAAGCGCTGATTAGTAACCGGCTTCGCGACAACGTTATGGATCAAGTAAGTCTCACAACACAGTCGAACCGATTCCTCGATGGCCTGACGTTCTAAGAGATCCAGGGTGTCTCCTGGATGCATTAGCAACGTAGCCAACGCATCGACACATTCACCCGCATCAATAATGTTCGTGGAGTTGTTTCGATAGTCATGGAGGCCTGGGAAAAAGACCCAAGCACCATCCGCCGCAGAATCTGGGGCTAGACGAGACACTATCCCTCGAGCCGTCTGACGAGCCCTCGACAGGTAGCGATCCTCACCCGTGTGCCGATGAAGAGCACAGTCGATAACGATGGATCGGGAAGATTTACCCGTGTGATCAACGCCGTGCTCCGGACAGCGCATATATCCGTAGTCATTACGCAGCCGATTGAATAGGTCCGAAGCGGCCGATAACGCCTCCGCCGCATCCGGTGTTAGTGCCGAAACAGCGGAAGCACCGATCGGCATCACCTAAATGCGCTCGCCAATCACGCGTGCTGGAACTCCACCTACGATGCTGTAAGGAGCGATATCTTCCGTCACCACTGCCCGGACTGCTACGACAGCTCCGTCACCAATCGTTACGCCAGGAAGCACAACGACCTCGCTGTAGATCATCACGTCGTCACCAATGACGACCGGACTCTCCTCGATAGGCGCCTGCAAGATCGGGACATCACGACGACTGGTGTCATGCCGGTGTGAATAAATCGTGGATTCGCGTCCAATATGCGAGTTTTTACCAATCGTAATTCCACCAGTACAGTCCAGCCGGACTCCAGATAACACCTCTGTTCCAGAGCCTATTTCAAGTGCCACATCAGGCTGATAATCCGACTCGGCGCCAACCCGCACGTCACGTTTGATATGCACCCCAGCACCCATAGTGATTTTCAGACCACTGGGGTAGTAAAAACGACTATCGATCTTGACATCGGACCCAACCTCAACACCAGAAGCACCACGAAGGAGCGCCGCCCTGACAATCCAAATTATCTGCTGATAGCGTCGGAACACCCGAAAGTCGGGAAAGTGACCGACGAACCGTGCGAGCTGACGCGCAACATCTGGTCTCATAACTCAGACCGTCTTTCCGCCACCGAAGGAAAATCAGGACGGTCTCCACGTTTGACCGAATCAAAAACTTCCACCAATTTTCCGACCAGACCGTCAGCCCCATGCCCTTCAACTACTGACGTACGTAAACGACTTATAGTCGCATCGAGAAGATTTGGATGTAATCCGAGAACTCCATCGATCCCACGAGCTAGTTCAGCAGGCGTATCACCCACCAAGAAGTTGTGCGCAAGTTTGCCCATAACGTTCCGATACGAGCTGTTGTTGGTTATCAACGGAATCCCACACGCCATCGCCTCGAGCCCAGTCTTATCCAATGAGGGTTGCATCCGCCAGTTCACAAAAACGCTAAGCGACCGGTAAAACTGAGCCATGCTATCTCCTCGGACTGGCCCGACAAACTCGACTGCCTGGTCAACCGCAAGTTCAGTGGCCAAAAGCCGTAAATCCTTAACATATTGGTGATCGGCTGAGTAAAAAGGTTCCCCTGCAATCCGTAACGAGGCATTCGGGTAACCGTTATTCCGCAACGTCGCGAGAGCCCTGATGCCAGTGTCGAATCCCTTTAGAGGGGTAAGTCGACCAGCCATGCCAAGCACCGCTCCGGTCCCAGACAATGGCAGACCGGACGGAGCAAACCGTTGAGTGTCGATCCCATGCCCAAGCAAAAATGCCCGATTGCTTGGGATCGGATAACTCTCCACGGAAGCCGTCACTGCCGCATTTACAATCCTATTGGCCCATATAAGCGCCGATGACTTGCCATGGCTCGTGTACCAAAGCACCAAGGGCGCCCTGGCAAGACGAGCAACTGGACCAATCGCCACTGCATAAGCAGGCACCATATGAGCGAACACTGCATTTACCCGGCCACTTGCCAACAAGGACACGCACGTCGCGCCAAATTGGTAAACCCGGCGCCCACGAGATCGACTGGATTCACAGCCCATACTATGGACGTACACATTAGGAGGCAGCTCCGTATCTACGACTCGGCCGGCAAGCACATGAACAGAGTCCACTCGCTTGGCTAACTCACCCGTCCAGTTGTGCGCGACGGCCAAATTTACACTTGAGGAATTGAGTTCTTGCGTGACAAACAGGATCCGAAGACCCTGGCCGGGTCCATTAGTCATCTACTGACTTCAGTGCCAGTTGCCGATATGCAGCTGCATAGGCGTCCAAAACTACCGACTTTTCAAAATGCACTGTCGATGCAGCCGCTGCAACACCGATAGCGCTCAGAACATCTGAGTTCCCCAGCACCTCAAGCACGAGCGATGCTCCGGCGTCCTGGTCCCATGGTAGTAACCATCCATTCTCGCCATGTTCAATAGTTTCAGGCATGACACCGACCGGCGTCGCAAACACAGCTGTCCCACACGACATCGCTTCAAGACATACACGGGGCCCACCTTCGCTCAAAGAGGGGCAAACCAGAGCATTCAGACCTCTATAGATCTCAGCCAGTTGTTGGGTGGTTTCGAGCCAGCCCATGAACGTGACTTTATTGAGGACTCCGACGCGTGCCAACTCGACTTGAAACGATCCACGTTCAGGTCCTTCACCCACGACGACAAACCTAGCCGAGGGCCATCTGGCTGCCACAGATTCAAACACTCGAGCCACATACCGTAAATTTTTGTTGGCCACCAACCGGCCCACAAACCCCAAGGCGTATTCCTTGCTCGTGCTACCAGGATGAAAAACTGATCGATCGATATATGCCGACGGGAGTACAAGTATTCGACTCGTGGGAATGCCCCAACGACGCAATAGGGTTGGAACCTCCGAGCGATTTACAACACGAACCGCAACCGCAGCTCGCGCTACACGGGTCAAATACACGCGATAAATGATTTTCTCGATAGCTTCCCACCACTGGGCTCGTCGAGGATGCCCGGGCACATGGTGGATTTCGCTCACGTACGGCGTTCCATACTTCCGCGACAGGAACGAAGCAGCCCGTCCGTTTGAAAATATGCCGTAATCATGACTCACGATCAGATCGTGGCCATGCGCGTCCATAAGTTCCGCTCCGCGTTTACGTAACCAAGACGTCTGTCGCAACCGAGACACTGGCGACGATTCAACAGAAACACCAATGTGGGGATTCGTCCTCGAGTTACTACCGACATTTGGAGTTAGGACATCTATTCGGTCAAATTCAGTCGCCAACCCTTCTAGGGTTGTGGCAAAAGGACCCGACCGACCGATCACAACATCACGATCACCGCTGAGCATAAGCAACTTCACGCTTTTGGATGCCCGTTACATCGAGTCACATTGAGCAAGATTTGCATGGTCTCATCGACCAATCGATCCCATGCAAAATGCGAGAGGTTCGTAGAAGCTATCCCGCTTAACCGCTCGCCAAGCGCCGGGTCATTCAACACCCGATTTACCGCGGCAACAAATGATTCCGAGTCCCCAAAGGGCACTAGAAGAGCATTTTCTTCATTCGTGAGAATCTCTCGGTTTCCACCAATATCCGTGGTCACGATCGGTGTCCCTATAGTCCGAGTCTCGATAAGCGTGTGAGACAGACCCTCATACGCCGTATTCAGCACGAACACATCAGCCGCTCGAAGATACATAGGCACGTCTTCATGAGCTACACGACCTACAAAATGAACCCGGTCTATAACACCCAGATCTCGTGCGCACCGTTCAAGAAAATTTTGCTCGGGTCCGTCACCAACAACCACCAGAGTCGCACTCTTCGCAAATGCTGGAACCATGTCAATGAGATCATCCACGCGTTTCCATGCATAAAGACGTGCAACCGTACAGACCACCGGTCCATTCAAACCCAACTCTCGTTTAGCCTCGTCGCGCGTGTGCTCAACCAAAGGGGTTTCGGTTAACGCATTCTGAACAACTCGAATCTTTGATTCACTGATGCCCCAGCCTTTTACGAGCTGCCCTACATATGAACTCGGAACGATAACTGTACTCGCCAATCGACTATAGGCTCGCTGAACAGCCCGAAACGCCCGCACTCTAAGCGGATGACGAGCCTCCTGAAAGGCTTCAATTCCATCACGTGTAAGTTCACGACGAATCGAAGACTCCCAAGCCCAATCACCAACGATCTTAAGCACACGAGGACGTCCAGCCAACAATGCAGCGAGGGTGGAGGGAAGCTCAATCCCGTTGATATACACCACATCGGACCTACGCGCTGCATGCCACGTGTACCAAAACACTAGCAAGTAGCGCCAGATCACTGGTGTGGCCCACGACACCCGCTTTATGGGAAAAGGGGTTTGAACAAGTCCCTCTGGATCATCAGGACACACTACGGCCCGGACATCGTGCCCACGGTCGTAAAGAGTTTGAGCCAGGTGATAAATGTGCGTAGCAGGTCCACCAACCGTCGGAGGAAATATGTTCGAAACAAATGTGACACGCATTAGCTGGACGCTAGCATCGAGCCCGCAGCGTCACAACGTTACCAGCTCATACTCAAGAAACTTCGATATCCAGCTCAGCAAACACAGCCCATTGCAGACTACTCGGTCGAAGATGCCTTAGAAACATCATGAGAGCCATTTTGAAGGACTGGTAACGAACTCTCCCCCGTAACCACCCCACGAGCACTAGAAAACAGACTCCATGCGGCGCCATCATCCTGCCAAACAGCGTCGCAGCCACGACACAACTTGTAGTCCTCTAATTCCCCGTCCACATGCGCCTGTCGGATCGCCTGATATTCCTTACTGTTCCATATGTCCCGAATCGATTGGGTCGACAAGTCCCCCATAATCTGATCCTCAGCGAAGTCAGCGCAGCATGACGGAACCTTGCCATCCCAATATATGGCCATCGACTTCCACAACCAGTTGCACGGAAAGTAATTAGGCCCATGCGGACGTGCCGTGTAGAAATCCGAAGTCTCCATCTGTCCGGCCCACCCATGAGCCCAAAACGTATCCCACTCGTCTACAGGGAGCCCGCTGAACCGATCAAGAAAGTGTTGGGGAATAGTAGGTAGCGCACCCTTGGCATAATCCGAATTCCAGAGTTGAATCACCTGCATCACCATGTAGGGACGCTTACCAGATCTAGTCTTCATCGCCCGTAATAATTGCAACACCCGCTCCAGGGTGTGATCAAACTTGGCTCCCTTACGCATTTCCTCATATTCACCAGGCTCACCAGAATCAAAACTGACAGTGAGCTTGCTCGGGCGAGCATCCAATAATTGATCGATTTTCTCATCACGTAGTAGTGTGGCGTTTGTGTTTATGTGCGCAGCGATGCCGGCTTCCTCACTCACCCGAATCATCTCGTAGATGTCCTTGTGCATCATCGATTCACCGCGAAAGAACAAATTAGCCTCCGTTGTGAAATCCTTGGCCTCATTAATGATCTTTCGAAAAAGGTCCATTTCCATAAAACCGTTGTGCTCATTCGCACCCACACTTTGGGGACACATCGGACAACGAAGATTGCAAAAGCTCGTGGGCTCAATGTGAATCTTAAGAGGCCCATAAGGAACTTCCGTGGACCCTTTCATCCAGTGATAAACAAATCGACCAAGAGCCGGTCGCAAGATTGCACGGTGACGCCGATACTTGAGGAGCAAGTCTTTCGCTTGGCCAACCCTGTTCACGAAGTGCTATCGACCGTCTCGCCGTTCGGCGGAATTGCCTCATCCCACAGCATGTTAGGGATTCCATCCTCGACTTTGTAACCGTAGCCGCAAACCGTGCATTCCAGCATCTTTCCACTTATGCGAAGCACACCGTCATCACGACTATGCTCATTGTTTACACAACGAAGCATCGCCAAGAAATCATCAGGGATGATTGACGAAGCTTTGGAACTGTCACGATCGACCATAGATCAATATTACGTCAAATTGCGTCTCTCGGAAGCTAGAGCATGAGATGAAGAGTGTCAAAGCCAATAAGCAGAGACGCAAAGCCCACGACGGATCCAACTTGCATTACTCGCGCCATCCGTGAACGGAGAAACATTCTCTTGGTTAAGCCAATCCAGGCCCCAAGCGCAAGGAATTGCAGGCCTAACAGCATGACGGCTACCCAAACCAACACTACCGGATAAGCGAGAAAACTTTCGGTTAATCCCATCGACCAAAAATCAAGGCCAAGACCATTTTCTGGACGTTGAGGTATAGCATCCACACCAAATCGGGACCACGGCGTACGGCTTAAAGCATCGGCCAAGAAATCGGTCCGGTCAGGTGCAAGAAGATTCACAGCGTCAGCTCGCAACAACCACGCATGGCCAAGTAGTGGTGAAAACTGATAGGAGTAGAGAACAGCTGCATAATCGCCCTCAGGTTGGATGGATGACCACGGCTGGTAGTCCGAACCGCCATAAATCGCACCACTCAGAGGCACTGCGCCAGCCACTTGCTGTTGGAATACGTCTAGATAGCCCGTGAAATCCTTTGACACACCCATAAGTTGCGGTACGACACTGATTGCTACCGTTAGAGCAAGCACAACTTTTAACAACCGCCTACGCGAACAACGAAACATGTGATCGATGAGTGGTGCGCCCAAAACAATAAGGAAAGGTAGCGTGGGGACTAGATAGCGCGGTCCCCAAGCATTGCCGCCGTACCACACCTGCTTCCGGCTATATAGCAGCACATAAACGATTGGAATAGCGACAAAGAAGAATGATCGCCAGCCATGACGACGGATAAACCACGGTATAACAGGAACAGTTAAAAGAAGGATTGGGTTGTACCACAACACACCTTTCCCCCAACTCGTGAGTAATCCCCCCAAACCAAGACCAAGAGGTAGCTCAAGCCATCCGCGCTGAAGACCACCGATGAGTTCCTGCTCATAGAGCAAGCGAAAATCAAAAAACACCCCGGCGACCAGAAGTACCGTAGGCACAACCAAAAGGAATGGCGCCAGCAGAATCATCTGCAGCTGCAGTGACGGTCGAAAACCAGCAAACCACCCATTTCCCCGACTTTCTCGGACGAGAATCGCCAACAAGAAAACTGGGATTGCTATAACAGAAACATATTTGGTTAGTACCGCTGCGAATATGGCTACTCCAGCCAAGAGCACATACCGGCGACGATTGGTGGAATCGAAGACAAGAATCAGCCACGCCGCAGGCAGCAGTAATGTCGTGACTAGAGGCTCAGCAAAATCATATTTGGCGTAAGGCCATGCCATAGTTCCCAAACCGTAGATCAGGGCCATCACAATCGACACCTGCTCCGAATACCCCAAACGTCTAACTATTCGAAAGACCAAAACCACTGCGAAAGCCGTGATTAGAGCATTGGCTGCAGGCACCCATAACCGACGAAAAAACTCCTGATTCTGTCGCTCGGACCAGACACGCCCGACTCCAGGCCCATCTATCCATCGACCTCCAGATATCCGAAGAGCTAGGCCGTCGACGTAAAGGTTTCCGGTCGGCCGTAAATATGTAATCTCAGCGCTCGCGAGCTCCAAAGGCGGATCGAACTCCCATGTCGCCGCGTAATAGTAGGCCCGAGCATTACCGATATGTCTGGCCACTGGTTTGGGTTGGTCATGTTGAATTACTGCACGAACATCACCACGATCGTATGCCCACTCTGCTGTCTCAACTCCGACACGAATGGGGTAAGTCGTAACTTGTCCCGAAGATTGAATTAGCGAAACTCGAGCAATTTCAGTGCCCTGAGCAAACTCTGCGCTAAGCCCACTGTGCGAAACGAGAGTCATTCGATCATAGGTGCCCGGCTTAATTGAAAGATCCAACCCTCCTTTAACTCCGTGACCTCCCGTCCCACCAATTGGATGAAAATTGACAAGCAACACATCGTGTTCTGCAAGAGGAATACGGTCCCGTTGTGGTGCCGCACGAGCGATAGGTTCGGCAAGGGCCACGAAAGGCAGCAAGACCGTAGGAAGACCTACGCCCCACCTGGCAAAGTTCTTGTTTTGATCCCGTAGGTACGCATGGCCTGGATCAACCATCACACTCTTGGCCATCTCGAAGGCAAAAGTCCCGTCAGCGCTATATCCAGCCCCATTACGCCCCATGCCTAGCGTCATTGCATAAATAGAGAATATGAACAAAAAAAGAAGTAGCGCAGGCCGACAGTTCGCCCGACCGATAAGTGAGCGCATCCCAGTCATCGGATATTCGATACGGCTCGATCAGTTGTCAACGAAGCCCGCCACTAGCTCAAGAAGACGCACACGGAACGCTTCAGCGCTGAACTTCCTGCTCGATATACGCGCCCGGGCGGCCATCGAGCTGCACAGCTCCGGATCACGAATTAATTGCCACGTACGCTCACGCAGATTCTCTGCCTTAGACCAAACAAAGCCATCATGACTATCGGTCACTAGTTCTGGCAGTCCCCCTTGATCTAACACAACAGGTACCGCCGAACTCGCCATCGCCTCAACAACTGAAATCCCAAAATGCTCGAATCGGACTGGATTTCGATCCGGTCGCTCCCCATACCCCGCAGCATGCCAGTAAATCTGAGCGTCACCGTACATCTCGCGAAGCTTATCGAAAGGCACATCTACCGCAAATTCGATGGGATAACCCTCAGCCCGCCGCCTCAACTCTTCTGTGTACGCAACGTCAATCTCTCGACCACTTTGATGTCCGGCAAGACAAAGTGTCCAACCATCTAGGCCTTCGCGACACATACGCTTGAACTGATCAATCATTACTCCATGCTTTTTTTCATGCGTCCCTCGATAAAACCTTCCCACCGTCAGAATTGTGTGTGTCTTGGCTCGAGTCAGCGCCCAACTGATGTCAACGGGTGGATACAGGATCGGCCCGCTTATCCCCCAGTACATTTCCATCCAATGACGACTGTATTTCGAAATCGGACTAATCACGTCATACGTATCAAGATGATCAAGAGAATAAAACGTAGGCAGGCCTTCAAGCCGGAGCCCAAGCTCACGAAACGCCTTTCGGAAAACGATTTCATATAAATAATGGCGAAAATGTCGAACCCGTACGTCGGTGACAGCCAGGCCTACCTCCCGATTGTCAGCTCCCTCAAACCGATCGATGGGATTAAACGTTGGCGATTCAAGAACTAACTCGACGGTGTTCCCGTGCATACAACTCGGATCGATATCGATCTGCCAAGTTTCAAAACAGCCAGGATTAGGAGGGAAGGTGCGTTCAGCAATAACCTCACCATCAACGAGACATCGGACCGGAAGTTCCACATCCTCTCGAAAGTTTCCTCCAACGATCTCAATGGAGGCAGTTCGAGTAGCCGAAGGGACTCGAACCCTGATATTCGCTTGCCTAGTGGCGTAGCGAAACCACCCGGAACCAAGTTCCTGAACGTCGTAAAACCCATCCAACCATTCGGGCAACAGGAGTTCACGCGTAAGGAATCGACCGACAGCCTGCCGCATCCTTGCCCCTCGACTTCGATCGATTGGGGAAGGGAATAGAACCAGCATCATGCTGTGAGCCGCTTCTGAAGGCTGGTTCGTCATAAAAGAGGAATTGACAAATAGATCAAACTCGCGCGTAAACGCCGCAAACCGATTCGGTGGCAGTGCAGGAATGACTCGCACCGTCACGTTACTCAGATCAATATTTAAGGCATCGGAAAGTTCTTCGCAGGAAATAGGTCGATGAGTCACCAGTTCAGTTTCGAACCGCTCTGAGAGAACCTGCGCGGCCATAGCAGAATGTCTTTCCCCTCCACCTTTTTGATGGAGCCAACGGTTGTACACCGCCGCTTTCACTGCGGCTCCAAAAAAGGATTGAGCTCCCGTCCGTCTAACGGAGCATGACGCCCTTCATTCACTCGTAGTTGGAACGTTCGAGGAGCAGCCGTTACGACTTGCAGCAGAGCCCGTACACGGGATATCGAGAGAGCTATCGACGTCCCGTCCAGCTGAAAGATTCCGACTCGTGCATCATTCCAAGCGTACTTCGTGGCTGCGGCCATATGACGAAAAGTCCACAGGACCGGGGCATTCTTGGTAAGCATACGAAGTTTTCCAAACTCAACGTTTCGGGTAAAACCTGGCGACCATTCTTTGCTAAATGCGGCATGTTCATGACGCACAACCGAGGCTGGCTCGTAGCAAAAGATCCATCCGCGCCTACGAGCCCGCCATGCAAGATCCGCGTCCTCGTAATACATAAAAATCCCATCGTCTAGATAATCCAGCTCGTCCAACATGTCCCGGCGATACAGCACAGCTGCACCTTTTGGAGCAAAAATTTCACGCCGGTCGTCGAACGCCGAACTATCCCAAGCTGACCACGGGACTCCTTGCAGAACACGAGTACCTCGATCACGCATCGAACCATCAGGTAAAGGCACAATCCCAGCACTCTCGATCGCCGGCCGCGCCATCGTCGAAACAACATCGTCCTTGAACGGAATCTCATTTGTTGTCCGCCCTGGATTCAACTCAATGCGTCCAAGCTCACAACTTCCAACAAGAACTTTGACAGGCACCCCGTGACGACCATCCCCCGCAGCCAATTCCAACTTCATAAGAGTGGAACCTTCAACCACCGGCAGTGAGAAATCCACACAACTCATTGACCAACGAAACGCACGTCCACCACCGTCCTGTTCCACACCATACGCGCCATTCGTAACATCGGCCCGACCGACATCTGATCTAAGACCATATATCCGAACCCCAAGTCTTCGAGCATCCGAACCAGAAGGAACAAACTCGGGAACCTCAAGGCGGATCGGCAACCGGTCGTGAAGGTGAAGAATTTTTGGCGCAACACCTCCGACTGATGAATCTTCAGTTAATCGGTCAACAAGAGGCTTTAACCAGTCAGGGTCAACAATGGTGTCCGGATTTAATAGGCCAACATATGGCTCAGTAGCCATTCGTAATGCCTGATTGTTGCCTCGAGAGAATCCGACATTTTCACCATTCGCAATTACTTCAACCGACGGGAATTCCTGACGTACTCGATCAACAGAATCGTCTGTCGAAGCGTTGTCTACGACTGTTACACGAAGATCTGGATATTTGGTTTCGGCAAGACTTTTCAAACACCCTTCAATTCGACCAGCGCCGTTATAGTTCAGAACGACAACACGAACAGGGGGAAGTTTTTGAGTCATTCCACCCGAATAGAACGCACGGCAAGCCCCAGCGGCCGAGTGTCAGAATCAAGACCAATTTCGGCTGGGACGAGCGGATCTTCGACTTCTATTACAAGCTCATGCGTCTCAGGACTTATAACAGGGTCAAGTGGAATAACGATGTCTTCAAAATCCATCCCGTGTACAGGAACTGTGGCGATATGACGACCGTTTACGGTCACCGACGCCCGCGTGGTTCCTCGTCCATGCAACGGACGACACGCGGATAGCACCAATGCCCCTTGGCCAACGTCCTGTCTAACGTAGGCAACAGCGCGTGGCGCCGTCCAACGAATGTGTGGAGGCCAGTCTTCAGCCGGAAACCAGCCTTCACCGAGCCATTCATCATCCCGAGAACCCATAATCAACTCTTCAGGTGGCAGAGTCCAAAAAGGACCAGCAGCCTCGGTAATCATGTCGGGCTGTACTATTGGCTCGCCGGCGAGCTGAAGTTCGTCTTCGACAGCGGCCGTCGATACCCGCCATCTTGCAGGAATCACCGTCACACCACGTAATCCAACAGCTGCTTTGCCCACGAAAAAAGTCATAGCATTTGGCCAAATGTGAAATGGGCGCATCCTGTCGGCCGATGGCCACGCCCCAATCGAAACCATATAGGTTCCAGGGCCAAGCGGGAGTGGGCCAAGTTCACACTCCACTCGAGTTCTACCGGGTTGGAGATCTGTCGGACCAATGGTTGTCGCTGTCGAAGTTTCGTGAATCAGCAGCCCATCGCTTCGTCGAACAGCAAAGCCAACAACAACGTCCTCGAAATAACCGCTGGAATCCAACTCGAGTTCAAGCCTGGAAATATTTCCCGGCAAATAAGCGTAGCGTTCAGAACCCGTGTCCACATCACGAGCAAGCGCCGCTCGAATCTGGACTTCACCCGTACCGAGTTCAGTTAATTCATTTCTTGCAACCTGACTCGCGACATGGCCAGAACCGCGCATATGCGCGAGATAATCTTGAATGACCTCACGTGGATTCCCCTCAGCACGGACCTTGCCAGCATCAACCCACACGACACGGTCACAAAATCGTCGGACTTGAATTGGATCGTGTGAAACAAACACGATTGTTTTTCCGCGCTGCTTGATCTCAGCAAGAGCGTCGTAACACTTAGCGGTGAACCGCGCATCGCCAACAGCAAGAACTTCGTCAATTAAGAGAATGTCTGGATCCAAGCTGATGGCAATTGCGAATCCCAATCGCATGAACATTCCCGACGAATAGTGGCGAACAGGTGTGTCAATAAATCGCTCAAGTTCAGCAAACTCAACAATGTCCTTATAGCGCCGTCGCATTTCGGCCCGCCCAATCCCAAGAAACGAGCCATTAAGGAAGATATTCTCCCGCCCTGTCAGGTCGGGATGCATCCCAGCACCTAGCTCAAGAAGACCAAAAACCTTTCCATCCAACCTAATTTTCCCTGAGGTCGGGGAAATAGTGCCGGCCAACAGCTTTAGGATTGTGGTCTTTCCGGACCCGTTCGGCCCAATAATCCCAACCGTTTCGCCTTCTTTCACCGCTAAGTCCACCCGATCGAGGGCCCAAAACTCCTCGTGCTCAATCTGGCGCCGACCAAGTAGCGCTAACGCCATCCCCTGCCATGTACGAGACGATTCATGCCGAATAGAAAATCTCTTACGTACTTCTTCTAAAACGATTACGTTCGACACCTAGAGTTCTTCCGCAAATCGATTGGATAAGCGCCGGAAGATTGACCATCCCAAACCGAGTAAAACAACCGCACCGACTACGGTGATCAGGGTATGGCGAATTGGCAGAAAACCCCACATAAAGGCGTATCGGTAATCCGTAACCAATGTCGCCATTGGGTTAAGAATGAACACCCAGCGATGAACATCCAGGCCTAAAACCGTGCTGTTCGGAACAATTGACATGGCATAAAAGATCGGAGTCAGGAAGAACCAAGCCAAAAGACCAACTTCTACGATGTGCTCTGTGTCGCGAAAATAAACATTGATCGCAGCAAGAAGCAACCCAAGTCCCAACACAAACACCAGATGCAACAGCATGATGGCCGGCAAAAACACCATGGCTCCTGTTACACCTACCCCAAACGGAATAGCAACCAACCAAAAAACACCGTAAGCCAGAAGGAAGTTCACAAAGCTCGCCAGGATTGCGCTCAAAGGTAGAAGCTCACGAGGGAAATACACCTTTTTAATTAACTGGGCGTTGGACGTAATGCTTCGCATAGCAGAGGTGAGAGCTTGCTGGGTAAACAGCCATGGAACTAGCGCAGCTAGTAGAAAAAATGGGTATCGCTCAATAGGATCCGTCTTCGCCAACACCTGAAAAACAAGCGTAAAGACCGCCATCATCAGAAGTGGATTAAGCAATGACCAGCCGAACCCAAGCACCGAACCTCGATAGCGAACCTTGAGGTCTCGAACCACCAAGTTTCGTAACAGATCACTGTAACTACTCAGTTCGCGAATGGACCTCAAAAATCTTCGGGCAGCGTAAGCACGCCCTTTAACAGCATTAGCAGCCATGTATAGCCCCAGCTAGGGACCCAGAGATATTAGCGCAGCGAACAGGAAATCCGACGTATTGACCTCGCGTGTTACGCTAAATTGCATTACGGTCCCGATGAGAGTCGGGAGCCCCTTGGAGCTCCGTTCGCGCATGGAAATCACGTGGGTCGGAGGCAGTTGTTTTCGAATCCGAGGTCGGGAAGGCTCGATAGTCACCGATCCTCACACGTCAAAAGAAACCAAGAAGTCGGCTTTCCCCAAAGCTGACCTGGTCGTGGTGACTGATCACACAATCGCCGAGGACGCTGAAAATTGTGTACGCCCCAATCACCGTGAATCTCCACCGTTCGTCGCCTTTGGACCCGGCGAATACGATGTGCGCGACCTGTATCTTTACGGTGTTTCCGACCAGGACGCTCCTACCAACGCCTCCACGATATTTGCGATGGACATCGACAGAGTGACCATCGCCTTCTTCGCACAACCGTCGTTAACTTTTGAAAACGAGCTTCTCGATGAATTAGGCACAATTCAGATATTAATCGTCAACGCTGACGCCGGGCTCGAGCAATTGACAACGCTTATCAGCAGAATAGAACCAAACATCGTGCTTCCCTTTGGCAACAGCGGCACTCGAGCGTGGATGGAAGTTGCCCAACAACTAACTGAAGACCAGCTGACGTCCGAAGCCTCCCTTAACATCACTGCATCAACACTCCCTGAACCAGTAACTACATGCGTTTTGACGGAACGTGCGGCATGACCTCAGAACCATATCAATGAGTGGCACTGCAATGAGTAAGAAGCAGGATAGAAAGTTTATTTTTGTAACCGGGGGTGTTCTGAGCGGCGTTGGCAAAGGTGTAAGCGTGGCTAGCATCGGCCGGCTTCTTAAGAGCCGATCGGTCAGTGTTTCAGTAATGAAGCTTGATCCTTATATAAACGTTGATCCTGGAACGATGAGTCCTCTTCAACATGGTGAAGTATTTGTCACCATCGACGGCGCCGAAACAGATCTTGATCTTGGGCACTACGAACGATTTATCGACGAGAACCTAAGCGTCGCAAGCAATCTCACTACCGGCCGAGTCTATGATCAAGTGATTAGTCGCGAACGTCGTGGCGACTTCCTAGGCGGAACCATCCAAGTTATTCCACACGTCACTGATGAGATCAAGGCCCGTATAAAGAGTGTGGGCGAAATCCATGATGCAGACGTCGTTATAGTTGAGGTTGGTGGAACTGTTGGCGATATTGAAAACATTCCCTTTTTAGAAGCACTTCGCCAAATGCGTAGGGAAGTCGGCGACAGCAACGTCCTGTACGTACATGTAACTCTGGTGCCTCGAATCGGGCCCACAGGCGAATTAAAAACTAAGCCTACCCAGCACAGCGTTGCGCAACTTCGAACTATCGGTATTCAGCCCGATGTACTTATCTGTCGCTCGGACAAGCCCCTGTCTCCCGACCTACAAGAAAAGATCGCGCTCTTTGCGGACGTCGACGCTCGCGCGGTTATATCCAATCACGATGTCAAAACCATTTACGAAGTCCCGTTAGTCCTCGAAGAGGCAGGCCTCGGAAGATTCATTGCCACACGCTTAAACCTCGACCATACAGATCCCGACCTAGAAGAATGGCGCGTGATGGTGACCGCCTTGCGTAAACCACTTCCAGAGCCTGAGATAGCAATTGTCGGAAAATACGTGGAACTACCGGACTCGTACCTCAGCGTTATGGAGTCGATCAGCCTCGCTGGCATTGAGACAGAGGTCAACCCGAAAATACGCTGGGTTAATGCCGAGGATCTTGAAGACCGAGATCCCCATGACCTTCTGCAGGGAGTAGCTGGCATCGTTGTCCCTGGCGGATTTGGGCCTCGCGGTATTGAAGGTAAGATTCAGGCCGCGCACTACGCGCGCACGAATAATGTTCCCTATCTTGGCTTATGTCTGGGCATGCAAATTGCAGTTATTGAATTCGCCCGCAAGGCTCTGAATACTGATGATTGCAATAGCACTGAGTTCGACCCGGACACCAAGCATCCAGTGATTCATCCCATGCCAGAGTATTACGACGTTGCCAATTTGGGCGGATCCATGCGGCTAGGCTTATGGCCATGTGAGCTTATTGAAGGAACAATCGCACGTAACGCCTACGGAACCTCCTCAATACAAGAGCGACATCGACACCGAATGGAATTCAACAACAAATACCGAGACCTCCTTCGAGCGCAAGGCATGACATTCAGCGGTCTATCTCCAGATGGAAATCTTGTGGAACTGGTTGAACTGGAAGGACATCCTTGGTTCGTGGCCTCACAATTTCATCCCGAATTCGCTTCGCGGCCTAATCGGCCACATCCGTTATTCCTCGGGCTCTTAGAGGCGGCGATACGCCACACCGAAGGCCGACAGTCCGTTGCCACGACCTCCACCGGTGAGGTCGCCGGCTAACCAGCCTGGATTCGATCCACGTGACTTCAACTCCCATCCCCACAACTATTCAACAGTTGAATCGCGTATGAGCACTGTAGCCATACTCGGCGCCCAATGGGGCGATGAAGGCAAAGGCAAAGTCGTTGATCGATTTGCTCAACAAGCTGAAATGGTCATCCGTTTTCAAGGAGGAAACAACGCGGGTCATACTGTCATCAACGATCGCGGTACGTTCGCACTACACCTCATCCCTTCAGGAATATTCAATCCGTCCGTAGACAACATTCTCGGGCCAGGCACAGTAGTAAACCCCCCTTCCCTCATCGAAGAAATGACAGAACTTCGAAGTTCGAATGATCTTTCGTTTGATCGGTTCTGGATCGCCGAACGTGCCCACGTAGTCATGCCGTACCACATTGCGCTCGATGCAGCAGAAGAAGCCCAGCGAGGTGAGTTGGCCCAGGGCACAACCCTCAGAGGTATAGGGCCTGCATACGCCGATAAATCAGCGCGCTCAGGAATCCGTATTGGCGATCTTCTAGATGCGGATCATTTGCAAACGTGGCTGCCCGCTGTGCTTGAGCCCAAGAATCGTCTACTAGAGCATGGATACGGCGTTACACCACACGATCCCCAAGCCTTAATTGACCAAGCACTTGCCTGGGGCGAACAACTTGCACCCCACATTGTTGACACGCTACCCATCGTAGATCGGGCTCTCTCGAATGGCCTCCGGATACTCCTCGAAGGACAACTCGGTGTAATGCGAGATCTTGACTGGGGCCACTATCCTTATGTGACTTCTTCCAGCCCGTCGGCAGCAGGTGCATGTGCTGGCGCCGGTATAGCTCCCCGATCGCTGGATCAAGTCTGGGGCGTCGCAAAAGCATTCACATCGTCAGTTGGAGAAGGACCGTTCCCCACCGAGATACACGGCGCAACCGCGGATCATCTTCGGGAAATCGGCGGTGGCGAATATGGAGCCTCGACAGGACGACCACGTCGATGTGGATGGTTTGACGCGGTCGCCGTCAGAACAGCAGCCTGCCTGAGTGGAATTGATCGTCTGGCATTAACAAAAATCGACTGTCTTGACGCATTGGATGTTATTAAGGTTGCCGTCGCATACAAGATAGACGGCTCACGTGTGGAACTAGCACCTGACACACGTCAACTCGAAAAAGCCGAGCCAATTTACGAGGAATTCCCCGGATGGAAGACATCCACAGCCGGAACCACAAGATTGGAAGATCTTCCACCCAACGCTCAGAGTTATATCAAGTCGATAAGTGAGATCACCGATGTACCAATTGGCCTACTGGGAACAGGCCAACATCGTAACGATGCAATCGTTCTTGAACACCCTTTTTCCACACCTTAACCTGCACTCCACAGATCAAGAACTATGGCGGTCCGACCAGACAGATATGAAGCCCGTCCGCGGCCTTTTGCCTAGCCAAAACACAAAATCAACGTCAGTGCCCAACAAAACATAGAGCGTCCAGTACTCTACGTCGGAGAAATCGCAATGACCGGAACAAACAATATGACGCCTATTTCATTAGGAGTGCAAGCACCAGAGTTTGAGCTTGCGTCAACCAATGGCGGAACGTTCGTCCTGAGTTCAGAACGCGGAAAATCAAACTTGGTCATTTTTTTTCTTAATTCGACCACCGGGGGAACAGATACCCAGATCGCAGAATCGTTTCGAGACGCGTCGGAGTTGTTTCGTGGGGCACGAACCACAATCGCAGGAATATGCTCGGCACCACTCGACGAGCTACAAGCATTAAAAGAAAAGCTATCCCTTCCGTACGAACTCCTGAGCGACGACGAAACGACTGGCCTCATATACGGAGTGCACGTACGACACGGATTTGGCCCTTTTTCACGTCAAAAGTTTTCTCGAAGCACGTTTCTCCTTGATCGAACAGGAGTAATTCGACGAATCTTCCGGGATTTGGACGTGAAAGATCACATCAATGAAGTACTGGCATCACTCGATACTGACCTGTAAATACCGTTAGTTTCACCGGTTTCTCAGATATGCCAATAACCCTATATAATCATCTGGCCTTTAATCCGACCCGGCGAGGCGGAAAGGCATAGCGCTGAGATCAATTCATCCCCTCTCGGCGGACTAAAGGCCTTCGGGCCTTTTTTTTTTGCCCAAGAGATTCGTGGGAGGCTGTGTGAAGTCGAACGCCGACGGCGAGCGGTTGGTGATGTCGGCTGACGATTTGCGTCGTGCCCTTACACGTATTGCGCACGAAATTGTCGAGAGAAATCGTGGCCCTGCAAATCTAGTCTTTGTAGGCGTGCCTAGACCAGGGCCAGTTCTTGCAAAACGACTGGCACACGTCGTTGCCGAATTCGAGAAAGATCCCATTCCAACTGGATCAATCGACATTTCGCTCCACCGGGATGATCTCAAGCAACGGAGCACTACCCCAGCGATTTACCCTACCGAGATCCCAGAGGACGTTACTGGTCGGGACGTAGTACTCGTTGATGATGTCCTCTACACCGGAAGATCGGCACGGGCAGCACTAGACGCGCTCACAGACTTTGGCCGACCAAAATCAATCCAACTTGCCGTCGTGGTTGATCGTGGCCACCGCGAGCTACCAATTAGAGCCGATTATGTAGGCAAGAACGTACCCACAGCAGCAGCAGAGAGCGTTCACGTGCACCTTGTTGAATTGGACGGTGAAGACTGTGTCCGAGTCATCAACGACGGTGAGAAGCAGGAAAGCCATGCCGCTGCACCGTAGACATCTGATCGATATCGCCGATTTTTCTCGGGATGAGTTTGATTCCGTATTGGAAACAGCCGTGTCTATGCGACAAGTGCTGGACCGTCCTATCAGTCGCGTTCCAACCCTACGTGGAAAATCTATAGTTAACGTGTTCTTCGAAGCCAGCACACGGACCCGCGTATCCTTTGAACTCGCCGGGAAATCGCTTAGTGCGGACGTCGTAAACGTCGCCTCTTCCGGAAGCAGCATTGAAAAAGGCGAATCGCTCATTGACACATTTCATACGATTCAGGCGCTTGGAGCCGATCTTGTCGTACTTCGGCACCCAAAAGCCGGTGCTCCAGATCTAGCCGCCCGGAACCTTTCGTGTAGTGTCGTAAATGCTGGTGATGGCCTAAGGGGCCATCCCAGCCAAGCGCTGCTTGACCTATTCACGGTTCAACAACATACCGGAGACCTCGAGGGCTTAAAAATCGTGATTGTGGGAGATGTACTCCATAGCCGAGTGGCCCGTTCCGGCATCTGGGCATTTGCACGAATGGGTGCTCATGTATACCTAAGTGGTCCACCTACGCTCCTGCCACAGCACTTCAATAAGCTTGTTAATGGCGACGGCATAGTCCGAATAGAGTATGACCTCGACCGAGCCATTGACGGTGCTGACGTCGTCATGGCCTTAAGGATCCAAAAAGAACGCATGCACTTAGGGATGCTGCCTGATCTTCGTGAATATGCCCGCCGCTGGGGAATTACATCAGCGCGCCTTTCACGTGCTGATCGACGAGCCCTGTTGATGCATCCGGGTCCTATGAACCAAGGAATTGAAATATCTCCTGATGTGGCCTACGGAAAACACTCAGTCATATCTGAACAAGTAACAAACGGCGTGGCGGTGCGCATGGCGATTCTCTACCTATTACTTGCCGGAACCCCCACATGACCGGATATACGGCTCTCCCCTTACGATTAATCTTGCCGGGCCTATACCAATGGACTGTAGCTTGGCCTCGTTATCCGTTGGAGTCCTATCTGATCGAAACCGGTGATGGCTGCATAGCAATTGATCCCCAAGACGCACATCCAAACGTGTTTGGAAACAGTCACAGTAATGTCCGACATGTCATCCTCACGAACCATTACCACGAACGAGCAGCAGCGATATGGAAACATCGATATGGAGCCACTGTATGGGCGCCAAAAGCCGATATGAATAACCTTGAAACCATTGCTGCCGACGAGGCTTACTCCCAAAACTCCATGTTGCCTGGCGGGATACAGGCGGTTCACCTTGGTGGAATCACAGAGGGTGAACATGCGTTGCTGTGGCCAGAAAACCGCGGAGTGCTCTTTGTAGGCGACGCTCTAGGCACTACAAGCTACTGGACCCATGGCGAAGGTGAACTCGGCGCACATCCGAAATTTCGCCCGCCCACTCGGCTCGCAAAATTACTGGAGCTTGATTTCACCAGCTTGGTAGTAGGACATGGTGAACCCATCCTGGATCAAGCAAAAACCGCTCTGGCCAAGCACCTGGAAATGATGGCCCATGACACCTAGACAACCCCTCGTTATTAGAGGAGGACGTCTCATTGACCCTTCTCAAAAATTGAACCGGATTGCCGACCTTGTGATCGAAGACGGGAAAATCTCAGCAATAGATCCGCCCGCAGGTCAACTTCCACTCGGGGAACCGACCGTTCTGGACGCCTCCGGGCTTGTAGTTACCCCGGGGTTCGTTGACATCCATGCGCACCTCAGAGTTCCGGGATTCGAATATAAAGAAACACTTGTTTCAGGAACTCGCGCAGCTGCAGCCGGAGGGTTCACCACTGTTTGTGCCATGCCTAACACAAACCCTGTTATCGATTCGCGCAGCGTTCTTGAATCAGTTTTAGAACAGGCAACAGAACAAGCCGTTGTTAATGTCCACGTTCACGCAGCAATCAGTATTGGACAAGAAGGTGTACAACTCGCTGAACTAGGTGACTTAAGTGACGCTGGTGCAATCGGGTTTACTGATGACGGCATACCGCTCGCAAACTCCAAGCTCATGCGCCACGCGCTGGAGTACGCAACCCAGCTTGGCCGCCCAGTAAGCAACCACGCGGAAGATCCAGCCCTTATTGCCGGTGCAGCTATGCACGAAGGGGTGATTTCCGCCCGGCTAGGTCTTCCTGCTGCGCCACGACAAGCTGAAGAAATCATGCTGTCCCGAGACTTGTTACTTGCCGAGCTAACAGCAGGCCGCTATCACTGTATTCATGTCAGCTCAGGAGGTTCAGTCGATCTCATAAAACGCGCAAAGGACCGAGGCGTAAATGTCACTGCCGAGGTAACACCCCACCACCTTACGCTTACCGACGCGTTGATTGCCGGAAGAACTGAGCCAGTAAGTGCCGCTTTACCGCCTTACGACACAAACACCAAGGTTGCGCCTCCGTTACGAGAGCAATCGGACTGTGAAGCCTTAATTCAGGCGTTAGTAGACGGCACGATTGACTGTATTGCAACCGACCACGCTCCTCACGCTTTACACGATAAAGATGTGGAATTCGCAGATGCTGCCGTCGGCTTTACCGCACTCGAAACAGCCCTCGCGTCTGTCCTGAGTTTAGTTCACACGAACCAGCTTAAACTCGCAACAGCAATCGAACTTCTGACCGTAGGTCCGGCGCAATGCTACGGATTGCCAGCAGGCACACTAAAGCTAGGAAGCCCAGCGGATGTCACAGTCTTCGACCCTGACGAAGAATTCATCGTCGACCCGACAAGCTTTCACTCACGTGGGAAGAACACACCACTTGCCGGACTCCCGTTGCATGGTGTCGTTCATCACACGTTTGTAAACGGCACTCATGTCTATGACCGATCATCTCCTGAAGCTGGAACTCTGAGTGCCTGAGCGACCATCCATTCTTGCGCTTGAAACCGGCGATGTGTTCTATGGCTTTGCTTTCGGCGCTGATGTCACAGGTACAGGAGAAGTCGTGTTCAATACAAGCATGACTGGCTACCAGGAGATATCAACCGACGCATCTTACCGAGGCCAGCTTGTCGTGATGACCTATCCGCTAATAAATAATTACGGTATTAACAAAGACGACGTTGAATCTCGCAGACCATGGATATCCGGCATGGTGGTTCGAGAACTCGCAACTACCCGCAACAACTGGCGAATGGCATCGGATCTGAGCACCTATTTTTGCGAGCATGAAATTCCTGGAATCGAAGGCATCGATACAAGAGCACTGACACGTATTCTTCGGACGCGAGGACCGCAGCGCGGCGTGATAATTCAAGCACCTACAAATATTGCCAATGGCTCTGATCGTTTTTCGTGGATTAAGGGAAGGTCCGCTGCTGCAGCAGAATGGGCCGAAAGCCAGATCCAAGAGGCTCAGACTCTTGCTCCATATTCCAACCATGACTACGTGAACGACGTAACCACTCAAAATCCATATATAGCTGATGAAAGCCCATGGGAACCATGGCCTACCGCCAAAGTTCGAGATAACAAGCCACGAATCACGCTACTGGACGTAGGTGTGAAAACAAATATTGTCCGCTCACTGACACATCGTGGCTGTGTGGTCACAGTGCTTCCATATGGGTCCAGCATCGCCGACGTGGAGAGTACAAATCCCGATGGTGTTGTTGTCTGTAACGGACCGGGAGACCCTGAGCAAGCCGGTCAAGCTGTAGAAACGGTCCGAGGTCTAATAGGTCGTCTACCGATAATGGGTATCTGCCTCGGCCACCAAGTTCTCGGTCTAGCAATCGGCGCCACCACGAGTCGCCTCCCCTTCGGTCACCGGGGCGCCAATCAACCGGTAAAAGAACTACTGTCGGGTCGCGCCTATATCACCTCCCAAAACCATGGTTACCAGGTCGATGCCTCATCAATACCTCAGGAAAGCGGATTCCGGGTAAGCCACATCAATCTTAATGACGGGTCTGTTGAAGGCCTAGCCCACGAATCACTCCCGGTATTTTCGGTCCAATACCATCCCGAAGCCAGCCCCGGGCCACAGGATAACCAGTACTTATTTGACAGGTTTTTGAACCTCATCGAAAAGGAACCCTCCGCATGAATTCTCCCCGCAACACGTTTGGCCCAAGAAAATCCCATGCCTGATCTTTCGTCAGTCCTCATTATTGGCTCCGGTCCTATTGTGATTGGCCAAGCCGCAGAATTCGACTATGCCGGCACACAGGCGTGCAAGGCGATGCGGGAAGAAGGTGTTCGATCGATTCTGGTGAATTCAAATCCAGCAACAATCATGACTGACGAAGATGTGGCAGACCGGGTATACATTGAGCCCCTTACCGTTCCGGTTCTCGAGCGTGTAATCGATCGCGAAAGACCCGATGGGTTACTCGCCTCAATGGGTGGCCAAACCGCTCTTAACCTCGCGGTAGAACTCGAAGACGCCGGGATCCTCGAGAAATACGACCTTAAGCTACTTGGAACTCCTGTTACAGCAATACAAGATGCCGAGGATCGCGAACGATTCCGGAACCTAATGCACGATATTGGCGAGCCGGTTCCAGATAGCCGGATCGTCACGTCCTTACCCGAAGCATGGGATTTCGCACGATCATGCGGATTCCCGCTCATCATCCGCCCCGCCTACACACTCGGAGGAAGTGGCGGCGGAGTCGCCCGCCACGAAGATGAATTTGAGGCCGTAGTGACTCAGGGACTACAAACCAGTCCAATCCGCCAGGTGCTCGTAGAACGTTCCTTAATCGGATGGAAAGAAGTTGAGTACGAGGTCATGCGGGATGGTGGGGACAACTGCATCACAATCTGCAACATGGAAAATTTTGACCCCATGGGAGTCCACACTGGAGATTCTATTGTCTTCGCCCCTTCTCAAACGCTGAGCGACAAGGAGTACCAAATGCTCCGAAGCGCTTCGCTAAAGATCATTCGAGCCTTGGGGGTGGAAGGTGGATGCAACGTCCAATTAGCCCTAGACCCCAACTCCTTCGATTACTTTGTAATTGAGGTGAATCCACGAGTTAGCCGGTCCTCAGCACTCGCCTCAAAAGCTACCGGATACCCAATCGCCCGAATTGCAGCCCGAATAGCACTGGGTTGGAAACTTGACGACCTTCGTAATCCGATTACGCAGAGCACATCAGCAGCATTCGAACCTTCCCTTGATTACGTGGTTACCAAGATCCCACGATGGCCTTTTGACAAGTTCAGCCATGCTGACCGTCGCCTCGGAACCCAAATGAAAGCTACCGGCGAAGTAATGGCCATTGAACGAACAATTGAAGCATCGCTAAACAAAGCGGTTAGAGGAATGGAGAACGGTGGTCGAACCCTTCTGTGGGAGGACTCTCGATGGACCGACGATGAATCGGCCATCTGGTGGCGCATTGAACACGCCCATGACGAACGACTGTGGGCAATCATGGCTGCACTTCGGCGCGGTGCTACAGCATCTGAGATTTCCCGGAGATCGGGGATTGATCGATTTTTTGTCGACAAGATGGCTAATTTACTCACGACCGAACGTCGATTACTAGGCAATCCCCTGTCACCAGACCTGGTATGGCACGCCAAACGACAAGGGTTTTCGGACCACATGATCGCCTCGTTGAGCGATACGCTTCCGGAAAAAGTCCGTGAATTACGGGAAGCCTCGGATATACGGCCGACATACAAAATGGTCGATACGTGTGCTGCAGAGTTCGACGCAGCCACTCCCTATTTTTGGAGCACGTACGAAACTGAAAACGAAGCTGTTCCGTCCGGAAATCCCTCCGCTGTAGTACTCGGGAGCGGCCCAATAAGAATCGGCCAAGGTATCGAGTTCGATTACTGCTCAGTACATTCGGCATGGGCCTTAGGTGAAGCCGGATTCGACAGCGTTATGATCAACTCAAACCCTGAAACCGTCAGCACCGACTTCGATACGTCAACACGACTGTACTTCGAAGCGCTTGATGAAGAGAGCGTTACAGAAGTCCTGCAAAACGAAAAGACCTCCGGTAGTAACGCACCTCCACTAGTCGCCCAATTCGGTGGACAAACCGCGATAAACCTTGCTGGCCCCCTTTACACCGCTGGGTTTGAAATCGCAGGTAGCGGCGTTGCGAGCATCGATCAAGCCGAGAATCGGGATAAATTTGATCGTTTCCTGGAAAAACTGGGCATTCTGCGTCCCCCGGGAGCTGCTGTAACCCAAATGTCCGATGCCCTCGACATAGCCGAACGGCTCGGATACCCAGTGGTTGCTCGTCCCTCGTACGTGCTCGGTGGCCGTGCCATGCAAGTTGTTGATGACCGAGCCGATCTCGAGCGCTACATAGCCGAGGTCGTCCAGCCATCTCCTGAACACCCAGTTTTAATCGACAAATACCTTCAAGGTCTTGAGGTCGAGGTAGATGCGATCTGCGACGGTACTTCCACACTGGTACCTGGAATCATGGAGCATATTGAACGAGCGGGGGTTCATTCTGGCGACAGTTTCGCGGTCTACCCGCCGATAAGTGTCGATGCAGAGCAACAAGCTTCGCTTTTAGACGCTACCCAACGAATTTGCGCTGGACTCAGCGCACGAGGTCTCGTCAACATCCAGTATGTACTGCACGACGGCAAAGTCTATGTGATTGAGGTCAATCCTCGAGCCAGCCGGACTGTACCTTTCTTAAGCAAGGCGACCGGCATACCTATGGTCAAGCTCGCGACCAAGACAATGTTTGGCTCCACTCTAAAAGAACTTGGATACGAGTCAGGATTAGCCGAAACTCGACCGTTGGTAGCCGTAAAAGCGCCGGTTTTTTCAATGTCAAAGCTTTCAGGCGTTGACACATATCTCGGGCCGGAAATGAAATCCACGGGTGAGGTAATGGGCCTAGGCGCTTCATTCCCCACCGCATTGAGAAAAGCGATGATTTCAGCTGGGATCGACGTCCCTGAACAAGGTGACGTGCTGGTCTCCATTGCTGACCGAGACAAAGCTGAAGCCGCTCCGATCATCTCAAGATTATCGGAGCTTGGGTTTGGATTGGTGGCCACGGAAGGAACAGCAGCGTTTATTGAATCGTCTCTTGAACTTTCCGTGCAAAGAATCAGCAAGATCAGGGCGGGAAGTCCAAATGTTGAAGAATTCATTCGTGAAGGACGTGTGGTCTTGGTCATTAACACTCTGACCGGACGCCGCGAAGCACTTCAGGATGGTCACTACATGCGACGGGCTGCGGCCGAAACCCAAACGCCTTGCTTAACTTCTCTGGATACGGCCCGAGCATTAGTGGATGCGATTGCCGACAGAGAAAATCCGTACCAAGTACAAACTATAGATGAGTATCGAGGAGACTAGGGTTGCGCAAGCGGCTTGAAGTTGCGCATGTGATTCGAAATGTTCAAATCACACAGCGCCTCTGGTGGTGTGAATATAACGCTCCTGAAATTGCGTCTTCCGCCTTACCCGGCCAATTTGCCCACGTTCTATGCAGCGAGCCTGAGCAGTTTGATCCATTACTTCGACGACCATTGAGTTTTTCAAGAATTGATCCATCCAAAGGCCATGTGGCCTTTCTCCTCGACACTGTCGGACGGGGCACATCGTGGCTGGTGCAACAACCCACCGGCGCCGAAATTGACATGCTAGGCCCGCTCGGCACCCCGTTTGAATTCCAATTTGCCGAATCAAACGTACTCTTGGTCGGTGGTGGAATCGGTCTGGCTCCACTAATTGCCCTGGCTGACACGGCCCCACAACGCGGTATCAACGTCCGCCTGCTTGGTGGAGGACGAGATGTCGAACAGATCACGCCTCAAGAATGGCTACACCCAGACACGACGTACCTGATCTCCACCGATGACGGAACCGCTGGCCACCACGGATTCGTCACCGACCTTGTGCCGGAACACTACAACTGGAGTGACCAAATCTGCGTTTGTGGACCAACTCCCATGATGCAGGCGATGGCACAACTTTCGCCTCGGCTTGCCAAGAAACATGGGCACGTCCCGGTCCACACATCTCTCGAGGCGCGAATGGGCTGTGCGATGGGTGTCTGTTATTCGTGTGTCGTCAAAACAACCGAGGGGGTCAAGCGTGTCTGTCATGACGGCCCGGTATTCGACCAAAACCACCTGACGTGGGAATGGAATCACGTAGCTCCGGTGCACGGTCAACAGAATTGATCGACCGTAAAAACTATCCGCCCGAACAAGGCATCTCAGGCGTCTCGCCAGAGCCTTCCCCTCGACCTAACACGAGACAATAGCGAAACATCGAAACTCGGCAAGTCGAACCCGTCCGGCTGTGGGGCCCCGTGAATCCCAAGCTTGGCTTGAATTTCCGGCCTCGTGTAATACGCGTTGTAGGTCTGACGAACGAGCTCAGCAAATGCTTCCGGGGCTGACATCTCCACAAGCTTAAGAATTTCTATCCGTTCTTCAGGATTACGTTGTAAAAACGGTGCATCGCCTGCAGCCTTCTCAATGGCATCCAAAGCTAGGAACATAAGCTCGTGTATCTCCTCGCGTTCTCGAAGAAACTCGTCAACAATCGAGGCCGAACCAACCGACCCCGCGGCAGGCATACCGTCTTCAGCAGGAATCAATTGATTCTGAACCTCCGTAAGGAGTGCAAGCTGCTGGGCGTTAAACAAACGTTCAGTCATGCATATAAATCCTGAAAGTTTCGACTCACCCAGTCCGCGCACCGAAGCGCGATCGCCTGAATCGTACTCGTTGGATTTACGGCTCCAGAAGTCGTAAACACGCTGCCATCGATGACAAACAGGTTACGGCACTCGTGCGAGCACCCCCATTGATCGACGACAGAACGCTCGGGATCATTGCCCATCCGACAGGTACCCATTAAATGCCAACCACTGTCCTGCACTAGCGGATCAACCAACACCTCGGCTGCACCAGCCGCCTCACATAATTCTTGAGCCCGCGCTATTGCAAACGGCATCATCTTTTTGGTGTTCGCACCTAACCGGTAACACACAAGGGGCGCAGGTATTCCATCTGCGTCGGTAAGCTGTGGATCAATCGTGACCCGATTTATTTCCTCCGGAAGGTCTTCGCCCATCACCGTAATAGTGATTGCATGGCGATAAAGTTTTCCGAGCGCACGATGATGGCCCGCTCCCCATGCCACTGGAACTCCAGACAAGCCTCCATTCGCAGTAGTCAACGGACCAACACTCCGACTGAGTTGCAATTCGAACCCTCGAACGAACCCTCGAGACATGTCTGTTTCGTAAAACTCCTGGCAATTCATAAGCCCACCAAGAGGGCCCCGCTGCGCATCTAACAGCTCATCAAACACCCCCGTCACAAACCCCACCGGATGGAACATAAGATGGGTTCCAACCAACCCTGAATGATTAGCCAGACCTTTCGGAAACTGTGACGACACTGAATTGAGCAGCAACCTCGGTGTTCCTACCCCATTGGCGGCCACAATAACGACTCGAGCCGTATGCTCGCGCCGGATACCCGACTCATCCCAGAAAACCACGCCTCGGGCACGGCCGTCACCATCCACAGTGACCTCCTCGACCCGAGCATGTGTAATCAGCTCAACGCCATTTTCAATAGCCATCGGCCAATACGTAACGTGAGCGCTCGACATCGATGCTGTGGGACAACCAATGTCGCATGGACCGCAGGCATTACACGCAGATCGGTCCTGCCCAAATGCCTCGCTGATAAGGGCGTTATCAGACGGCCACCAATGCCAGCCCAATTTATCCAGACCCCGAAAATATGCTTCGCAAGCAGCATCAAACCCTAGAGGAGGTGTCTGACGTGCACCTCGAGACGGATTCCCTGGATCTCCGGAAAGTCCTGACACGCCAATCATCGAGTCATTTAGTTCGTAGAACGGCTCAAGATCCCAATACGTCAGCGGCCAGTCATCAGCTATGCCATCCAGAGTACGCACACGGAAATCAGAAGGACGCATGCGCGGAAAGTGTCCTGACCAATGCACCGTGCTTCCGCCCACGGCATTCATCATTAAAGGTCGAATCGGGGTGCCTGAGGCATTAATCGGGTAGTCCTCTGGCCATCGACGCACATTAGGATCCTTGTGAAATTCTGACTGGCGAGCCAACTCGTAGTCAGGCCGTCCGTGCGCATATTCAGAATTCTCGATCCACCGCCCCTGTTCCAGACAGGTCACCTTCAACCCACTTCGCGACAAAGACCAGGCGGCCGCTGCGCCCGCAGCACCCGCACCAACAATTAGAACGTCTGACTCAAGCACCCGTACTGCTCTCATCTATCACCGTCTTCCACACACCCCTGCAGCGCGCGTCAGTCAATATGGATTCCGCTAATTGGTACTCGGATTAGTTCCATCGGTGCACCTCGGGATCAACACTGGTCGGCACTACCCGATCCAGTTCGGGCCATATTTCCTCGGGAATTTCGTGAGCTGCCAAAACCAACGTTTGCTCTATTCGACCCGATCTACTTGCACCTACGTTTGTGGACGTAATGCGCGGATCCCGTAACGAGATCTGCAGTGACGCGGCGGCTAAAGGATCCTGATACCGGTCACAAATCCGCTCAAGTTCGTAGGCCCGACGCACGACATCTTCGTCTGCGTTCTGGTAGGCGTATCTTGGATAGGCCTTCGGACCACGGGAAAGGATTCCACTACCATACGGAGCCGCATTCAAGACCGCTACATTTCGAAGAGCCGCGATCTCTAGCAACGGTTCCGCGGAGCGATTGAGGAGGGTATACCGATTGTGAGTAACCACAACCTCAAAACACCCCGTCTCAACATACCGGATTTCCTGATCAATAGGGCCACCTGCCACACCCAGATGATCAATTAATCCCTCTTCCTTCATCGACAGCAAAACTTCCACAGGTCCACCCGGTGCCATAATCGACTCATAGGTCGAGTGTTCTGCATCATGAAGATGCACGAGTTGGAGACGTTCGAGACCCAAAAGATCAAGACTTCGTTCCACGGACTTACGCATCTGCGCCCCGCTGAAATCACCAGTTTTCAGATCACGATCAGCCTTCGTCCCAATAACCCAACCCCCGGGAATCCCCCCAATTTCTCGTAAGACATTGCCGATCCGCCGTTCACTTTCTCCATCCCCATACGACGCTGCGGTATCGACAAAATTTATGGGGCCTGTAAACACCTCCCGCAGCATGCCAACAGCCTCATCTTCTGCTACCTCATAGGCAAAAACTTCCGGCATATCTCCAAGGGCAGCTGTCCCCACAGATAAAGGCGTGACTCTTAGACCAGTCGTCCCCAGAACTCGAAGCGAAAAATAGTCGCCTGGTTTGCTCATTACGACGGCACTTTGATAACAGCAGATGGCACTGAGAGAGAGACTCTGTCTCGGCCGAGAGCACGACGACCTTCAACAGGTTCCATCGCGATCAAGATCGTTCGATAGGCTTCCAAAGCAATCCGCCCCTCATCAACACCGGACAACGATTGCAGGCGATAAAAACCCCATGTGACATCTGCCTAACCCGCCGTTGAATGCAACTACGCAAGCTACACCATGCAGAGCACAGGTCTTCTGGCTCAGCCACAAATACCCCTTGACTCAACACTCGCTGCAGCCTCAGCATGCGACTCGACAAAACCAAGTGCAAGCTCCCGCGCACGCTCCAAGTCATGGGGCTCAAGAGCCCCGTCAAGCACAAGATCGAGCAAGTATTGCTTAATCGGCTTGATCCAAATTCCCGGCTCTCGACCAAACAATTCCATCAAGGCATGCCCATCAAGCGGGGATTCAAGGGCCGCAACATCCTGTTCAGCCTGTAATTGCTCACACCGCGCCTGCAATTCCGCCACTCGTGCTAGACCGGCTTCAACCCGTCTCGGACGATAGCTGGTGATATCTGCTCGAGATAATGCAAGAAGGGACTGAAGTTCATCTCCAGCTTCACGAATGAAACGGCGCACAGCGCCGTCGGTCCAATCCGTCTCGTACGAATTGGCCCGCATATGCAAGCGGACAATGTGAATCACGCTGTCCATCAATCGGCCGTCAACCTTAAGCCGACGCAGTATGCGAGCCGCAATCCTCGCCCCCCGTTCCTCATGTCCAAAGAACCGTACTCGTCCACGACGAATAGTCTTTGTTTCGGGTATGCCTACATCATGAAACAGTGCGGCCCAACGAAGTTGAGCCATGTCGGGAACGCCGGCTACTACCCGCATGGTGTGGCCGAAAACATCCTTGTGCTGTCGCTTTTCTTCCTGCTCGGTTTGTTGCAACGGAATAAGTTCGGGTATCACTAAATCCAGAATTCCGAGTTCAAGCATCATGACAAGACCACGATCAGGCCGGCGGGCCAGCAGAATCAACTCAAGTTCAGCCGCAATACGCTCAACGCTGATGTTGGAAAGTTCGCGGGCATTACGACGTACTGCTGCGGCAGTGTCCGCCTCTACTTCAAAATCGAGTTGGACTGCAAATCTCACACAACGAAGCACACGCAAGGGATCCTCACGGAACCTTTCATCCGGTACGCCAACGGCCTTGATTTGACCGGAAACCACGTCAGCCACCCCACCATGCGGATCAATGATCTGCCCAGACTGAACATCTTGGGCCATCGCATTTATCGTGAAATCCCGGCGACCAAGATCTTCTTCGAGTGAAGTCCCAAACTGTACCTCCGGCTTCCTTGAACCAGATTCGTAAATCTCCGACCTAAAGGTCGTAATCTCCAATTTCTGTTGTTCGAAAATGACCCCGATCGTCCCAAACCGCTCACCAACCGAATAGATGTCGGAAGCACCCGCACGACGAGCTAGCACCTTGATACGGTCGGGGTGGGCATCAGTCGTTAGATCAATATCGTGCGGAGCACGTCCCATTAGTCGGTCACGAACCGGGCCTCCGACCAAATATAAATCGAAACCGGCCTGTCTGAACACGCGTGCAAGACGTCCAGTAGGATTCATAAAGATGTCGCCTGACCTAGGCGGGGCGAGACAAATACCAGCTGATTCTCCGCAATTTCCCAACCATCCCACACGCTGATCTTACACGTTCATTTAGTCGACTCAGGATTTCTCGTGGTCCGCCAAGCAGCCGACGAATCCCAACATCTACAACAAACAGTACAAGAGCAATTACCAACAAGTGGGTCCGATCGAATCGTTTCTCGTGACCGTGGAGCTTCGGCAACAACTTCACGTCATCAATAGAATTAAGTCTTACACCGCCCGTCAGTATCGCGACCCGACCCAACACGTTCGAATCAGCGTTCACACGGCGATTATCACTAGCTGCCGGCACCACTACGCCACCCAAACCAATATCAGTCCGATCAGGAGACGTCATTGCGTCAACCCGAATCTCATAGGCCCCAGGCGCCAGATCACGAACTTCCGCCCGATACCGACCAGGAGCATTCTGCACAGCGTTAACCGTTCGATCTTTTCCATCAGGACCAATTATGGATATTTGCACGTCACGCCCGTCGACAAACTTAAGATTTATGTCAAACCATTCAACCGTAATCTGTGTCAGTCCGTCGGCATAACTGGCATCAACATACGGCACTCCTCCACGAAGCCCCCGGGCGGCGGAGCCGCCCAATCTGTCGCTTGACCAATAAACGATGAAAACATCTCCCAGTTGCGCCAATCGCTCGCCCACTCCGTACCGTCATCCGACATCCACGCAACAACACGACCACGACCAAAATGCCATTGGGCAAGGATTGGATCGTTGCGATCGGACACCAACACTAATTCCGCTTCAGGTTTCGGACGCGTCCGAACAAACCCGGTCAAATCAGGAAGGACCCGGCCGGCAAGCTCGCCGGAAAAAATCGGACTGGCAGCACGAAGCCTCGGCTGAAATTTGTACTCGGCGATTGCATACTGGCCAGCAGTTCGAGCTTCTGCTGTTAACACCCTCGGAATCGCCTCAGGATCGGGAACAAAGTAATAGCGTCCACCACCGATCCTGGCGATCTTGCTGAGAAGTCCCTGATCAGAATCCTCCCCAATCGCAATTGTAGAAACAGTCATATCCCGTCGACGCATCGACCGGGTCAGACTCTCAAAATCGCCATGGTGGGCACGTCCATCCGTCAAAAGAACTACGTGCTTGATCGATGCATCAACCTGATCTAGCCGGGCTCGTGTAAAAAACATTGCACGATAGAGGTCTGTCGACGTACCCATCTTGATGCCACGAATACGATCGATGACGGAATCAACTTGGTCCGACGAAGTAAGTTCACGGGGTGGAACCACCCACTGTGCATCCAGATCGAACGCCAGCACGCCAAGAACATCGCCTTCGTCCAACAGCTCCGCCGCATCAACGGCGGCCTCCACTGCTAGATCGAACTTGGCATTCCCCTCACTTGTCCCCACAGCCATACTTGTCGACTTGTCAATCACCAGTATCAAGGCTAGACGGGGCTCGGGTCTATCTTCCGCAGGGTCGGACCATACCGGCAAAACGTCATCAAATGCAGTCCCCTGATATCCGCCCACGGCATAGCTCTGTGGGCCACCCATGACAATTAGTCCGTGGCCGGCTGCCACGTAGCTCCTTAGAGCATCGACGGATCTCGGACCGAGCGATTCAGCAGAAACATCTACAAGAATCACCACATCATGCGTGGTCAAATCATCGTCATCCATATTTTCCGGCTGTATCCACTGGACTACTCTCCCATCGACCAATAGTGCTGCAGCCACCTCGTCATCGGTGCCGACAACAAGCACACTACTTGGATCCAGTACATGCACGAATGTCTCAGCGACGTTGTTGGATAAACGACTGTCGCCATCCTTCAATAGTTCTCCTCGGAGCCGGTGAAATCCCGGAGCAAGATCTAGAACACCCACTCGATAGGCATGTGTCCCGGCAGCTATCGGAATCGAAGTGTCACTGACCAACTGGCTCCCGTCCCAAATCCGAAGCCGTGCCAGGGTCTTACGTGGAGATTCAACCCATACTCGGATCTCTGGCCTCGCGCCAACTCGCACTTTTTCAGGGACTTCCACCATGAGCAGGGACACATCGCTGTTTCGCACAACATCGACCGGCAAAACGGATATAGGCACACCGCGTGCCGCAGCCCGATACGCCGATGCTTCCAAAGCCGAACTATCACCAGTCCCGTCAGATATGAGCACCAATTGTCCGCCAGCCTCCGGGTCAAGCAAACCCAGACCCGTAGCTATGGCCGAGGCGTAGTCAGTCCCACGACCATCTACGCGGTCGGATAGATCAGGAGCTACCTGAAGCCTCTGGGGCACCGAAAGCACCCTGGCTTCAGCACCGAACTGAATTACACCCACAGGGCTTTGGTGATCTGTGTTCGACAGGTAGTCATCAATAATTTCACTAGATTTGAGCCACTCTGAAGCCAGCATGCTGTCCGACGTATCAACCAGGAAAACTGTGGCCGGCCGACTATCGCTCCCAATCCAAAACCCGGCCATAGCCAAAACCAGCGCTGTGAGCGCGACTCCACGAACACCCGTTGCCAAGGTCATCCGTAACTTGGCGTGTCCACTCACGCTGGTCATAGCCCACCACACCACAAGCGGCAGCACACCGAGAAGTATGAGCAGCCATGGAGTGTCTATCCCCATGCCTTAACGGACCCCGCGCACCCTGTTAAACAGCCACCACTCACCGACCAGCACCAAGAATGCAGCTCCGACCAACCAGGGAGCAAGGTCGATTATTTCTTGAGCGACGGTTTTTCTTGTTCCTATGGGATCCATCAACCGAGGCACGGGCGAAAGTTTGGCAGTACCACTCCTAACCTTCGGCGAGAACTCGATAGTTGCCTCGCCTATCAGTGATTCCTGAGAAAATTGCTGAACGCTATATGGACCAGGAGCAGTGACGTAAAGCGTTGCATTACGACCATCGGTAAATTCGGTTTGTGATCCATCAGGGCTAACTACCACTAACCGATCCGCCCGCGGGTGCCTTACTAATTGAACTGGATCAGCTGAAACGAGCTTGGTCCCGCTCGGAAGCGGCCGAAATGGATCTGCCCAACGAAGAACGTTGGCCCAAAACATGGGATACCAAAACGCCTGACTTACACCGGGACCGACCAAGTCCAGACCTACAAATACCGTTCGACGACCATGGACAATCCCGTGGCCTACTACAGCGTGGCCAGCATCTCCAATATCTGCGCTGGCCCAGCCTGGCACCGTATAGGTCAAATTGTTTGGCAGTTGAATATCACGGGCATCAATCGCTCGCATAATTGGACTCTTAGGCCGAGGAATTGCAAGCAATCCTCGTCCGCCCTTTCGCTCCAATGACAGAGCCGGAACATCAGGCGGTCGAACCAATACCACTGAAGCAGCAGGAAATTCAGCCGGCACAAAACCCTGAAACACGTAAAGGTCGGCAACCTCAGGATCCTTACGAAATGCGTCGATCCCTGAGGCCACAACACTGACGCCAGGGAACAATTTCAGCACGCGAACGATAGGGTCTGGATCCTCTCCAACCACCATCACTCTCATCAACATCTCGTCATCCAGAGTCGCAACCGCGTCATCGTCAGCCCCAAACACATCGCTTGGCGAGATCACCGAGGCTGTATACCTGTCGACAACTGGCAAACCTTCTACGACCACGATGTTGCTTGCTCCCGGTCCAATCCTCACGCTTCTAACGACGGGAGCCTTTGATCCGGGAGAAATTCTCAGGCGCACATCAACCGGTTGACTTCCATCGTTGCGAACGATGACCAGCGCTTGAACACCAGCGCCTACATTTAATCCTCGTCGAACTTCCAATGCTTCAACGGCGACATTTGAGACGGAAGATCCCACGCCCATTAGACGAACCCCCGCGTACACAGGCGGTGGATCGCCAAGCGCACTGTCTGTAAAGAGGTATATCTGACCTCCACGATCTGGATCGGCGATAGATCTCGCAACGTCGATCGCAAGCTCCACATGGCCAACCGAACTTTCTGGACCCACCCCTTCAAGTGACCGGTCGATCGCCACTCGATCAGTTTCATTTGCCACAAGCACCCGAGGAATTTGACCAGCTGCAATCACCGTGATCCGGGCCGACGAGTCGAGAGATCGAAGAAGACGTCGTGCCTCCGTACGAGCTTTATCCATGCGAGATCCACCATCAGCTTCAATCGCCATTGAAGGCGATGTGTCCATGACCAGAGCTACCGGCGACCCATGTTCCACAGTGCCGAGCTGTTCAGGACGCGCCAGAGCCAGCGCCACAAGCACAATCGCCAACAATTGAAGGAGCAACACCACACGACGTCGAAGCCATGCCAGCCACCCATCAGCTTCACGTTGGCTGATCGTTCGACGCCAGACGAGCAACGAAGCAACAACGATTCGTTGACGGCGGGGCCTAAGAAGATAAAAAGCCAGAATGAGTCCGGCCAAGGCTGCCCATCCAAGCGAAGCCAACGAGCCCCAATTCACCGAAGAACTCCGTGCTGCCGTAGGCTACGCAGCACAATGTCCTCCACCGACCACTCGGACATGAGGGGAACATATCGAACCCTACGACTATGGCAAAAGCTTCGAAGTTCCTCGATCCATCTACCAACCGCTCGACGATAGGCGCGGAGGAGTTCCTCATGACCAAAAATCTCGATAGCCTCTCCTCCTTCTGCATCCACCAACTGAACTTCGTCAGTAAGAAATGGATCCACAAAGTTCTCGTCAAGAACATGAAGTACTGTCAGTTCGTGGCCAGCTTTCACCAGTCGACTAACTGATTCTGTAGCGCTCGGGGTAAGCAGATCCGAAACAAGAATAGAAACACCTTGAGGAAGGTCACGAGCGTTGTAGGCGGCCACGGCTCGGGAAAGATCGGTTTCTCCGGACGGGTGTAGTCGAGCCACAAAATCAAAAAATCGTCCGATATGAGAATGTCCATGCCCAGCAGAAAAATCAGTATTTACACCTATGTTCAGGCTGGCTGCCGAGAGCACATCACTACCTGTGAGCACCCGCCAACCCAAAGCGGCAACAACCGCCCGGGCAGTTTCAAATTTTGACGGACATCCAGACGCCATTGAACCACTCGAGTCCAATAACAAATGCACAACAAGAGCTTCCTCTGATTCTCGAACCTTAACGAAAAGCGCATCAGTTCTCGCATACACATTCCAATCGATGTGCCGATAGTCATCTCCTGCGCTATACGCACGATGATCAACCACCTCAAGCGAACTGCCGCTCGTTGGACTCCGGCGAGATCCAGTGTGTGCGTAGCCATGGGATCGCCGGGAAACAATCGAAAGTTGGGATAATCTGGCTCGAAGGACAGCATCGGGCACAAACTCCGAACGATCCACAAAATCAGGTATGCCGGTCTCCTGCTTGTGATGTCGTCATAAGAATTTCATCAAGAATGTTTTCGGAAGAAATGCCATCCGCCTCGGCCTCAAAATTGGGGAGAATCCTATGGCGCATTGCGGGTTTCGCAGCCGCACGCACATCCTCGAACGCAGCGTTGTACCGACCGTCAAGCAAGGCGTACACCTTGGCAGCCAGTACCATCGCTTGGGCCGCTCGCGGAGAACACCCATATCGCACGTAACGCTGGGTCATTCCAGGGGCACCGGGTTTGTTGGGATGGGTAGCCTCTACAAGATCAACCACATAACGCTCAACATGCGGGGCTACAACAATTCGTCTTACAAACTCACTCATTGCAACCAAATCATCTGCGGTTGCAATGCGATCAACGGAGGGACTCCTTGCTCCGGTAGTCTGACCCAGAATCTTGACCATCTCTTCGGTTGAAGGAAACTCAACAAGCAACTTGAACATGAACCGGTCAATCTGTGCCTCTGGTAGCGGGTATGTCCCTTCCATCTCTATCGGGTTTTGGGTGGCTACGACAAAAAATGGCAGCTCAAGTCTGTGAACTTCCCGAGCAACCGAAACCTGCTGCTCCTGCATCGCTTCCAATAAAGCCGATTGCGTTTTAGGCGTAGCTCGATTTATCTCATCAGCCAAGATCAGGTTCGAAAAAATAGGTCCCGGCTCAAACCGAAAGGCGCGTCTTCCTTTTTCACCATCCATCAACACGTTCGTCCCCGTAATATCAGCTGGCATCAAATCCGGGGTGAATTGAATACGACTGAATTTCAGATCAAGCACACGTGCTAAGGTTCGAACCAATTCAGTCTTTCCGAGACCAGGCACCCCTTCTATCAGGACGTTACGACCTGAAATGAGACATACCACAGTGTCTCGAATCACTTCGCGCTGACCAATAATTACGTTGCTGACTTGATCAACCACAGCCGCCGCAAGCCCCTGAAATAGTTGAGCTTGTTGTTCAGTAGTTACCAACAGGACCTCACTTAGATGAAAAATATCGATAGATCGTCGGCAGAAAATCGATGGGCGTAACACGACTAAAGTCCCGACGCCCTACTGCCACCCCACCATCCACATCATAAGACGCTTGTTGACGAACGTTGCTCGGCCCCACATCGTTCAATCGATACGGCTTCAACTCTGTCCCCTTAGGAACAGGCTCTATTCTGACAACCTCCAAGCGGCCTTCCACACTTAATCGCTCCTTCGAAGACAATGCTTCTATATCCCCGTCAACCAGCGTTCCTCCCGAAGCCGAAGAACTCGTCCCCTTACCAGTCACCGAACCCACCAATGATCCAGACACGTCGGACGTACCGATAGCGGCAGCTAACTGACGCTCTAAACCTCGAACCTTCCCGTCAATCTGGTTGTTTGTTTCTACCGTGACACCCATTACTTTGACCTCGGATGCCAAGTTATCCATGGCCGAGCGAGCGTCACTGATACGACCTCGTTCAAGCGCGTCAGCCACGCCCTCTAAACGCGCAGCAAAATCCGAATCATATGGTTTGGCTTTTAGGGAAGCCTGCCGGAAGCCCTCAGCAAGATTTTCCTGCGAGGCCCTGGTGAGCCCAGAAGCTTGACTGGCCAAGTCGTGTATCGCTGCTACCGCTGGGCGAAAATCACCACTTGCAAGCGCCCTCCCAACATGCCTGCCTTCTGACGTCAGCCTTAAACTTTCGGACGCCTCCTGAAATGCCGCCGCCGCATCGACCGCCCGAGAATCACGTTGTTGCTTAAGCTCGGAAATCGCATACCGAAGCTGTTCAATTCGTGGATCAACAGGCGGTCGGCGGTCAGTCTGTGTTTGTGCCCCACCACTTTTAGGGACAGCCGCTAACAAGTCTTCATCGGCACGTAGAGCAAACTTACCTGGAGCCCACCCCAAAACCACAACAAGCAGCCATCCACCCAATGCACCGGCTGCTATAACCAGAAATATTTTCCCATGCTCATGTAACGCATACGGAAACGAACTGGACTCATCGACCGCATCAAGCACTCGAATTGCATCATTTTGCTGAAGCCGTCGGATTTCTGGATCCTCGTGAAGACTTGGGACAACCGCCGTTGACAAACGCTCCCGGAGCTGAAGCCGACGATCGTACGCCAGCGCCACTTCCCGCACCGGTGGCACTACCAATAAACGAGCAGCCAACGTCAAACCACCAAATGTGATGACAAGCACGGTCACAACAATTGACAACGCTGCAGGAATAAACGCCGCGGCAAAAACACCAAGCACAACGCTCAGACCAGACACTACGAAGATCACACGCGGAGCATCCTGGAACGTTCGATAGTGTTGCCACCGCCTGGCAAGGCGTAGCAGTCGCTGTTCAACAGGACCAACTGAATATTCAGAGCGTCGATACATTGGATGAGCCTGAACAGAAAACCTGTGCAAGGCAGAACGGAAAGACAGCCCCATCTACATCTCCTCGAGCCCCATATAAGCCAGTTCGTCGATTTCAAGCACGGGGGTCATCTCTCGGAACAAGCCATCGGCCAATACGCTGTGCTTCGTGGCCAGCACTTCGAATGCCCCACACAAAATATTGGTACCGGCTATGCGGACTGACGGGCAAGCTTCCATGATCGAGCCGACGACAGCAGATCACGAGCAACCCGGCGACCAGCCGTCGTAGATGCACCACTCATCGCCGAAATTTCATCGACCACGTCTGCACCTTCAAGCCGTAGAACACGGCTCCGTGATTCTCCGTGACTCTCGCTTTTTTCAACCACAAAATGCACGTCAGCGAACGCCGCGACAGGTGCAAGGTGCGTAATGCATATGACCTGATGGGAAATAGCTAGAGCCGCCAATTTCTGGCCAACAATATCCCCAGCACGTGACCCTACGCCAACATCGATCTCATCAAATACTAGGGTTGCCGTGTCGTCCACATCTGCCAGCACAACCTTGAGACCTAGAAGTATTCTGGAACGCTCGCCTTCAGACGCCACTTCAGCGAGTTTTCGCAGCGGCTGGCCAGGATTAACACTGAGAAGGAATTCCCCAAGATCAACACCTGACTCGTCAAACTGAACCGGAGGCGAATCTGAATCGAGCGCAATACCATCCGGATCAGGTTTTCGTTCCAGTCGGGTCTCAAATTCGGCAGTCGGCATGTTGAGATCTGCCAATTGCTCGATCACAACCGTAGCGAGATCCTGGGCAGCTTCTCGTCGCCGTTCCGACAAGTCTCCTGCCTGCCGTCCCAGCTCACGTACCAGCTCGTCTTCACGACCTTGCAACCCTTCAAGACGTGTATCGCTCGTACGGATCGTCACCAACCGCGCACGTGCCGTCTCTCCATAAGCGACGATATCGTCTGACGTGTCGCCGTATTTCTGCATCAGCATGCCAATCATGTGTAATCGCTCATCCACCTGCCGTAGCCGATCCGCATCCGCTTCAACCCTCTCGGCATAGGTGCGAAGCGCCAAGGCAAGATCACTTGAGAGTTCCTGAAGCGTTGAGGCCTGTTCAGCGAACCCCCGAACATTCGGGTCCATGGAGGTGATCTCCTCGGTGATTTCCCTCACTACGCCGAACACATCCTCTGCCGTCGATGGATCGTCCACCTGCAATCTTCCAGCGGCGGTTCTCGCGAGAGACTGCAGTCGGTCGGCGTTCCCAAGCAAGCTACGCTCTTGACGTAAGGCTTCTCCCTCACCGGCCTGTAACTGAGCCAAATCAATCTCTTCAACTTCAAACGACAACCTCTCGATCTCGCGAGCCAAGTCTTTCTCGTCCCGTTGCAAAGATCCGATCTCACTTCGAACCCCACGTAGTTCATTGGCGAGCTGGGCCACACGAGTCCTTCGATCGAGCAACTCGGCAAACTCGTCGAGGTATTCGAGTTGCCGAGGCCGATGAAACAGGGATTGATGATCGCTCTGCCCGTGCACATCAACCAGCACCGTCCCAAGTTCAGCAAGAGCACGCACAGGCACCGATCGGCCATTTATGCGAGCAATCGAGCGGCCTTCGCCAAGCACTTCCCTCGACACAATGAGAGATTCGTCTGGCTCGACACCATACTTCTCAAATATTGAGTCGGTTTTTTCCGAAGCTGTAGATAAATCGAACACCGCCTCTATATAAGCTGCTGTAGCCCCAGGCCGGACATCCGATGGGTCAGCCCGACGACCCAAGACAAGGCCAAGCGCATCTATAAGAATCGACTTGCCAGCACCAGTTTCACCCGTAAGCACATTTAGCCCAGATGCCAGTTCCAATTGCACTTCGTCAACAAGCGCAAAGTCCCGGATCAAGAATCGGGATAGCATCAACGCCTACGAAGAACCAGGAATAGGACGTGGCATGTCACGCGGAACCCGCCAACGCAATTTTTCGGCGAGCGTTGCATAGAAGTAATCACGCTCCCGGAATCTGGCAAACCGAGCCACATGCTTTGAGGCCTGACACACAATTTTGTCACCCGATGCCAAGAGATGGTCGGTCTGACCATCAATCGATAATGTGGCCTCATGCGTGGTGTACACGAGTAATTCAACGCGCACGTCATGACCGACCACAATCGCGTTACTCGGGGTAAGAAACGGAACAATAGGATTGATAACAAGATCACGAACCTCAGGATGTAAGACCGGACCGTTAGCCGCCTGAACATACCCCGTCGTCCCGGTAGGCGTTGCAACGATTACACCGTCAGCCATATACGTCGTGAGCACCACACCATTAATGCGAACTTCGATTTCAACGACCCGCGCAATACGGCCGCGCCCAACCACCACATCCGCGGCAGCTAGTCCTGCGGTTGACTCGACGCCGTTGGCATGATGAGTCCAGTCAAGCAGCACCCGTTCTTCTACCCACGACACCCCATCAACTACCCGATCGAGCTGCGCATCAAATTCGTCTGGGTCGAACTCCGTGAGAAAACCCAGACGACCGTAGTTAACCCCGACACAGGCCGCGCCAAATGGCGCGGCAGCTCGTGCGGCTCGCAAAAGAGTGCCATCACCGCCAAACGTGATAACTAGATCACTACCTTCAAGAGCTTGAGATTGTTCAGTCACAGTCCACGATGAATCGCACCAAGTATCCACAGCTCTCCCCGCGAGCTTCTCCTGTATACGTCGCGCGTGAGCTTCTGAAGCTTTAATCCGTGGCTGAAATAGCAGACCTATGCGCATCAAGCACTCTCTCTTACGTTTCGAAGATCATCATAATCGCTGTCGTACGTCTCACGGGAGTGGCCATGGAGGACGTAGCAACACAAAAGACTCCTGATTCCCGTCTCCTCCGGTAACGTCACTTGCCACTGTACCAACGACATTAAAGCCGCCTTGATTGGACCACTGGAGAAAACAAGAAAGAACCGAGTTTCGAACAACATGATCCTTGATAACTCCATCTCGAGGAACATCTTGGCCCGACAACTCGAATTGAGGCTTAAGCAGTCCAATGATCTGCGTAGCCGAACTAGCACACGTCGCAACGGCACCAAGCACGTCACGAAGTCGTATGAACGACACATCTATCACCACAAGATCAGCTTCTGGATGCAATAACGGCAGCTCCCGCACGTCAGTCTGCTCACGAACCTGAACCCGGTCATCGGCCCGCAGTCGCGGATCCAACTGGTCACGTCCCACGTCGACGGCAATCACGCATGCAGCCCCCCGACGCAACAGACAATCGGTGAAACCTCCCGTTGAAGCCCCAACGTCAAGTGCCGTACGTCCGCGGACATCGATGTGCCAATGATCCAGTGCCGACGCAAGCTTGCGACCCGCTCGGCTCACATACGGAGGTATTACCCCAACAATCTCAAACACAGCGTCTACAGTCACGCGACGTGACGGTCTTTTTTCTGACACCCCATTCACTAGGATCTGCCCGTCCAAAATCAGCTGGCGTGCAGCGCTACGACTTCTGGTCATACCACGCTGCGCCACCGCCTGATCAAGACGCAATCCAGACCGATTTGAAGATGCTGTCACCTTAGTCGGTGAGCGTACCTTTGGTGCTGGGCACATGACCCGCACGGCGAGGATCGAGAGCAGTAGCTTGGTCCAGGGCCCGCGCCAAAGCCTTAAATATTGCCTCCGCCTTGTGATGATCATCATCACCAGCAAGCAAGCGCACATGAACAGCAGCCCCCATGTGCCTAGCCAACGCCGCCACGATGTGGGGAACAAGGCTTGTTTCGAGATCGCCAATCCTGTCTTGACGGAATTCGCCCTCGAAAGCAGCAAAGTCCCGACCAGCAAGATCGACCGCCACGTGCGCGAGAGCCTCGTCCATAGGCACCGTGGCATCGCCCATACGCCGAATACCGGCCCTATCACCGAGCGCATCGCTGAACGCTCGACCTAGAACAATGCCCACGTCTTCGGCGGTGTGATGCGAATCCACATGTAGATCACCAGTTGCTGTTATCTCAATGTCGAACAAGCCGTGCCGAGCAACCTGGTCCAGCATGTGATCAAGAAAACCCACACCTGTTCCACCACTGAACTCGCCACGACCGTCAATTGCGACATTGACAGTTACTTCTGTCTCTGCAGTAGCCCGTCGAACACTGGCCTTTCGATCAGACATCATGACCTACTAAATGTTTGTTACATCTCATTGTAGTCAGCTTTTGCCCCGACGATCTGCCGCACGTGCATGTCCCTCCAATCCCTCCGCACGAGCCATGCGCGCAGCAACCGGAGCAAGCGTCGAAGCCTGTTCTGCTGGTAAACGAACAATAGCCATGGATTTCAGAAACGATCGGACCCCCAGCGGGGACATAAAACGGGCTGTCCCACCGGTCGGCATGATGTGACTCGGCCCAGCAACATAATCCCCAAAAACCTCGGGAGACGTCTTGCCCACAAACACCCCACCTGCGTGAACAATGTTCGGGAGCAGGACATCCGGGTCCGCTACCAACAAACACAAGTGCTCAGGAGCATATTCGTTGGCCAAAACAATGGCCTCAGCCAGCGTGTCAATGACCCCTATCCCACCGCGCTTTACAAAACTGTCGCATGCCACAGATCCTCGAGGGAGCGTTGAAACCTGGGACGAAAATTCCTCGACTATACGACTGGCCAAACTGGCCTCGGTTGTTAAACATATTGGACTGGCTGGACCGCCATGCTCGGCCTGCGCGATTAAATCGGCCGCAACATCGGCCGGGTCTGCCGATGCGTCCGCCACAACAAGCGTTTCTGTTGGACCCGGAAGAAGGGCGATCCCAGCAGTACCGTAAAGTGCCTGCTTCGCCAGAACTACCCACGCGTTGCCAGCACCAGCAATAACGTCACATCGAGGAACAGCTTCTGTCCCAAGCGCCATAGCTGCAATCGCCTGAGCTCCACCGATCCCAAACACTCGATCGACATTAGCAATCCGAGCTGCCAGCGCTATCGCAGGTGACACACCTTGAGGACCTATAGGGGTCGACACAACGATCTCAGAGACACCCGCCACACGCGCAGGGATTGCTGACATCAGTAGCGTGGACGCGAGAGGCGCAGCCAAGCCAGGCACATGGATGCCAGCCCGATCAACTGGAACCCAACGTTGACCTATCCCCAGCTCAGGGTTGTCGGTCGCACTCGGCATCTCATGCTCGCTGAACGCGCGAATACGATCAGCCGCAAGATTGAAATCAGCGTCGAGCCCTGGATCCACACGATCACACGCAGCCGATAGTATGTCCGCCGAGAGTTCGAAGGATGGCAACGATTCATCCCCAAGGCCTTGGGCAATCCGCCGTACACCGTTATCACCCTGTGCCCGAACGATCTCAATGACCCTGGCCACAAACTCCTGAGGCGATAGGGCTTCACCAAAAACCTGCGAGGCCATTTCTACCGCCGATGGATCCACGGTGACAATGTCAGAGGTTCGCTGCAACAACGTCTCTCGAACTGAAGACTGACCGTAAAAAATTCGACCCGTTAGGGTTCTTATTCCTGAGTCCTCGTTCAGCACTTAGGCCACCCCATCACTGAAATTAGACGTCTTCTGGCGTCTCGGTTGCTCTTTTTCCTTGCTATCAATCACGATTGTTACCGGCCCCCAATTCACCAGAGTCACATCCATGTTTGCCTGAAACTGGCCCGACCGCACCCGAATCCCTAGTGCAACCAAGGCCCGCTCGAGGTTCTCCATACGTAAAGCAGCGATACCAGGCTCCTCTGCTGCACCGAAGCTGGGGCGTCGACCCCTGCGGGTGTCCGCTAGAAGCGTGAACTGTGAGACCAACAAAACTTCCCCATCCAACTCCATGACCGATGAATTCAATCGGCCATCGTCATCGTTAAACACGCGAAGATGCGCAACCTTGTTTGCGATATACATGACATCTTCATCAGTGTCCCCCCGAGCTACACCTACCAACACAAGCATCCCCGTATCAATGCTAGACACTGTCTCACCGTCAACATCAACACAAGCTCTCCGCACTCGCTGGATCACTACTCGCACAGGAACATTTCACACAGGCCATCCGGAACGTTTAACCGGAATCGCCCGCCTTCTTCTTAGTTGTCGCTTTGTTTGGTTTTTCGGATTTTGTTGTGGAAGTCGATTTGGACGGCTTTTCACCTGCACCGTCTGACTTGACCGGTTTGGATTCTTCTGATGACGATGTCGGCTTACCATCATCGGTGTATTTTTTCTTTTCTGATCCAGATCGACTATCGGTGACGTACCAACCACCACCCTTAAATATCACACCAGCTGGATGAAACACTTTCGACAGCTTGCCAGAACAATCCGGGCATTCAACTAACGGATCGTCATTAAAGCTCTGGAACACCTCATGGCGGCGTTCACATTGCGAGCACTCGTACTCATAGGTAGGCACGGACGAACATCTCCTAAAGCATTTTGTGGGCTAGCGCTCCTTGCGAAACGAGCACCGTACGAGATTATAAAACCACTGTAGACCTGTACGAACATCGAGACAGGTAAAAATCTTCGTGAATTTCACCCCCGAGGATTTAAGACCTGCAAACCCAAGTTCCAGCTTTCGGTGATATTCAGAACAAAAACATCGAGTCCTCGGTGCTAGCATCTGTACAGCGAACATTCCGTCTCACATAAGGTCACCATGCGCTGTCCAGAGTGCGAACACGACAACACTGAAGGAGCATGGCTCTGTATCAATTGCGGTTCTAAGCTCCCTCGGCCCGAAGATGATGCTCCCGAAATCGAAATGGCAGAGCAGCCCCAAGCTCCGGACCCGCAACACGAGGAGCCAAGCCGCTTTGCACCACAAATTAGTGAAAACCTCAGAAAACTTCGTGACCGCACCGAACGTGAACGAGAACAAAAACGTCCAACGCCACGTATAGCGGCTCCGTCCGGGGCGATTCTGGGACTGCCATTGGCAGTCTGGGGGCTCGTAGCTTTTATATTTGTGATCTTTATATACGTCGTGTCCTCACTTCAGTGAAGCAAGCGAGATCCAGATTCGATCAGACACAAGCAATCCAGCGTGACCGCGTGTTTCGACGAAACCCCGCACCGCTACCAACAGCCCCATGCCTCGGATGTGGACGACCTATCGTTGCCATCAGCGGAAGTCGGCTCGCAATATGCCACTACTGCGGGTTTAAAGACCCGTGCTGCTGAAACGTCTTGCATCTGTGTCGGTGCAGGCTGCTTGCAGAATCACCCGCACTGAGCACTACTCGTTCTGGTTACGCTCAAAACACGAGGAATGACGTCTGAGACCCGTCTAGGAAAACACTTGCGAGCATGCGTTTCACAATCAGGCCCACTGCCATTTCATGAGTTCATGGAAATAGCGCTCTACGATCCCATCGATGGTTACTACACAAAACAAGCCCACCCGTACCAAGACTATTTCACCAGCGTATCGGTGCATCCATCACTATTTGGGAAGATGCTAGCGGCTCATCTGCAGGACATGTGGTTTGCACTGGGTAAGCCACGGCCGTTCCGAGTGGTTGAGCTTGGATCCTCAGATGGCCGCTTGGCAAAACAAATCCGAGCAGCCTCTTCCACATACGAGTGGGGACCACTGCTCGAATACACAGGAGTTGAGCGCGGCTCCACCACCCGAGGCTCTGGAGCTCTGGACACACTTCACCGAACAATCGATGAGATCCCACCGGCAGAGTCTAGAGCCGTGATCTCAAATGAATTCTTTGACGCTCTGCCTGTTCGGAGAGCTCGACGAGTGACCAGTGGGTGGGTCGAAGAGTGCGTCAGCTACGAAGGAACTACGGCACGTTTTGTTGACCAGCCTCCGCCGAACGAAATCTTGGTGTACACAGATCAGTACGGAAACGATGTCCCGGTGGGCGGACACCTTGAGATTCGGCAGAACATCGATTGGGTATATGCCCAGATATCAAGAATCGGAGAACGGGTCGTGATGACAACAATTGACTACGGAGGACCCAGCGAAGCGGTACATGGCCAAAGATTAGCTGCGGGAACTCTGTTGTCATATCAAAGCCACCATGCGTCCGATGACGTTCTCACTAACCCTGGCCAATCGGATCTCACCTCACACGTGAACTTCACCCAGCTTATTGACGTTGGCCACAACCACGGGTTTGATCAGCAGCGGATGACCATGCAGGCCGACTTCCTAAGTAACCTTGGCATTGGCAACCACTTGGTTACCATGCAAACGCAATCAGACTTAACTGTGGCTGAATATGCCGCGGAGCGTGAAGCCGTGTTTCAACTGGTATCGCCCTCCGATCTTGGGCGATTTCAGGTGCTAACCCAAGCCAAAGATGTCAACCTCGACACAATTCGAGGACTTGAACATGCGCCTGGTCACCAAGGCACATGAAAGGACCGCTCAAATTATGACCACTCGCATTGAACAGGATCCCCTGGGGGAACTGGAGGTACCAAACCACGCCCTTTTTGGGGTTCAAACACAACGGGCAGTTGAAAACTTCCCGATTAGCGGACTCCGTCCCCATCCTGCGTTTGTCTGGGCTACCGTTCTGATAAAAAAGGCTGCAGCAGTCACACATAAAGCGACCGGCAGACTTGACGACGACTTATCTGATGCAATCGTAAGCGCGGCAGATGAAGTATTAGCTGGAGAGCACGCTGACCAGTTCGTTGTAGACGTCTTTCAAGCGGGTGCTGGAACCTCCCACAACATGAACGCGAATGAGGTTCTTGCAAACCGCGCCAACGAGATCATGGGCCACGCCCGTGGAACCTACGACCCAATTCATCCTAATGATCACGTCAACATGGCACAGTCGACCAACGATCTAATCCCCACGGCTATCGCTTTAGCAGCCTTACGACTACTACCAGACCTCGATACGTCTCTGGACACGCTTGCCACAAGCCTTGAAACCAAGGCAGCCGCCTGGGACCACATTGTCAAATCTGGACGTACTCACCTGCAAGACGCCACACCGATACGACTTGGCCAGGAGTTTGGGGGATACGCGGCAGCGATTCGTCGAAACAAAGCTGCTATTCAGACGGCCGCCATTCCTGTCGGAGAGCTCAGCATTGGCGGCACCGCGGTAGGGACCGGGCTAAACGCAGAGCCGAGCTACCGAACCCATATCATCGATGTTCTAACCGACCTTACGGGCTTCCAACTTCAGGCTCCCGAGGACTACTTTTACTCGATGCAAAGCATGGCTCGGTTTTCACAGTTATCGAGTGCGCTGCGAACCCTTGCTATTGATCTGAACCGAATTGCCAATGACTTTCGCTTACTGGGATCAGGCCCACGAACAGGCCTGTCGGAGCTTCGAATGCCCCCCGTACAACCCGGTTCTTCAATCATGCCCGGGAAAGTGAATCCGGTTATGGCTGAATGTCTAAACATGATCTGCTTTCAGGTTTTCGGAAACGACGAAACCATCGCTTCGGCAGCAGCGGCTGGCCAACTTGAACTAAACGTGATGATGCCAATCATTGCCCATAACCTCTCCCAATCAATCGAGATCCTCGCTACTGGATCTAGCACATTCGCCCAAAAGGGTGTGGACGGGCTCGAAATTGACGATGAAATGATTAAATTTTGGCTAGAACGAAACACCATGCTAGCCACCGCGCTCGCACCGACAATCGGTTATGCCGCAGCTGCTGAAATAGCTAAAACTGCTGTAACTACCGGTGAGACAGTACCAACCGTTGCTCGTCGCCTGACAGAATTATCAGAAGATGAACTGGTTGAAGCTCTGGACCCGGCTCCCATGACCGAGCCTGGTGTTCGCGCCGGTTCTGGAGGCGGCGGATAAAGCTCGACCGCAACAAAGAGCGGGCGCAGATTTGTCTTGAAATACCGTTCCACTCACAGATTGGGGCGTGATACCAGAACATAGAGCTTGTCTTCGGCCTAAAATCGTCTGGTCAGAAACACTCCAACAAACATTACGTCGATAGCTGAACTCTACGAGTTCCCCGCCGCCTTCTTAACGGCCTTGCTTCCGCTCTTAGCAGGCATCCAAGTCGCACGATGGCTGATGCCTGGTGAACGTCGAGGCATCGTCGTAATAGGAACCGGGACATCTATTGGGATAGGTCTCGTTACATTCCTAGTTTCCACATGTGTGAGATTTTTGCCCTTCACCACAGCTGTCGCCCTGACCTACGCGATAACCGTCGCTATCACGATTTTCGCAGTCTGGAAGTGGCGTACGTCTCCGGCGCTCAAGTGGGATCTGAGCAAGCCTCTTTTGGGACTTGTCGTGACCATGCTTGGCATCGTGCTGCTCGTAACGATTTTGGGTTATGTATCAAGCGTCTGGTACGCCAATTCACACGAAAACTTGTTGATTCAGCTCGCACTCACCGAGCACGTAACAGCTGGAAACTGGCCACCGGTCCACCCGTGGGAACCTGACACTCTCCAGGTCTATCGCTTTGGCGGCCAGTTGTGGGCAGCCTCCATCAGCACCTCGACTGGCGCAAGCGTCTTTACAGTAGGACTAGCAGTTACCGTGATCGCTGTATTGGCCCTGCTTTTGGGGTTGATAGCTGCCCTAACCCTACTCAGCAACAAAACCACTGGTCTTGTGGGCGCGATGCTGTTTGCCGTTGCTGGGCCTCAGAATTTTTTGGCTCTCACTAAATCCCCGTTTGGGGAATTCACCCCATCCACTGCTCACGCACTAACCATTCATAGAAGTCGCCTCCTGCAGGGCTACATCCACGCCTCATCATTTGAGCAACTAGTCTCCTTCAGCTTTACGACACTGGTCGGACTATCAGCTGCCGCAGGCGTTGGAGCAATCGCCCTGGCCATAGCCCAAGGGCGAGCACGAATTCTTCCAAGCCTCGTTATAGGCAGCGCCGCATTCGCTGGCATGAGCGTCACCAGCGAGCATCTGCTTCCCGTGATGGCAGGAATGCTGTTCCTGGGATCCCTAGCGCTATCGATAGCGAAGCAACCAAAACCGGCGATCTCCCTTGCCGGACTCGTTGGTTTCGGATCGATCCTTGCCGTAGTCCCATATGGCCCCCTAGCGACCCTGCTTACACCAACCCCGTCGTCCCCTCGTTCCTTCCTACGACTTGGACTTGATCAGCTATTCACCCTGCCAACTCGTGAATCCCTGTCGCCAGGATCACAATCCCTTTTCTTTCTAACAGATCCTGTTCCTCGCGTAAGCCTTATTGACCCGCTCATGTGGAAACAGTTCGGATGGGTCCTTGTCGCGATCGCTGGGTCCGGCATCATCGCTATCTGTCGTAGACGTCCTCGCCTTGCTATCCCCGGCACAGGAGCCCTTCTAGCCCTACTGATCCCGGGAATTCTGCATGACGACTTAAACCCCCACAACACCGCACGTTTCACAACGGTCGGGATCCTTCTAGCGTCCACGGCCTTAGCCATAGTGATCGTTAACCTCTGGCGCTGGCGGCCAGCCACTATGCACATTGGCCGACCAATCGCCGTCTGCCTCACCGGACTCGCATCGGGCACATGGCTTGTGACCCTTGGCCTTTTACCCAGCCTGGTTTACCAGACAGAAAGTCCGGTTTTGGACCAAGAGTTGTCAGCTACGTCGTTCACATCCACATTGCCATATCCCCAACGCGCACTGCTCCTTCCCGGACCCCGAACATTCGCAGAACTCAACAGCAGCCTTTATGACGGAATGCACAAATACGCTGTCACGTTCGGCCGGCTACAGGTTCCGATGGGCTTCGATAATCTAGGGGACCGAGATCGCTACGCTGCCCTTTACGCTCAAGCGCAAGACACACTACAGGCTGACGATCTTGCAGCACTGAGCATTAACCTCCTTTACGTCGCACCAAACCTCCTAACAGCACCACAAAAAGACCTGATCCAAACAGCATTAGCCAAAGGAACCATCCAACCGATCTTTCAGAGTTCAGGAGGAGCGAGGATGCTCTATCAGGTAACCCCTCATGCCGCCACTTAACCACCGGTGGTTAAGCGGGCTACTAGTCACGATCACGCTTGCCTCGTGGCTATGGATCTTGCTAGTTCCCATTGCATGGCCGTTGAACCAACCGGACAGGACTGGATTCCGCCTTGGTCCTGTATCTGAAGACGTTCGAGCAGGCCAAACCTTCGTTGCTTCCGAAGCTTTCAACATTGTTGCTGTTCCAATTTGGCTGGGAGCACCTTTTGGAAACCGCCTCGACCTTCAGGCAACCCTTCAAGCTGGGGGCGTCGATGGTGCCCACGTTGCAGCATCGCGTCCGACGCCTGCTTACTCAAGAGAGAGCGGCCCAGACGTCGTCGAATTTATCTTTGAGTCCACGCTGCCCAGGGACATCTCACTGTACTTGGAGATTCAGGTCCCACGAAGCTCGCCGTGGCCAGTGTTCCTTATCGCAACTCGGGGGGATAGAGACTCAACCGGACGTCTGGTTATGAATAGAAACTTCGGCCATGTGGACCAAGATCTGATCTATCAATTACTCCGCCAACAATCCGTCTATTCCAGAATGTCGCATTGGTCAACGCATCACCCGTTTGCCCTAGTTGTCGCTATTACGCTGATCACCTTGGTCCACGTCCTCACCTACATGACTGTTAGAACTCTTCGCGAAACCGTACAACAACACCTCCCAAGCCCGAGCCTCATGATGCTCACACTCGGTTCATTAGTCACAGGAACATATTTCGCCCTTGTCATGGTTCGCTGATCCAAGAGCCTGGCCGCCAGCCCCAATTAGTTCGTACGCCGTACCTGGCGTATTAGCAACACCAGTACCACCAACCAGATCGGAGTGAACACAATTACGTTGGCCACGACCGGTCCCGCCGCCGGCACATAGTCGTCCGGGTTGTGAAGGCTGGTGATATGCACCAGATGCTCCATGGTTTCAGCAACCGCCGCCGGGATCGAGAGAATACTTACCAAGCCAAACACCGCGAGCATCACGCACAGATATCCCATCCGTAATTCACGCATCCGCCCAACCGAACCAAGGAGAAGTCTGGCCGCAAGATGAAACCCATAGATCACAGCACCGGTGATCGCCAACGCCAATCCCTGCCACAAACCCACGCGGAAGTCGATATCGAGTCGTTGGTTTTCCCGGTCAATACGTGATTGAAGCCCTCGTGCATCATCAAGGGCCTGTGGTTTTTCGGCTTGACCATCCGTATTTGGAGATCCCAAAGCTTCAGATTCATCGAGGAATGGCTCCCTTATCAACTCTCGCCCATAACTGAATTCCGGACTGATGATCTTGCTCAAACCTGCATTAACCGCCTGAGAGCCTCCAATAGCCGTCACCAACATGCCCGCAAAAGCCGCAACATACACATAGACCACAAGAAAACCGGCGAGCGAAAATCGAAAGGATCGCTGGGACCGAACCTGAGAAATCAAATAACCCGCCGAGCCCAGCAGCCCAACGACGATGATCAGAGTAGTAACCACCCCAACTAATTCTGCGCCCATGTGTCACCCCACTCCTGTAGCGGCGATCTTCGAAACCGCCTTCAATGCTATGACAAACGAGGTTTCAGTTTTTCGGTAGAACCACAACCTATTGACACGCATCCCCCGAGGCGCGAACGACAACTGAAACCGTTTGGTTGCCAAACCATCGCACCTGCTCCTTGACCATGCCAATACGCACCTCATACGCACCTGGGTCTGTGGGCGTTGGGATCGGACCTTCAAACACGTATCCACCGCCTGGTGGGATTTGAATCCATGGAGAATCCTGCTCGTCGTAAGGGACCGTGAGCCTTCCTTCCAACACATCAAGATCATCCATCACAAACCGACCATCCGGAACCCGCCACTGGGAACCCAACCGATATTCCCTATCCCACGCGATAGCCCCGGTATTTAAGACTTCAGCCTGAATCACCACACGCTCCCCACTCCGCACGCACGCGTTCGACGTGTACAACCGAAACTCTGCCTGCAGGTCAGGCGCCAGTAACCTCGACCCAGACGCACGAACACGAATCGAAGTCCTGAGCAACTCGAATCCATCGACTTGAACTATGACGTCATACATTCCTGGAGCTTCGGGCACACGAATTGATAATGAATGCAGAGCCTGTGAAACGCTCCCAGCTGGAATGACCGGTGGGGGAAGAATAGATATGTCCTCACGAATAGCATGGTCGGGGGCACCATGTAACCACCAAGCAATTTCTGCACGCTGCACAACTGGTGGCCCAATCGGCCGCCAAGCAACTGCTCCAGTATTCACAAGCACGAGCGGAACAAGAATCCGTTCACTAGCGGTCGCGCTATCGACAACCATTCGCGCATCAATCTGTTGCCATCCCGAACGAAAGTGTGGTGCTTTATCCCCAAGGTGCTGGATAACAAATCGATCCGTGCTCGCCTGCCACGGAGAGGCATCGACGTGTCCCAACGCATATTCCCAACGGTCGATCTCCTCATCCGTCATATGGCCACGATCCAAAATAAACGTTTGCACACCGAGACTCTGCAGCGCCTCGATAACTCCTGCACGCGTTCCATCAGTGGAAAAATCAACCAGCCGAGCCAGATACGTTGAACCCTGAGGCTCAAACCCCGAATAGCCATTAATCAATGAAACACGCGAGCCCTTTACTGACCACCAGATCCGCTGGACGTTGGGCTCGCTGCTGTTGAATTCGCTACCAACAGGCACAAACACGGACGGCGACCTCGGAACGACCTGCATTGCCCGTGTTAGGTTATGGCGTTCTGGAATAGACCCCACGATTGTCGGGATCCGGGAAAACTCGGCAACAAGCAAGACCATCCCGCACAAACCAATCAGCGTGGCGAACCATCGCCAGCGGACCATCTTGCGTTGCACCTGATCAATACCCATTGCCGCCAAAAAGGCTACAGCGACCATGACCCCAAGTGAGAGGAACGCAGGGTTTCGTATGACCGCAAACCCTGGAAGGAACCCATGTGCCCACGCGTATGGCAATACAACACCGGTCCGCTCATAGTTCCACCACAGATCTGGGCCTAACGACCACACAAAGAACACACACCCGGCCAATCCAAGAGATGTGATCACAGACCGACGACCCGGGACTGAAACACCGAGCAGTAGCCCCAGCACAGCCATCACCACGGCCGAAATGCCCGGAAACCCAAGACCGGAAATACCGCGGTCTTTTCCTAGCGCCTCGTACCACCGCAACTCAAGATTCGCAATACTCATATAGTCTTGGATCCGCGCCGATAGTCCGCTGGCTTCTGATAACGAACGAATTTCTCGGTGATCAAGCCAAAATCCAAGATAGCCTGACAAAAGTGGAACAAACAGAGCCGCTGCAGCACCTGCGCCCACAACCGATTTCACAACGAGACGTCCATCACGCCATGGCACTTGTCCTGTAACAACAGTTGCCACAATTAATGCGAGAAGACAGGTCAGAGCAATAAACCCGAGATACACGCCAGTTGCAAACTGAACAAATACGAGAAACCACGCCAAAGAAAATTTCCACCACACTGGTTTCTTTACGAACCAAAACCAAGACGCTATTGCCAACGGCGTCCACCAAAATACGGCCAGATGCGCAAACTGCGTGTAGTGCATTTGCAAGGGATTGAATGCAAATACAAATCCAGCGATGAAAGCCGGCCACCACCGTCCTAACAGGAACCAACCTGCTCCAAACATAGCCATGGCGTTCAGCACGGGAGTCACGAGCACCAGCGCAGCAAAACCTACGCTCGAGCCAAAAAACGTGGCCACCGGCATATACACAGGAAGCGCACCAAGCATCAGATGCGTAAAGAACATCGTCCCTTTGAACGGGAAATACACAAGTCCGTCGAAAAGTCGGGTTGGATCGGTGAGCAGCGCGACCCGCTCCCATTCAAGCGTGGCGAGAATCAACAAACTGTCTACGTTGCCGTAGAAAATCTTCTGCGGCTCTATAAGCACGGACAACGGAAACACCGTCAGGGTAGCTACCGCATATACGGCGAAAGCGAGCAAGATCGATAGCCCACGGGGACGAGTAACCAATTTCACCGTCCGTGGCCGGTCAACGGAGCACCTCGACAATCAGTCTCGTTACGAACTCTCAGGTAAGCGAAGGATTTGACCCACATTTATATGATTAGGATTCGCAATCTCATTGACCTCGATCAACCGCGCAAGACTCACATTGTGAGAGCCAGCTATGCCAGAAAGAGTGTCGCCTGAACGAACATGATGTACTTGAGGCATTGTGACAGGCACAGGAACCGGGACAGAACGCTCACTACAGTCACCGTCCGTTTGCGGATCTGAAAGATCAAGCACCTTAAACTTAACCTCGAAACGATCCGCCGGCCGCTCTACCCAGAGCAGCCCTGTCAGCCCACCAAGACTCCCATGTCCTGCGGCCAGCCAATGCGAGGCTGCTCGCTCAAGTGGCCTCGGGGCCACCGCACAACGAGCTGGATCAAAGGTGTCACCATCTGCTCGCCTTACCCGATACAAAACTGATGAGCCCTGCGCGTAAAACGACCATACATTTCCTGACGAGTCGACGCTCAGTGCCGTCGCATGCGTATTAGTTTGATCAACTACCGTCGGTGCTGTCCATCCGCCTACAGAACTCCATGTGCGGTATTTCATCACCTGTGCCCGGCTTTGCTGACCCACACCACGCCCTGCGTACACCACGACCACTTGTTCGCCATTCGCCTGAACACCGTAATCGTGAGTTCCTGCATACTCATCAAGGAAAACATGTTTGAGCGCGTCGAGAGCAAACGCAGGTCCTGTAATCCCATGACACCGCTCACCGGCACAATAGAGGATCACGATCTGGTCGCCAGCGAAAGCCAACGACCCGCTAGCTCCTGCACCCGTATCCGCGGCCTCCGCCTCGGTAGTAATTCGTAATGGCGAAGTCCATTCATCCAAAGAAACGGTTTTTGGATGGGTTAGCCAGATATGGCTTACCAGCACACCCGTCCCAGGCCGAGCGTCGAAGCTACGGATAAGAATCCACGGCAGGCCGTCAGGCCCTTCCGCTAACGTCGCAAAGTAAGCCCCGAACGACTTGACCATATCCGCGACCAGAATAGGCTCACCCAAATCGATAGAGCCGTTATTGGGCCGACCCACACGTAGGTAAACACGACGTTTGTCACTGTCTGAATACAGCACGTAGGCCGTGCCGTCGATATAGTGCATCGACATACCCGGACCCGTGTGGACGTGGGTTACTTTTGTCCTATTCTCGAAGAATGTTCCGTCCTTGGAGTACGCCACCACCCCGCTGGCTCCGCTAGCACCCGTTCCCCCGTCGTAATACAGCACGTACCACCCATCGGCGTAAAAAACATGGCGTTGAGGGTGATAGGCAATAGCGTAGGAGTGTTCACCACGACCCACGAGTGCCCCATCAATTGGCGTAGCAAGCGCTGGAACCAACGCATGGCCAAGCAATCGACCGTCAACCGAAACTCCTGAGTTATGCGGGCCTGTTCGTCGGAAAGCCAACAACGACATCCATCCGTTGTCGGGATACAACCGATCACGCAGCATTGTTCCCAGCGGGCGAATCGAGGACCGGCCTGATGCAGGATCGTATTCAAGAACGCCCGCCTGAAAGTACTGACGAACCCGACCGGTCGTATCGTCTAACCGAACGCTTCCAGATAGATCCCGCCGGGCCTCCGTTTTCGGAAACCCCAAAGATTCAACCCCACCAAGTCGATGAAACATCTCAAGGAAGCCGGTCCTCGTACCGTCGATAGCAAAGTTCGAGACCTTGTGTTGCCATGGCCCAACATCGATGCCTCGATAATCGTTGTGGGTCCCGGGTTCAACTCCCATGTCTGGTGACCCAGCCAACCCGCCTCCGAAAAACTCCCACACGAGAGTTCGTTGCATTCCCGTACCAAGCCGAAATTCCATAACTCCATTCTTGAAGAATTGGCGTAACACCCCGGGGAATTCTTCGAACGCTTCTGACATCGGAAGACCCCACCGCTCAAGTCCTCCAGTGCGATTGAAAAAGCCAAGAAACGAGGCATCAACTGAACCGCCGGAAGACACTGCTAGGCGCAAATCAGACACGTTGTGATCCGTCTCGCTAAAGTGCCTGTTCTTCTCAATTGAAGCCGACAGGTAGCGCCAAGACGGATCGTTGGCTGCTGCTGAACCAGAAGTCCCGATAAATAGTGCAATAACAATTGCCAGGATCAAAAACTTGGAAACCGAAGGTGATGTCAAAGTTTCAGGTTGCATCAACGCCTCAAAACTCTATCGAGACGAAAACTTCTCAGAACTCTTCAATCGGGTGAATTCAAGCTTCTTGTCCGCTTGCTCCTGCGTAATCAAACCATTGGCAACCATAGCCTGCAGCTTAGTTGCCATCTCTTCAGGAGTAGGTCTCCGACTCCTTTTATTATCACCGTCTCGCCATGCCCGAAGCTTCTCAGCAGCCTGTTCCCGGGTTAGCCTGCCATCCTGCACCGCAGCGCGAAGCTTGGTCTCGATTGCTTCACCAGCCTGCTTCTTGCTCCGTTTGTCATGACCGTTTCGCCATGCCCGGAGCTTCTCAGCAGCCTGTTCCCGGGTCAACTCACCGTTGGCAACCGCCAGCCGAACCTTGCGCCTAACAACATCTTTGCCCCAGCCTCGTTTGCGACGGTCATTGGCTCGTGCAAAAACCACGGCTCCACCCGTCCCGAAGGTAGCGAGCGAGCTAACGCCTGCTACGAGAACGAACCTTCGTGTGAACCTCGGTCGCTGCAATTTCTCCTCCTGCCGGCTCAGAAATATCGCCAGAACATGGATCTAGTTGGGACTCACCGCCACCGCTCGAATATGACCAAATTCCTTGGACAATTTGCACCACGATTCACCGCCATCTTCACTCAGATACAGATAGCCATTCACCGTATGGGCCACAATCGTATCGGGTATTAGGGCATGAGAACCAAACCCGTACAGGACAGAGTTTGGTGTGACCGGGAGCTTGGAGGCTTCCCACGTTTTCCCTCCATCACAACTACGACGGATCGCCCCTATGTTTCCAGGAATCGTGTTGCCCGTACCCACAAGCATGACGTCAGGGTTATCAGGTTTCATAAAAATAGTCCGGCAATAGGCCGAACCATCACCAGGCTTCCAATCCGGTTCGTGAAACTTGGGAAATTCGTGCAAGTCCCAACTGGCACCGTCATCCGTACTTGTCGAGAAACCATGTGGAGTAGTACAGAACGTCGTTGCAGGATCACCCGGCTTAATGGCCAATCCATGAATATCGCCAGCCATACGCTGGGGACCAACCTCAGGCATCCTCGTCCACGAATCACCACCATTGGTGCTTCGGTACACAGCATCGACCTCGGTTCCAGCCCAAATAGTCCGATGATCTCTCGGATCAACCAGCACAATCGTCGTTCGAGGTGTCCCGATTGGACCATCCATTCGGACATTCAACGGTAATTCCTCCCAAGTCCTACCATCATCCTTTGAACGAAAGACCCCGGGTCTCGCACCAACAAATATCGTCTGGGTGTCAACCGGATCAACTGTCACCGACCATATTTCGACGTTTTGCAATGGCCATTGATCAGACATCCGGTGCGACTGTGCCGGCCACTCGGTGTTCATTTGAGAATCCAGCAATTCCCACGACTGTCCACGATTCTCACTGCGGTACACGCCAGCGTTAGTGCCAGCAAGAACCCGGTTCGGATTGTCGGGATAGACAGTCACCGCACGAACATCACACTCTGACGGCGGCAAAGTTCCACGCATCCCCAAGTGTTGAAAGGATGCCCCGCTATCTGAGCTTACGGACAATCCACCACCAATCGTGCCCACGTACATTGTGAAATCTTGACTCATGGTCGGTGCCCCCGGCATGTAGAAAAGCCGTGTGTCTAGCTCGCCGGGATTCTAATACGACGGCGTTTCCACTTCGAATCCTCTCGTTCCTACGTACAAATACCCAGGATCGATCTTGCACCACCTGACATCTGAAACCCAACGCCCATCATCTAGCCAAGACTAGCGGCCTTCGCGAAATCCACGGAACAGGCGAGCGACATCAGCGTCTTCACAGGATCCATCATGGGCCGCGAACCGGGCCCCAATCGTATACGCCTGCCCAGGCTGAAGTGTCATAGGCTCATGCTGCCAAGGATTGATCCACATGGGTCCATAATCTCGTGTGTGCCATGGATGACCATCCGATTCAGGAATAGGAAAGACCGAAATCCCAGCAACCGCATCACGCGTCACAGGGCCCGAATAATCCACCCATGCCGAAACCCGGCCAAACGTTTGTTCCTCATTCACACGACCTTCTGCATTAACAATTCGGCCTCCATCAAGCACGTCGATTTGGTCAGCCACACGGACGAGCAACCCAGCATCCTTCGCTTTCCTTAACTCGACGGGGTAACCAGGCGCCTCGAGATTCGTCACGAGATCAATGATGTTTGCGTCTGAACCTGCCGTAACCGTAGTACGACGACGTTCACACAAAAGGAGATAGTCTTCCGCATCTCGCCATTCGATCTCTTGATCGAAGCTAACACCGCGCTCGCTCACATCGGTATTGGTCGACCGAACAAGAATCCTTGGTAACGGGCCAAGCAGAAAACTCTCCGTCCCCCAAAAATCTACGGCGTCAGATCCACGAGCTGTTCGTCCTCCAGCATAGGGCTGGTATTCCTCCCAGCCATCTCGATCACTGGTCTCAAGCTCAGGACCATCTACCAACCGACTGACGAACTCATGGCCCACGCATATGCCTACATGATGTAAATGATCAGCCGGGGCGATTTGCAACACGTTGTGGCCTGCCGGCGTGAAAAAAGGATAGACGTACGGTCGGAATTTCCCCTCCTGCACGGCTGCCACATACTCACCATCGGCATAAACCTTCAATTGCTTTTGCAGTTCGCGGATTTCGTAATTAGGCATATCCAGCAATCCCTGACCGCATTTCAGACATCCTGTAGCTTAGCGCTCGCCACTACAGAGCGCGTTACAGAAAACTTCAGCATATAAAAGACTCATTTCCGAAGTGCATCGGCTGAAAACCGATAAACATCAGCCACTTTTTCAGCCTGACCTTCATGCCAAAACATCCAAACCGGGAACTACCAGACGTTCGGCAGAGACGCCCCCATCCGACGGGAGTGCAAAAAAGATCTGGCATGGAGCCCACATCCGGATTTGAACCGGAGACCTCGTTCTTACCAAGAACGCGCTCTACCGACTGAGCTATGTGGGCCAACATCGGAATAGGTGGATTAAAAAAGCAGCTCCGACTAGGCGTCAATTACCTCGAGAATTTCAGCCACGTGATCCTTCGGAACAACATCAGGCCATACGTGTTCTATCTTCCCATCCGGACCAATAAGGTACGTAATACGCTGCGTACCCATAAAAGTCCGACCGTACTGTTTTTTCTCCACCCATGCTCCATAGTCCTCAAGCATTCCGTGCTCCGTATCCGCGAGTAGCAGGAAGTTGAGATCATACTTTTCCGAAAACTTCTCATGCGAAGCCACGTTGTCATCACTCACGCCAAAGATTTCAACGCCACGGGATGTAAGCTCAGCGAGATTGTCACGAAAACTACACGCCTCAATAGTGCATCCCGGAGTGTCGTCGCGCGGATAGAAATACAGCACCACACGACTACCGTGACGCTCGCTCAGCTTGACCACCGAACCATCAGTGGCCGTCAGGCTGAAATCAGGAGCGACTTCTCCGGGGGAGAGCAAAGACATAACAAGAACCTACCGTGATACACAGACCAGATACATTTTGCGCGGCTCGCTCAAACGATGCGAATTACAAATACATAAGAGGACGCATTATCCAAACAACCATACATGCGTGACACTGCGAGCAACCCCATGAGTTGGCAGCACAAACACACGCCGAATCAACTGGCCTGATATTGTCGTACAGCCCTTACTTGTGGAACTACCAATGACCACGCAGTTATCCACTAATCCATTTGACCTATCCGGACGGGTAGCGCTTGTGACAGGCGCCGGACGCGGGATCGGACGAGCCATCGCAATAGCCCTTGCCGAGGCTGGTGCAGATATTGCCGTCGCCGCCCGCTCAAAAGAACAACTTGACGCGGTCTGCGCAGAAGCCAAAAACCTGGGACGGGAAGCAATTAGTATTCCGGCAGACTTGGCCGATCTTGATGAACTCAGTGATGTGTTCGAACAAGTGCAATCTGAGTTTGGCAAGCTCGACATTCTCTTCAACAACGCGGGCACTGGATTTCGCAAGCCTCTCCTCGATGTGACACCAGACGACTGGGATCAGGTCGCTGATTTAAATCTCCGGAGCCTCTTCTTCGCCTGCCAACACGGCGTTCGGCTTATGTCGCCACAAGGCTACGGGCGAATAATAAATACGGCTTCGCTCACATCATTTCTTGGGTTTAACACCGTCTCGGTTTATGGAGCTACGAAAGGCGGTGTTGCGCAACTCACCAAAGCATTAGCCGTCGAGTTCGCGGAATCCGGAATTACAGTAAATGCCATTGCCCCCGGATATGTATATACGGAGCTAACGCGACCACGGTTTGAGGACCCGGAAACCCGGTCGTGGCTTATGAGTCGCATCCCGCAGGGACGGCACGGCGAACCTGAGGATATGACTGGAACCGCAGTCTTTCTCGCCTCAGCGGCCTCGGCATACGTTACCGGTGTCGTGATCCCAATTGACGGTGGTTGGCTTGCCGGGTAACAACCGCACGACTTACCAAGCAACTGCAAGCGGATTTTTCGCGTCAGCACGAACAATGGTCTCGTATCATCGCCGTGTCTACGCGTGACATCTGCTAGAAACTGAGCTGGTTGCGAACGTGCACAACTGTTCACCGACTTGAACATGGCAATTTCGGAAAACTCTTCAGGATCTACAAGGGTCTCCTTGCGAACATTTGAGCAGGGCGATACCCCTACCCAGGAACTTCCCGAACTCTCCGTCGTAATTCCTACCTATCGCCAAGCAAGTGTTATCGGATCGCAGGTGAAAGACGTTTTAGCAACCCTGGATCGTCTCGACTGTGAATATGAGGTTCTGGTTGTGGTGGATGGAGACATTGACAACTCGGCAGCCACGCTGGAGACCATCGAACATGAGCGACTAAGAATCGCGGTCCTTGAGGAGAATGCTGGAAAAGGAAATGCCGTGCGCAGAGGATTGTTAGCGGTCGGTGGAAGATGCCGTGCATTTCTGGATGGCGGAGGCGACATCCCTCCTCAATGTCTGATCGACGCGTATCAACATTACGTCGCTTCCAACGCCGATATCGTGGTCGGATCAAAGCTCCACCCAGATTCGATCGTGGAGTACCCGTTAGTTCGTCGAATCTATAGCTGGGGCTACCGCCTAGTCACACGCGTACTTTTCGGACTCGCTGTCCGAGACACTCAGGTAGGGCTTAAGGTCTATCGATCATCAATGGTTGAACAAGTGTTCCCACATGTTCGGACAGCAGGATTCGCTTTCGACATTGAAGCACTAGCACTTGCTCGACGACTCGGATTTCGACAGATTTCTGAAGCTCCCGTCATAGTTCGAGATCAATATCCAAGCTCAATCCGCGTCACCACAATCGCAGCAATGTTCCTTGAAACACTCATGGTGTGGTGGCGTCTGCAGCGCTTCGGCCCCGACAAACACGGCTCGTATCGGCCGAATTTCGACTAGGCCGTTCTCCTAATGCATTGTCCAGAGACATACCGGAACCGGGACAGTTCTGAAACGAAATCCACATGTCCGGAAGTCACTAGTTCGATCCCACGCCATGAGAACCAAATCCTGTGATAGATCTAAACGCATCCGCACTTAATAAATCGCCAAATCAAAGAGTCGCGGACCGAGCACTCACTGAAAAAACGCAGAGAAACCTAACGCTTGCGGTAATTCTGCTGGCCACGCTCAATGCGCTTCTCTGGTCGTTCGTGAGACTTCCAGGCCTCGGGGGGCCCGACGAAGCTGAACACTTCCGGATTGTGCAACAAATGATTACCAACGGTGGCCTCCCGATTTTTGAAGGCTACGGGCCTGGTCGATTTGCCGGAGGTCCGGTTCGAGCCCAAGTTGCACATGAGATCACACCAAACATGTTCGCCGTGGTCGTAGCACAAATCTTGAACATGATTGGCTCAGCATCCAACGACCTGAACTTCCACCTCGCTCGATTGTTTAATGTGGCCCTCTACCCTGTCACGCTGTGGATCGCGTTCCTAACGTTACGACGAGTCTTCACTCACATACCGGTCGCCCCCATATGGGGCGTGGTTGTAATGGCCACGATCCCAATGTTCACACTTGTCCATTCGTACTACACCAACGACACGCCAGCTATTGCGGTTGGGACATTCGCTGTTTATACAACGATTCGAGCATCCCAATCGGATTTCGCTCGTCGGGATGTAGTGCTGCTAGGTATCGCTCTCGGCCTCGTAGCACTCCACAAGTACACCGGGTTCCTTATTTTCCCTACCGTGGCTGCAATAACAATTTGGCAACTAGCACGCTATCCAACCAGATTTATACGTGCGGCCATGGTGCTCGTCACAATCACCGCCACCATCGCGGGCTGGTGGTACGTCCGAAACTGGATGCTCTACGGCGATCCAATCGGCGTCGAGATCACACAAGCAGCTGTTAATGCGTCTGGAGGGGCCCCTATTCCTCCACGAGCCCGAGGCTTAAATCTTGTTGAGTTCGTGCAAGAAACAAACTGGATTGCTGAAACATTCTCAACATTTTGGGGTGGCTACGGACTTGAAAAGATGAAACTTCCTGGCGCGGCCTACCTATTTTTTGGCTCATTGCTCGTCTTAGCGATGGGTGGCCATATGCTTAGCCTGTCCAGAAACATAAAACGCATTCGCATCCCTGATCGTCCACCGATACTGCTGATCATGGGCGTACTTCATTTAGGTCTGTGGGCTATGAACTTCTGGAGCAGTTATACGGTGGACGTCGCTCTCCATGGCCGGTACGTCTATCCGACCTTTGTACCGTTCGTGATCCTGCTCATTGCAGGTCTCTCAACGATGGTTCCCTGGAAAGGCCCAGGGCAAGCATTGGTTCTGCTCACCGTTCCTGTCATGTTGATGGCGAATGCGGCGTATTTCGTACATACCCTTTTGCCAGACGTTCTAGCCTGGGGGGCCGTCCGCTGATTCAGAACCTGAGAATTTTGCCAGCTACCAAGATCGTAGTAGCAGCAGTATCCGCCGTATGGATCATATTTCTAGCTGCCCAACCTGTTCATATACCCGTTCTTGAGATTTCTCGCGAGTTTTCACCTCTTCGCACCCAAGTCTTGAGCGGCGTCAAGGGTCAGACTTTCGTCGCACCAACCGACTCGATATCACGTGTAGATGTCTGGCTACACACAAAGGTGGACCCCGGTGAGTTCGTACGAGTTAAGTTTGAACTCCTAACCAAACCCAGGGGTGGAAAATCTCTCGCGTCACGCATCGCCGTGTTTGACCAGTCGGGAAACTGGCAAGTACGACTGCTTTTCCACCCAAATCTGTCTCGGGAGAACGAAAAGCTTTACCTACGCCTAGAATCAATTCTGAGCGCCCCCACAAGCCACCTGTACGTGGATTATTTCCGGGAGAACCTCTATCCGCATGGCGACCTTCTTGATTTGGATACCCTCGGTGTTGAAGGTCAGGATCTGCGCTTCATGGTCTATCGAAGCCCCACCCTGCCGCGACCACTGGCGTGGGCAGAAACCGTAATTCACAACACTGTTCACGCAGCGTCAAACGCCAAAGGACCTTCAGATGTTGTAGTGGTGATGCTTGTTTGTGGGGCGGGTCTGCTCGGGTTTTCTATCGCAATCGCCACGGTGTTACTCGCGGTACGTACTATCCGCGGCAGGATTGATCCAAGCACAACTCTGGCACTAACACTCTTCGTCGCAGCAACATGTCTGGCTATCACGGCAGGCTCTGAAGCCCCGTTTGGAAAGCTAGTGCTTGGCCTTAACTAGCCCACCCGTGTGAACAACTACTTGTCAGTCAGACTTCCCCAGCACGTGCGCGCAGGGCTTCTGCCAACAACCCTAAGCAGAAGATCTGCACGCCCACGAGAAAAACGGCAATCGTTGCCGTAGCTGCGATTACTGACCCTGTTACTACCCAGACAACAAACAACGCTAACCCAAGCGCCCAGATGCCAGCCGTTATTGTGAAAAACAGTTTGATGGGATTGTGGCGAACCATAGCTTGAACAAGCACTTGCCCAATGCGCATCGTGTCACGAAGTGGCCGGACCTTGGACTTGCCAATTCGAGCGGCATACGGGACCGGAACAAAGGCTACAGCTCGTGCATCACTCATCATTGCCAGCGTCAAACCGGTCGTAAAACTAAAACCGGGACTTAGAATTCCAAAATACCTGAGGCAATCGGATTTTCGAAAAATTCTGAATCCAGAATTCACATCGGGGATATAACGACCCACGACAAAACTCGCGAACAATCGCAGCCCGGCACGAGCAATCGCCCGAGGCCCCCGACCCCGAAAATGCTTGCCGGTGCGTGCCGCCACAACCATATCCATATGCTCGGCCATACTCGTAAGTTCTCCGACAGATTCTGATGGATAAGTCCCGTCGGCATCGCAGATCATCACGTAATCGAATTTTGCAGCCAGAATCCCACGGCGGAGCGAAAGACCGTAACCAAGGTTTTGCGGGGAACACACGACGGAGGCACCAGCTTCCTTGGCCAAACGAGCCGTCTCGTCCGTAGAACCATCATCTACAACAATGACTTCGTATATGCACCCCGTAGCATCAAGCTCCGATCGGAACCTTGTCACCACATCAGCAACTGCCGACTCTTCATTAAAAGCAGGAATGACTAGTGAGACACCAGCAATCACCTCAGATCTCCCCTAGCGCAGCTTCTTAGCTTTCCGCCTACTACGTCACACGGCAAAGCATATCCTTGAAACAACCCTAACATTGGGTCCGGGACATAAATTTGCTTTGGCCGGCGGTCCTTTTCGAGCACGGACTACTGAACACCTGAACACAATCGCTCTTCCGCAACTAGAGGGTCGGCCGGAATCCTGAGCCTCGACAGTCCAAACGCGTTGCGTATATTCGTGGCAAAAAGCTCCGGCGTAAGAGGTGCCGTCGTTGCCTCCAACAAACGAGCAATATCTCCGCATCGAAGCACGCGACGCGCCGCGTCAACCTCATGTGGCGGTATTCCAGTACGATCGTCCATGGCAGCGAATCTGGCGACAATCCATGCTTCCGGCAATCGTTTTTCGTGGGATGGCAAACCAATGACATCACGCTGGAGGCGTGCAGCCAGCGGATCAGCAAGACCTAAAGCATCAACAATCCAAACATCCCTAGCAGCCCCGAACCCAACCATGCCAATAGCTTGATGAACACTAATAACCCGATCACCAAACGGATTTCGAGGGGTAATCCACGCCGCTGGTTGCTCAAGTGTGCCTTCCAACGCAATTAAGCCCTTGCCTGCGGCGGCTAATTCGTTCAGTCGACGTGCATCTTGGGCCCAGGGCCAATCTTCATAGTCAGAAAGCGTAATGGGATGCAGATAGCCCGACGAACGTTCCACGTTAAATGTTCGTTCATCAAACACTCCCGTCGTGGTTGGACTCCATTGCAACCAGAAAGCGCAAACTACCGCCCACGGCACCACGACAAGAACCGGAATAGTCGCTGGCCAGTTTTTAAAAGCTGTCCACACAGAGGGCCACGGAAGCACCGCCCCCACAGGACCAAACAAGACAAACACTGCCGGCAGTAGGAATCGTCCGTGCATAAAGCCACCCCCGAACCTGACAACCCAAACGGCATAGATCACGCTAAACATCGCGTTGACTGCCAGGATTAGCGCGAGTCGGTTATATCCACGCCTCCGCAAACGCCCTCGCACGAGAACGAGACCCCACCACACCACCGCAGCCATTGGAATCCACAACAAATATGGATTAACCAAATCCAAGGCGTAGGCAAGACCCCGAACCCACAAAGCATCGCCAGCCTCTTTCGCGAGCGCCGTGTTGGGGACAAGCGACCCGAAATAACCCATGCGAAAAACCTGGTACGCCACGGGAAGTGCTCCCATCAAACCCAGGATGCGCAGAACAGATCTCCACGTTGAAGGTTTTGTCGTCACCAATACGCCTATCAAAAAGCTGGCGCTGAACACCGCAAGATCGGGCCGAATTAAGGGCCCAAGCCCAATCAGGACAAGCAGCCATATCGGCGCCTGTACATCGTCCAACCGCTGACCCGAATCCTTCGATGAGATTTTTGACGCGGCTCTAACCAAACCGCAAATACATGCTCCAAGCCACACATACACGAGGCCTGTTTCGAGGCCCGAGGTCGCAAAGTCCCAAAACGGCGGCAACGCACAAATAACCAGAGCGCCTATAGGGACTACTAACTGACGGGTACTCGAAGATGGGTGTGCCAAGCAAACCACGGTACGAGCCGACGTCCCCACCAACCAAACTCCCCCTAGAGACGCGCTCATTCCAATGATTACCGCGATCCACTCGACGTCCAACCACGTTCCCTGACGAACAAGGGCCAGCAACCCGACCCATGCGGGACTCGTCGAAGCTTCGACGCGCTCGGATAGATTAAACACCGGCCCGTGGCCTGCCAGCAGATTTGAAACGACTCGGAAATGAATAAAGGCGTCCTCAGCAACCCACCGGTGCTGCCAGCCCGCCCAAGCTAGACACACAACCGGAAGTCCAAGCATCGCAAGATCACCAACCTTCATACCCAATAACTCAGGCTGGCTACCGGACCGAAACTGCCGACCTTGCAATGTCCCGGCAACAGCCAACGCCAAGCATCCAAAGATCGCGATACCAGTTCCAGGGTTTAACAACCACGTAGGTCTGAGAACCTCTAATCCAAATGCCACTGGTTCTGCTAACGACGCATAGAAATGGATAGCACCAGCAATAACCGTCGTACCCGCAAGCAACCCCACGAGCATCGCTACAAAAACCGGCATCGTTCCAGCCACAAGCAAACCAGCGCTGACCGCTGCCACCAACACCAAGACACCAAGACCAAGCCCGCCATCACGAACAACCGCCCCAACGAGTGCAGGCCCTGAAACTCGACGGCCAAATCTGAACACCAAATCATGGTGTGAACGTTCACCAACGACTGAACCGCTTAAGATCCTCGGCTGACTAAATGCAAAGCGGTCACCAGTGCTCATGCCAATGCCAAGAAACGAATCTGCCGCGGTCACCGGAAGAATTTCTAGATCGATTATTTGCGCAACAGCCCTCCTGTTTGGGGGAATCTTGAAATTAATAAGTCGCGGCTGTGCACGAGCCGCCACTTCGCGCCGATCCTCCCAAAGGATCTCACCCGATGAATCATCGTAGGCCCGCAAAATTACTCTGGAGGAGGCTTGGCCATCTCCATCCGATTTCACGAAGACACCTATCTGATCCGCACCGAGAACGGGCACACGAACCCGCTGGCGAATAGGTTCAACGAATCCTCGATAGAACGACGGAGCACGGCTATTTGACGGTTCTTCGAGCACTACTGTACTGGTACCAAGAGCAATAACTATGGCCAGCAGATTTACGAGAACAACCACGCCAATTAATGACGCTCCCATTGAACTCAATCGGTTCATCATCAAGTCAGCAACCGCGACTGACACCGTAAACAGGTTGCCAACGCAAAAGCCTGTGTTTTGCTCGACTGCTGCTCATCGAAATGGGGGCCAAACCCGTGGTTCTGCGATCCGTCACACATTCTCCATCCATCGGTCACGCCAGAGCTGAAACATCAAGATCGTCCAAATACGCTTGGCGTGATTGCTAACGTACCTCGAGTGCTGATCCAGAAGGCGCGAGACTTCGGATCCACAAAAAATACCCTCTCGATCCAATCGTTCCTCCGCCAAATATTCACGAACCAACGGTTGGAGTTCCCTGTTCAGCCAGACGGCGATGGGAATACTGAATCCACGCTTCCGTCGACCAATAATCGACGCAGGCAGACGTCCTTCCATTGCCTTACGCAGCAAATACTTCCTAGTGAAACCTCGTAGCTTCCAGTCTATGGGGATCTTCTGGAGATACGTCATGACTTCCACGTTTAGGAACGGCACACGGGTTTCAAGCGATGTGGCCATACTCGCCCGATCCACTTTCGTAAGTATGTCGCCTTCCATGTATAGCTTGAAGTCCTGGTACAACACACGATTTAATGGATGTCGAGCGCCACTCCGACCCGATACATCAGCAAGCATTTGGTGAAAACACGAATCATCGATTTCCGACCGAATATCCGGGTGGAGAATCGCTGTCAGGTCTTCCCCGTAATGAGATCCGGTCCACATTTGATGCTGCAAATACGGGGGTACATCGGCGCCGCGAATAAACCGGCCCAGCAAGAAATCAAGTGCTAAATACCGACTTGAAACTGGCATCCGCGAAACAAAAGGCTCACCTATCCCTCGGCGTATCCATATAGGCAGGGATCGATACACTGGCGCGATCCGATGCGCCTGCAACGTCGAGTAGCCAGCCAACATCTCGTCGCCCCCATCACCACCCAGCACAACCTTCACGTGCTCACGTGCAAATCGGCTTATGAGGTACGTGGGAATAATCGACGGATCAGCAAATGGTTCGTCGATATTTCCAGCAAGCACGGGCAACGTGTTAATCAAGTCATCTGGGCGCATCGGTAATTCGTAATGCTTGGTCCCCACATGATCAGCAACTTGCCGTGCATAACGACTCTCGTCATAGGACGACTCAGAGAATGAAACAGAAAATGAAGGCACCTGATGATTGGAAACTTCGGACATAAGCAGCGCCACAGCACTCGAATCCAGGCCGCCACTGAGCAACACACCTACAGGTACATCGCTAACCATCTCGCGCTTAACCGCACCTCGCAGTACCTCATAAAAGGTGCCAGCATGCTCAGCAATGCTTCCCTGGAAAGGATTATTTTCGGATTGGGACAGGTCGAGATCCCAATACCGACTTGTCTGAACACCGGAGGTCGAAGCCACAAGTGTGCAACCAGCTTCCAAGCGTTTGACGCTTTGCAGGATGCTCGACGGTGCCGGAACGTATTCGAGAGCCAGATAATGTGCCAAGACCTGATAATCGAGATCACGGCCAACATATCCGCTGGCAAGGACAGCCTTAAGCTCGGAACCAAACACCAGCGTGGATCCCGCTGTTGCGAAATACAAGGGCTTGATTCCAGCTCTATCACGAGCAAGCAGTAATCGCTGGCGGGACTCATCCCACACTGCTAGTGCAAACATGCCGTCAAGACGATCTACGAATGCATCCCCCCACTCCTCGTATGCATGAACAATCGTCTCAGTGTCTGAATGCGTTCGAAATCTGTGGCCGTGAACCTCTAATGTTTCACGAAGACGCTGAAAGTTATAGATTTCACCATTAAGAACAACATGAACTGTATCGGTTTCATTGTTGATGGGTTGGACGCCACCCTCCACATCAATAATGCTCAACCGACGCATGGTGAGCCGCACCGAACCTCTTACAAACGATCCGTGTCCATCAGGACCACGATGCACTAGAGACCGCTGCATAGCCTCCAATGCGTTGCCGTCATCCGGCGTCGCGCCATCCATGTGGAAAATCCCGGCAATCCCACACATGTCAGGAGCTGCTCGCCACAACCTGAACGCGCTCAATGGGACTACCACCATCTCGGGTGGCCCTACCTAGCGCCGAAATTTGACAAGCCCTCCGAGAAAACGAAATCCATAAACCAGATGACTCAAGACAATCGTCGGTCCCACCGCTACACCAATCCAGAATCGGCCAGCATCCTTTATAACAAGGGCCACCGACGCGAGGACGGCCGCTACATAAATACCAATAGTCAGGAAATATAGTGGCCGCAACTGATCCACCCAGATCACCACGACCGCACCAAAGGTGAGCCAGAGTGTCCATAAGGTTGGGACGAAGTACGGCACACGGCGAGATGTCTCCGGAAACACACGGGCGAAATATCCTCGATGCCAACCATACCCAGATATTTGGCGTAGATGACCACGCATCACAGGACGACGATGGTGATATACCAACACATGAGGGTCATAAATGATCTGCCCACCTCGACGAACAATTTCCAAGCAGAACTTAGTGTCCTCACCGGGGTAGTAGGTGCTGTCAAACCCTCCCACCTGTTCAAACGCAGAACGACGCACAATCAGATTCATTGATGGATAGTCGTCAACACGCCGGGCCTCCTGGGGAACATATCGATAGCGAGCCGGCCCCGAAACCATCCACGCTGCATACGTCCATCCCGATACTTGGGCCCGGAATCCGTCAGTAGGCGGCGTAACGCCGGGCCCCCCAACAGCCCACACGTCAGAATTTTCGAACAGCGGCACGGCAGCCGAGAGCCATCCCGGGCTCGGATAGGCATCATCGTCAATAAATGCAAGAAGATCGCCGCGAGCCGACCTGGCACCAATATCACGCTTTTCGGCAGGTCCAACTGGGCCGCTCGCGAGGTATCTAACCGTACCGTCAACAGATTCAACAACCTCATCCAGAACAACGATCGTCTCGGTTACCGGACCTCGAAGTTCGGCGATCGCTGCCAACGATTCTTCGAGGACTGCTGTGGCTCGAGCAGCAATAATGACAATTGATACATCGATCCGTGACACACCAAGACCATGCTTTTCCGACGACGTCGAAACTCGCTGCGACAAATTCATAAAGTTGTCAGGCGCTTATTTTTCGCAAATTATGGCCCTATAAATGTGGTTCAGCTGCGACCATGTACTACGATCATAAGGTGAAAACGCCTCGTGGTAACACGGACCTTGGTATGAAGTCCCCGTTTTGCTTCCGCTGGCGCCCCCCCCTGGAGATTTTTCCCGCGTGAACGTGGCGATCAGCTTCCCACCATTCCAAAGTGATAAGGGGATCCCTCTCCTTAGCCTGATCCGCCAGTATCAAGTCTTTTCGTCCGGGCTCAGTGACGGTGGCGGTCTCGTCGGCCTCATGAATCGTTTCGTTGGCGACAACGCCACTGTGATCTTCCCAGTCTTGCCCGCACTAGCAGCCACACTCCTTGATCAGCACGGCCATGACGCTGTTTGGCTGGACGGGATTGCCGAAGGATGGGACTGGTCCACATATTGATCGGAAATCGAAAAGGCGCAGCCCGATCTGATGATGATCGAGACAAAAACCCCGAGCGCTCCTCCAGTTTATGACGCCATCACCAATCTAAAATCACGCTTCCCCGAAATGAAAATCGCGTTGGTCGGAGATCACGTAACCGCACTTCCCGAGGAACCATTTCTGTTTTGCCCTGTTGACTACGTAATCCGCGGTGGTCAATTCGACTTCGCGATTCTTAACCTCGCCAACTTTCTTGAGGGTCGAGAAGATCTTGGCGGTGGGGTTTTTTGGCGCCACGATGAAACATCGATTGCCAATTCTGGGATTGACCCAAACCCACCCGTGGTCGTTGAGTACGGCCACACATCGACCGCCGTCTAGTCAACTGGGAACTGTACGCCTACCGTAACGGCAACTTTCTCAAGAAGGGAACATACGGATGGGCAACCGGATCCACTGGTGCTGATTGCTGGTGGCGTCGGAAGGTCCCAGGCGGCCCGAGACATGGCGGGGGGGGATGTACTTTTTGCTCCTGGACAAGCATGCTCCCGACATGGTCAGTGCGTCCGGTTGATGACTATCTTGATGAACTAGAAAACTTAGTAGATCTCGGCGTTGAAGAAGTCTTTGACGACACTGGCACTTTCCCGGTAGGTCGTTGGCTTAAAGAATTTTGTGAGGGTTATCGGGAACGAGGTCTACACAAGACCCTCATGATGGGTTGCAACATGCGCGCTGACGCACTCTCGCAGGCTGAATACGAAATGCTCGGCGAGTCCAATTTTCGATTCATTCTTTATGGAATTGAATCCGCCAACCAACGATCGCTCGACCTGCTAAACAAAGGCACTGAGGTTCGACAGCAGTGGGAATCGGTCAAGTGGGCTAGCGAAGCCGGTCTTGAGCCCCATGTGACCTGCATGGTTGGTTATCCATGGGAAACCTTTGATGAAGCGCGTCGAACCATCGAGTTCACCCGTGAAACTTTTGATCGAGGATGGATCAACACACTCCAAGGTACGATCGTGATCCCGTATCCCGGAACCCAACTTTATGCACAGGCGCGGGCAAACGATTGGCTCCGGTTTGATGGGCCTGACAACTGGGAGCGCTTTGATATGCGAGAGCCGGTGTTGCGATCGCCAATCCCGACCGACGAAATCATGGGGCTCGTTCAATCCTTGTATACAAGTTTCCTCACCCCACGGTATGTAGGTCGAAAATTGATGCACGCTGTGAAGAGTCGAGATCACTTTCGCTACTACGTGGTTCGAGGATCACGGTACGTCGTGGGCCATATGTTGGACTTCAGAAAAAGCCAGCTTGAAACCAATGTAAATGGAGCGTCGCAACCAGACACTGGAGTTGCCGAATTACCGGTAACTTTGCACACGGCAGGTGGATCTACAGCACCAGTTGACGAGGCCTTACTCGTGCCAACGTCACCGGATGAAGCCGCTGTTGCCGTTCCACGGTAGTTTGGCATCAACAAAGATCGTGACACCTATCCAGATCTGGAAGCCCGAGCCGGAAGAGATAGTTCCAGCCTGATGGCGAGCGCGCCGCGTGCCGGGCGCCCTGTACCGACTTGCGACGGTAGCAAAAGAACGCCCGGTCTGCTTTCAATCATTATCGTCAACCTAAATACCTGCGAGCTCCTGCAAAGATGCCTCGAATCTCTTCAACTATCCTCATACGTAGCCATTGAAATTGTGGTCGTTGACAACGGATCAGAAGACGGGTCTATCGCTATGGTCAGGAAATCGTTTCCCAACGTAAAACTCATTGATCTACCAAAAAACATTGGCTTTGTCGGTGGAAATCTCGAAGCTCTGCCGTTCACAGATGGCGAGTTTGTCTGCTTCCTGAACTCAGACACTGAAATCGAAGCTGATGCCATGAGCTGCCTAGTGAACTACATGCAGCAACACCCCCAAGTTGGGTGTTGCGAACCCAAGCTACTCTGGATGAAAGATCCAAGCAGACTGGACTCGATAGGCGATTGGCTGACATGGACCGGAATGCTCTTCCACCGTGGCTATCTACAAAAAGATCAAGGATTAACCCAGCCGTTTCCAATCTTCGCCGCAAAGGGCGCATGCATCGTGCTCCGCGGATCCTTGCTGGATGAGATTGGAACCTTTGATGACTCGTACTTCGCTTATTTCGAAGAAACCGACCTCTGCTGGAGGATTTGGTTGTCCGGCTACGAAGTGCACTTCGTGCCGGACGCCAGGGTTAAACATCTCTTGGCCGGAACATCGCAGAAACTCAACACTGGGTTTGTGACATTTCACGCGTTCAAGAACAGACTCCAGGCAATGATCAAAAACTTCGGACTGAGCCATATGGTTCGAATCATTCCGATACACATAACAATCTGCCTAGGCCTGACATTTCTGTATTTGATCCGGGGTGACAAAGAAAAAGCCAGAGCCATTCTTGGAGCCTTATGGTGGAATGCACAGAACATCCGCAAAACCATCGCCAAACGCCGGCATATTCAGGGAACCATACGGAAGATTAGCGATGAGGAACTCATGCCCTTCGCAATGGCCCCGGTGGGAATACGCTATTTCTGGAGCCTGTATAAAGAATATGATCGGGTGTAGCCGATTGGACAAAGAAATCACCGCCCGCCATAGCTCACGGGTCACCCAAGCTCTCCAGCTGGCCAAGCACCCCATGCTGCGAGATCAAATCGTACTGATCATGCTTTCATTCGGTGTGAACGCACTTGCCTTCTTGTTTCAGTTTTTGATGGCACGAGTCATGACGCCCACCGCATGGAAAGACACCATGGCGATTCTGGCCTTGCTCACCATCATCAGCGTACCCAGCATTGCTATAAATACTCTGGCTATCAAGATGTCGGGCGAGTTGCATATAAGAAATCAGTTCGAAGACCTGTGGCGTTGGATTACTCGAACCATAGGGCTCGTTCTAGTAGCCGGAGCCGCAGTAGCTGCCGCATTCGCCCTGTTAAGCGGGTGGATCACAGAACAACTACAACTCGAAGCTTCTTCTGGGGTCATAGTAGCGGGCTTGGCATGTGCCCTTCTGCTCGGATCCACGGTCGTACGCGGCGCACTTGCTGGCGTTCGATCGTTTGTAACCCTAGGAGTGATCAGTATGACTGAAACACTCACCCGCGTAATCACTGCAGTCGTTATGGTCACCGCAGGTTTCGCGGCTGCTGGAGCCGTCGGAGGTTCGGCAGCAGGGGCTTTCCTCTTCATAGCACTCGGTCTTGTCTTTCTACGCAAACGTCGAAACTCAGCGCCTGAACAAACCAGTAGCACTGCGGACTTGCCCCAGTGGACTGAACAAGCACGCATCCTGACGATCTCATTTGGACTTGCGGTATTGTTCAATATCGACAGTCTAATTGTGGCTCGATTCTTTAGCACCGAAGCCGCAGCAAGTTATCTGGCAATGGGTCTTATTGGGAGAACTATTTTCTTTATGTCTGGGCCCGTTTCGATTGTGCTTCTACCGCACGTCATCCGCGTCTACACAAGCGGAAGCTCCATCGTGCCGAGCCTCGCCTTAGCATTAGCGTTAATCACTCTTATCGTGACAACCACAGCCGTCTCAATCCTAGTATTCCCCACCCAAATCTTTAATCTCGTGTTTCGCGAGGGATATACCCTGGACCTCACGATCCTTTCCATATACGCCGTCATCGGTTCGTTGTTCGCAGTCAATGCCGCGCTCGCCAACGTGCTGATCGGCGTTGGTTATCTACGTGCGTGGATCGGCATGTTGGTAATCGCATTGGGGTTAATAGCTAGCCTCTTTGTCCTCCACGACTCACTGACACAAATCGCTCTGGTGCTTGCTACGGCAGTCTCAATCAGCGTTCTCTATCTGTCCGCCGAAACAGCCATCTTTCTACGGCGCAATGCAACTAGCTCACCGGCACAAAGGCGTAGCTGAGCCACGAAACAGCCACAGCAACGGCCAACCCCCAACTCGCGGCCGCAATAAATCGGGAAATGTTTTCTGTGCCCACGAGCACGCGTCCGATAACTACAAATACGCTGAACGCAACCAATCCCACGGCAGCGAGAACGCCTGCCGCCGTTAGCGGATCGGATGAAAAAAGATTGCGCAAATATGTCAGCGGCCGGTTGGTCTGATCGAGATCTATAAGAGTCGACCAGTTGTTATGAGCCTGACCGTCATGATCAAACACGATCCCGTTAAGACGCCCAGGGCCAACCTGCAAAGGAACCAACAAATCTCCGGCCCCGCCATCAGCCCGTTGAATCTCAAGTCGAAGCCGCTCTCCGCCAGCAGCACGAGCGGGAAACGACAATAAATGCCTTGAAAAGGATTCTCCAGTCGCCGTAACGATCGCAGGTCGAAACACGCGACTCTGCCCTGCTGCGATCACATTTCCGTTGTCTGTCATCAGACGGAAATTCACACCGACGCCTTCCGCATCCTGACCTGCCGACCGGAGAGGAATACTAATTTGACTTATGTACGGCACAGGCGTCGTGAATTCCTGAAACATAGATCCAACAACAGGACCAAATGCAAACGTTTCAGCAGGCTTGTCAAAAGTGGCCGAAAAATCTCGTGTGTACTGCAAGAATCCAGCCACAAGCACAGCGAGGACCAACACCCCAATCACCGCAGCTCCACGAACTCGAAACACTATGTCTTCTCCAAAAGCTTTACACCAAGACTACTACCCAAACCAAAATGTGAGTTGATCCTGAAGTCCGTTTCGATACATTACGGTCGGCGCAAGTCTGCACCTGCGATACCATCACCGTCGCGTATTACTTCGAATCACGCAGATAGGCACAAGCACAGCATCTGGCGTACGAACACATGCCAGGTGAGCAAATCCGGCATTGGAATACTTACTCGCACTCCCGATATCAATAATCTCGTTTGGCCTTCAGGTTTGGCCACGTCTTTCCAACCGATACTTCGGAATTGACATCTGGCGGCACCTCACCGTGGCTGGCCACTATCGTGAACAACGACGTGGACAGGCCAAACCGTTCAATCGTTATCTCATCGATCTACCTTCAGACTACCCACCCGGTTTGCGCGTGCTGCTCTCGCTCATTCCGACGAGTTTCCTTCACCGTATCCAGTGGCTCGTCGCACCCATCATCGACAGTGTTCACAACATCCTGTTATTTGTGCTGGCCGTTGCGATCACCGGGAACATCGGAGCCGGGCTTGTCGCCCAAGCCGCATACATGCTTGCCCCACTCGTAGTCATGGAAAACTCTAGTCTGTCCACCCGGCCTCTAGCTTCGCTCCTGTTCACCGCCACAATGGCGGCAAACCTCGCCTTCCATAGTTCTAACGTATGGGCCTGGATAATCCTGTCAATCCCAGCCGCTGCCCTGTTGTTCCTTACTCATCGCATGGCGCTTCAAGCACTGTTCGTCACGAGCATTGCCCTTAGCATCCTCCTCTTCACCCCATATTACGTTCTCGTTTTTGCCGGCGGATGGACACTTGCACTTTTAGTTTCTCGGGGTGCTTACTGGCACGTGTTTCGCGGCCACATGGCGATGCTGTGGTGGTGGCGAGCCAACATACACAACCGATATGCACATCAGATACGTGGGGTGCCCAAAGCATCAGAACAAAGCGGCGATGCCGTATTCAAGATCTACCAGATTGTGCGACGTCTTCCCCTGTTAGCAGTGATCGCAGCAAATCCGTTCATATCCTTCGCAATAGTCGTCACCTGTAGTCTTGCTTTCAACATGGGACTCATCAAAACCGTCATTTTTGAAACGGAACTCAACTTTCTGCTGATATGGGCGCTCAGCCTCTTCGTCGTCGGCATCGCGATTCGTCAGCTACACGCCATAGAGTGGCTGGGCGAAGGCGAAAGGTATGGAGAGTACGGCGCATTTCCTACAGCAATCATTACAGGCGTGTTAATCACCGAGACAACAGACGAGCTCAAATGGGTCGGGCTTGGCGTGTTCGTTGTCGTCGCTCTGGGAGCAGGACTCATTCCATCGGTAGCGCTCCAGCGACGGGTGATTGTCGGTGACTCGAGCCGATCATTGACACCAGATTTGCAAATCATCATGGATACGCTAAACAATCGTCAGACGGAAGCTAGGCTGATGACAATACCTCTCTCACTCGCTGACTTCGCCCTCTACTTCTCGAGCGCAAAAGTCCTTAGTACGGACAGTTCCTTCGGCCACCTCCAGCACTACAGTGATTTTTTTCCAGTGCTTCGGGTCCCGATTAACGTAATCTTCAGGCGGTTCGCCATTAACCTTCTTCTTGTAAACGAGTCTTATGTGTCACTCGATGAACTGGGTCTGGGCTCCGCGCCCATCGAAAAACGATCGGGACCTTTCTGTCTCGTGAACGTCGATCAACAGCAGGTAAAAAATTCATGAACGTGCTTATCACGGGTGGTGGTGGGTTTCTGGGTTCGTTTATATGTGATGTCCACATTGAGCGTGGAGATTCGGTTGTTGCGCTCGACCTATCTGACGGAGCTAAAGTCGCACATTTGGCCGCCCATCCAAATTTTCGATTTCTCTCGACGACCGTCACGGATGAAGCCACGATGCGAGAGGAAATTCGAACCTCGGATCTCGTTTACCATCTGGCCGCTGTGGCTGATCCACGACGATATGTGGAAGATCCCCTCCACACACTGCAACTCGATCTAATTGTCGGTCTTCATGTTGTCGAGTGGGTTGTGGAAGCCAAGCGTCCAGTGGTATTCACATCAACATCCGAGGTATACGGACGAAACCCCCAAGTTCCATGGACTGAAGATGCCGATCGGGTTCTCGGATCCACAGCCATTAATCGCTGGAGTTATGCAACTGCCAAGGCGGCCCTTGAGCACTACATCTTGGCCCACCACCAGCAAAGCGGTCTTGAATTCAACATTTTTCGACCGTTCAACTTTTTCGGGCCGCGCCTCGATTCTCTTGGTGCGGGGCGCGTCGTAACAATATTTCTCGAAAAATTTCTGGCTGGCCAACCTTTGCAAATCCATGGTGACGGAACCCAGACCCGTACTTTCTGCTTTATCCGTGATGCAGCCGAAGGCATTGTGCTTGGCTCAACCTCTGAAAAAGCCCGTAACACCGTGCTGAACATTGGAACGGACATTGAACATACGATCGAGAGCTTGGCTGAAACCATGCGCCGAGTCGGAGGCTTTTCTTCTCCTATCGAGTACATCACCTACGAATCAGCGTTCGGCACCAGTTACGAGGACATCCCTCGACGAATACCGGATCTATCCAGGATCCGATCGCTTACTGGCTGGGAAGCAACAACATCACTCGAGGATGGCCTCGCCCAAACCATTGAATATTTTCACGACCAGCAAAGTACAGCAGGGTAAATACTCTCGTGACTCGCTCCGGCGATAATCACGACCCATGCCAACCCGACACATACTGCTGCACACACATATAGTGGCCGTCTGTGAATAGGATGCAACGATCCAAATTCGTGGGGTACCGGTCGCGCACACTCGGAACAACGCTCGGGGCCGCCATCCTTTTAATGCTTACGTGGGTCTCGTTCGCAACGTTGCGATGGGACGCACCAATGATGAGCGCTCAGCCTCAGGCCTTGTTCGCAGCTGGACCTTTTCGCGCAAACGAAGCTTTCGAACAACCATTTGATGCAACGGTCAATTACTTGTCGTACGTGGAAACCAAGATTCAATACCGGGCACGACAGTCAGACCTCCGCCTTGTTTTCAGGTTGCGCCACGGTGATTCACTTGAGCGCGAAGGCATCCTTACGGTGCCGACCAATAGCAGCGAAATAACAACTGTACATTGGCAATTTGCACCCATTCCTGAATCTGCAGGACGTCGGTACTCGATCCAGATCGTCGTTGGACCTCAGGTCGCAGGCGAAGTGTTCGCAATGGCAGATCTACAAGACCCCTTGCCAGGCTCGCTGATATCCAATGGGATCGCGACCGATGAACGAATCGATCTCGTGGTCGATCCAGGTCGCCACGCTAACTGGTGGCGCATTTTGGCGACCACAGCTCGAAGAACTCCTATTGGCATTCCAGGTGCTCTATCCCTCCTGGTCTTGGCCACTGTCACGACCGCTGGAGGCTTCACCACTCTTTTTGGCAGTAGGCGTCTCGTTCCCGTAATGATCATTGCAGCTATCAGTGGATTGGCGATCCTTCTAACGTTAAGCCTCGCCTTACGAATATTCATGAATCAACCGTCAGCAGAGTTAACGTCCCAATTCTGGATAGTACTCGTCGCCTCGGTATGTGGAACCGCGGGTACACCATGGATAATCGCGGCCATCTCCTCTGTTACTGGAACCCTCGACTCTGTTCGGTCCGCCAGCATTGCCAACTGGCTCTTTGCGATCGCAAGCGTGCTGTCAGCTTCAGGTCTTACGACATCAATTTTCACTGCGGGTGACAAAATCCATATCGCAATACCGGCGCTAGATGACGGCCAGCCGAACGCAGGTCGTTTCGACCTCCTCAATCCCGACATAGCCGGATGGATGATACGAGTCGCATGTCTCGTATGGGCCGTCTATTTGGTGCTGATATATCTTCGTCGAAAGTCCGTGACTGATTTGGAAATCGGCCCATGATTCGCCGGATGCCAATGCCGAACCGCTTGATGTTTCTCGGAGCAAACGTTGGTCACCGTGGTGTCATGACAACCATTTTCCTGGCAGCCGTGGTTCTTCGATACGCAGCCTTTATTCGAGGCGATTACTCAGCCTGGTGGGATGGCGGCACGCCGTTCCCTGGATATGCCGATCTCTGGATAGGCAACGCGACCCAACTGGCGTTCGAAGGAACGCCACGAGGCTTGTGGTTTTCCTATGAAGGCCTGCTGTACACGATAGCTATTGCACCGTTCCTCAAAGGCTTTGGGTTATATGGGGGCCTAGTTACTTGGAGCCATGTTCTGATTCTTTCATCTGCCCTCATTGCTCCAATTGCGATGGCAACCGTCCGTGCACTCGGCGGCCATATTGCTGGAACCGCACTTGTCGGAATCCTCGTAGCCTTCGATCCCGTGTTGACCTGGTACGGCCTCAACGGATGGTCCGACAGTGCCACTATGTTCACTGCGGCCCTCGCCTTCCTTTTATTCATCCGAGCCGCGCGCCGGCCGCGCCGCCTCAGACTCATTTATTTCGGCGCCACGCTCGTAATGCTCGCCCTGGATCACGCAACGTGGACAAGGCCCGCCTTCGCATGGGCGCTCGCATGTATACCCCTCATCCACAAGGCCCCGTTATGGCTACCCGCACCTATCCAAACTTCGCAGCTGAACCAATCGAGACGATCGATCCGTCGAACAATGCTTCCCCTCATCGTACTCATCGTCGGTCTGAGCCTCGCCAACATTGGCCTCCTTGCTATTGGATCAACAGAACCAGGCAATGTATTTCCAGTGTTGACGTCTGATAGCGGCAATCAGCGACGTCTCGCGATGTACTACGACCCAAATCTCGAGTGGAACGCTTGGCAGCCATCTGACACCGGCCGAGCAATCGCAACAAAGTTTCCAACAGTTGCCGGCCAACAGATCGCCACGCTCGTCACCCGGCAAATCGGTCCTGCGATCCCCTTGGCAACATGGTTGCTTGTCGCGAACGGACTCGCGCTCACTGTCATCGCCGCTAGTTCCCGCAAGAATTTGTCAGTGAGCGCGATTGGTCTGGTCGGATTCCTCATAGCTGTCATAGTCGTGTGGCGAATCGATCTGGCATCTGATCCCATAGCAGTTGGGTTAATGCTCGTGCTGGGCTTAGCGTGGGCCTACAGCCCAACGTCGAGAACAATCCTTGTTGTCTCAATGCCGATTCTTGGAATCATCCTGCTTTGGACCGGAACAATCACTGGCTTGCGGCATAGCAGTATTGGTTCCTACGTCCTATATCTCGTATCAGGGATCTTGGTAGGAGAAGCAGGAATAATCTTGGGACGTGTTGCTCGACCCCAACGGTTGTTGTGGGTTCGCATGTTGGCGGGACACACCGGGGCTGCATTAGCAACCGTCAGCATTATCTTCGGAAGCATCCAGCTTTTCGACGCATTTCAATCACGTCTCCACCTCGATCGATACACCCGGTGGCTGGATACCTTGCTTCCACCGAACGCCGTCATCATGACAAAGGGAAATATCGATCCGTGGCACGTAGCCTCGCAGCTCAATCGGGATGTTATTTACGACGTGGAAAATGGAGCACGACTGGTCCTCGACGGCGCCAACACGGCTTGGGGGCGACGACTATCACAGGTATATCCCGACGCTCTGACAAACGAGGAGCTCATGCGATCAATACAGGCGGAGGGTCGTGAGACGTTCTGGTATACCCCAGACATATCAACGCTAATCCCATCGTTCTCACCACGATTTGTTTCACAAGCCACGTATCCGAAATACGACCTGCAGCCAACGCAAACCTCTTCCCAAAACGAAAAATGGGCGGTCGTCGTCATAAAGCCCTCGAGATGACACCTGACGACCAAAGCTATAACTAGGTGGCACCGCTATCGATTACTCAGCCCGAAAAATAGTAAGACGAATCCAAATTCGACCGTAGAATGAACGCCATGCGGATTTTCCAAACCGGCACTCGTCGATCTCGTCGAGTTGCCCTCATCACACTGGTTACAACCGCCTTATTACTTGTAACCGCCATCCTAATCATTCGAACGACGCGTTGGGACACATCGGTATTTCCTGGAAAATCTCCTGGGGCCGTTTCCGTCGGGCCCTTCAATGCAGGCGACGCCTTCGAACAGAATTTCGTCGTGCCGGTTGATGGTTTGTCTGGCCTTACCATTCAATTGCGGACGCCAGAAGGTCAACGAACCGGGCCTTCTGCGACCATGATCTTTCGTCTGTATGACGACAATCACATTGTTCGACAGGGCTTAGTCGGGATTCCCGATCTTGACCACGTCATCCGGCGAGTGATGTGGTCCTTTGCTCCTTTAACGTCGTCTGCAGATCTCGAGTATCGATTGCAGGTTGCCGTCGGAGATTCGACCACGGCATCCGTGAACACGATGGCCTCGATAACCAACAAGTGGCCTGGATCTTTGATCTCCAACGGAATACCAACCGCCGATCACATTGATCTAGCCATTGAACCTAGGCGTGAACTGTCAGCTACTCAAGTAGTGCTAGGGGCAGCTACACGCGCTCCAATCGGCCTAGTCGGCATTGTCCTGTCCGTGGTTGTCGCTGCCTCTGCCTTTGGCGCTGGAGTCCTCGCTGGCTGCCGTCTGCCCAAGAAATAGCGTCTGTCAAGTATCGGGCTACTCACCGGCCTCAGTGCAGCCGCAATGCATATCCTGATTGCCAATGGCCAATTCGGCGGGAGTCCGTCACCAGAACTTGCGTCAACATTCTGGATTTGGATTCTCATCTCTCTAATGCTACTCAGCAGACTTCCATGGGCCGTCGTATTGATTGGCTTAAGCACCACGATATTCCACGTCGCCATGACCCTTCGGGCATTCCGGGAAATCCATTCCCCTGAGCTGACGTCGGATTTCTGGTTGTGGATCCTCGTCCCTACCGTCCTGATTGGATGCTTTCCATGGGTGATAGCCGGCCTTGCATGGATCGGGGATTTGTTACTACCTGCCACAGGGATAAATCGAAACCAGTCAGCCTCCGGCGAGTACCGATGGAGCATGTTGGATGCGCAGGTCATAGACAAGTGGCGTAACCGAGGAACATCCACGCTCTCCCGCATGGGGTGGAGCACGGTAGGACTACTTGCATCATTCGCCGCAATGCTACGTGCATTGGTCCGAGGCGCAATAGCAACAGCGGCACGCCTACAATGGGGAACGTTGCGCTTCCTTATTGCGCTTGTAACCCAGATTCGATTGGCACGCCATGAATGGCGAGCAATTACATTGACCGTTGTCTGCGGGATCACCGTTTCCGCGTTTATTCTCGTCGTGCTCGGTGAATCGGAACCATTAATTCAGACCCTGCAGGGGCTCGAAGAAGGCCGTGCCCCTCACGCTCGATTTGAATTATTTAACCGCTCCTATCCTGAGACAATCGTGCGCTTGGCCATGGCAGGCTGGCTAACGTTTGGAGCTGCCGTATTAACCACAAGGATCGCCGCATGGACACGGGCGTTCTTATCAGAGTGACCACACCCCGCATGTCAACCATCCTCAAAAAATCATTTCAGCAAACCCCAAAGACAATGTATATCGGCTTGTTTGCTGCGGCCTGGCTATTACGTAATGCCCACGTCACCCGAGGCGATTACATGCCATGGTGGGACGGTGTGGGGTGGTCCTACGCCGACGTCTGGATATCTCGAGCCGTAGAACTTGCGTACACGGATGCAACCGCCGGGTTTAACTACGCGGCCGAAGGCATGGTGTTTGTCCCACCAATGGCCGCATTCATCAAGCTTTTCGGGATGCAAGACGGAATGATGTGGTGGACCTACACGCTAATTACCCTGAGTGCGCTGATTGCCCCCCTTGCTGCCTCGACGGTATACAGACTCACTCAACACGTTTCAGGCGCGGTCCTCGCCGGAGGATTTGTCGTCATAGATCCTGTGCTCCGATGGTTCGGGGTCAACGGATGGTCAGACTCAATGACCATGTTCTTCACCGCCGTCGCATTTTGGGGATTTGCCAGCACAGCTGCACGGCCAACAAAACTTCATGGAATTATTTTTGGTGTCGGATTAGGAATGCTGGCTCTCAGCCATACCACGTGGCTTTGGCCATGCGTACTCTGGGCTGTTACAGCATTGCCCCTCATACTCGGCCGTCGCCGATGGTTACCAACAGCCGTCACGGAGGCTGATACCAGACTCAACCCGCATTGGATTATCTCCGCTATACCGTTGGTCGCATTCCTGGGGGTACTGCTACTCAGCATCGGCCTCGTCATGACCATCGGCGGATCTGCCGGCCATGACGATTCAATTCCGATCTTTGCCGTCGACAGTAACAACCAACGTGCGCTCGTCATTAGCTATGACCCGTCGATTACGTGGTACGAATGGAAACCCAGCGACACAATTCGCATCTTGATCACCAAATTCATTCCGGCAATACCTCGACAGACTGCAGCACTCCTCCACGGCCACCTCGTGAATGTCATACCCGGATTCGCATGGCTTGTATTGCTCGTAGGAATATCGGCTAGTGTGATCGGACTTCGCAAACAGGTGCATCGCCGATTGTCGGTGTGGGCACTTCTGGGGGTAGCCATATGCGGGGTTGTGATGTTTCACCCGGCAACGCCCCAAGAACCCAGCGTGATGATTTCCCTGATCGTCGTTGCGATGGTTTGGCTATTTGTTCCTGTCGCACGGATCTTGCTGCTGGTTTCACTCCCAATAATCGGCCTCCTCATGCTCTATATGGGAATTACGACCCAGCAGCGCCATAGCAACGCGATGGTTTATGTTTTTTACCTCGTCTCAGGGATCACCTTTTCTATTGCGGTCTGGGACACCATGGGACGAGATTTCATACGTAACACGTCTCTCCTGCGGGTGTTACCGAGCACACCACGTGCCCTCGCCAGCATCGCAGTCATAGCCTTGGTCATCATCGGCGCAGGCGACACCCTTCGTACAACGGTGGATGCACGGGAAGAAACCGCGTATCTCAAATGGCTTGGCACACAAATGCATGTCAACGACGTCTTGTTCACGACCGGAAATGTAAATCCCTGGAGTGTCCATGAGAAAACCGGGCGTACCGTGTATTACGACGTACGAAACACGGGCCGATTGATCGTGGACAGCAACACAAGCCAGGGCCTAGTAGACATGCAGCCCTCAGACAACCCATCCTTCCAACGCGTATTTGACAAAGAGAAAGCGCGGGTTGTGTGGCGAAAAGTCCAGGTGGACCATCCTGCCGCAACCTCAAACCTGGAAATCCTTGCTAGCATTCGGGCAAACGGAGCTGAGGTGTGGTTCTACAGCCCTGGTCCAAGTGGGTATCCGAAAACGGACTCGATGAGCCTCAAGCTGCACTTCATCAGCGAGGCTACCTATCCAATATTTGCAATCGTTCCCCGTATAGCGTATCCAGATAGTGATGAGAGATTCGGATATGTATTGGATGCCAAGCCAACTGGTCTTAATGGGTAAAGAGCTTTGATAAGCGCTCCAACAACGCACAAACACCTGCTCTGGCGACGGGCAGAATGACCAACCAACGACCAACAATCGGCGTTGGCACGCTAAAGCTGACTTCTGAAGCGAAACAACTTGTTATGCAGGTTCTCGATAGCAACCGCTTGTCCTACGGACCAATGAGCCAGACTTTCGAGGAAACATTCGCCGAGATCCATGGCTGTCAATTTGGGGTTGTGAGCAACAGCGGCACCAGCGCCCTCCACGTCGCGATTGCCGCGCTCAAGGAAATCCATAAATGGAACGATGGCGACGAAGTTATCGTCCCAGCCGTCACATTTGTTGCAACCCTCAATGTGGTGCTCCATAACAACCTGAAACCCGTGATCGTCGATGTGGATCCTGATCATTACGACATGGATCCGGTCAAACTTGCAGCAGCGGTGACCCCCAAAACCCGTGCCATCATCCCCGTCCATCTATTTGGTCAGCCCTGTGACATGGATCCCATCATGTCTATCGCGG
>CAZFVB010000003.1:0-4213 GCA_964522375.1 uncultured Chloroflexota bacterium
CTCGGCGTCACTTCGATTGCACTCGAAACCGGCACCGCTCCTGACACAGCTGCCATCACAAGAACAGTGCTCGAAGCGATCGCTCACGAATTCAACACCGAACTTCGGTCCGCCCCCTCCTATCAAGAGCCTCGCTATGCCCACTGACCTTCGAGTTGCCAAGCCATCCTGGTTACGAGCTAAGGTCCCAGGCGGCGAACGCTTCAGCAACCTCCGGGACCTTGTTCGGTCCGAGCGCCTCCACACCGTCTGTGAGGAAGCTCGATGTCCCAATATCGGTGAATGCTGGAACGCCGGCGAGGCCACTTTTATGATTCTTGGTGACACCTGCACGAGAGCGTGCGGGTTTTGCGCCGTCACATCGGGACGTCCAGGCGAGGTGGACATCTTCGAACCGATCCGACTCGCGATCACAGTTGAAAAAATGGGTCTTGATTACTGTGTAATCACCTCGGTAAACCGTGACGATGTACCGGACGGCGGCGCCTCGATTTTTGCAGGCTGCATTCGTGCTGTTCGCGACCGGACCCCGCACGTAGAAGTTGAAGTATTGGTGCCAGACTTTCAGGGGAACTGGGAAGCCCTCTCCACCGTGGTCAAAGCCAAGCCCGTTGTCCTAAACCACAACATTGAAACCGTGCCCCGCTTGTATTCCCGTGCACGACCAAAAGCCATCTATACGCAGTCGCTCGAACTTCTTCAACGGGTTAAAGACTATGCACCCTCTATGACTACAAAATCTGGAATCATGGTGGGTTTGGGCGAAACGAAGGACGAATTGGTGCAAACCCTGTCCGACCTTCGCACCCATCGGTGTGACCTGCTTACCATTGGCCAATACCTACGTCCCTCGCCAAAACACCTGCAAATCCAGCGCTATTACGCTCCGGAGGAGTTCGACGAACTGGGCGACATAGCCCGAGGACTGGGGTTTCTGCATGTGGAATCCGGTCCGCTCGTCCGCAGTTCCTACCATGCAGGGGAACAAGCACGAGCAGCTCGCTCGCCATCGACAACAGTCGCCCCGAAGTAATGGACCGCTACGGCATCCATGAATCCACCAACAGGCCACTGCCATTCACTGTGAAGATCACGTGACCGAGAACATCACCAACACCAATATCAATGGACAAGCAGACGATGCCAGCATCCATGCACTGGAAACGCAGGACTGGATTGACTCGCTGTATGACGTTTACGTTCTTCGCGGACCGAAACGCGTCGCCGAGCTACTCCGAGATCTCCAAATCCGAGCTCAACGAGAAGGGGTGTCGCTCCCCGTCACCTCGCGCACACCTTATGTAAACACCATAAAACCATCGCGGCAGTCTCCGTATCCTGGAAACAGAGATATTGAACGCAGAATCAGAAGCCTCATTAGGTGGAATGCCATGGCCATGGTGGTTGAAGCCAATCGAAAATCCGATGGGATTGGTGGCCACATCTCGACATACGCTTCCGCAGCCACACTCTATGAAGTTGGGTTCAATCACTTCTTTCGCGGACCTGAACATGCCAACGGCGCAGATGTCGTGTTCTTCCAGGGCCACGCGTCACCGGGGATATACGCTCGAGCCTACGTTGAAGGCCGGTTGCCCGCTGAAAAAGTCCACAACTTCCGTCGAGAATTAGCCGATGGCGGCGGTCTCTCCTCATACCCCCACCCATGGCTCATGCCAGATTTTTGGCAATACCCCACGGTATCGATGGGGCTTGGCCCGATCATGTCGATCTACCAAGCCAGGTTTATGCAGTACCTGGATGACCGGGGGCTTCGCGAAGATACCGGACGCCGAGTCTGGGCCTTCCTGGGTGATGGAGAGTTCGATTCGCCAGAAACTACGGCCGCGATCTCGATGGCGGCACGGGAGACGCTCGACAATCTGACGTGGGTGGTGAATTGCAACCTCCAACGTCTCGACGGTCCTGTACGAGGTAACGGCAATATCGTTCAAGAACTGGAAGGTCTTTTTCGAGGAGCAGGGTGGAACGTCATCAAGGTGCTATGGGGCAGCGATTGGGATGAACTGTTTAAAAATGACCACGACGGCGTACTCACAAGGCGAGCAACAGAGATCGTCGATGGTGAGTACCAGAAATACTCCGTAGCCGGCGGGGCCTATATCCGCGAGCATTTTTACGGCGTCGATGATCGCTTACTCGCAATGGTGAAGGACCGTAGCGACGATGACCTCTGGCGCATGAACCTGGGAGGTCATGATCCACTAAAAGTCTTTGCAGCCTATGACGCCGCTGTACGCCACAAGGGCGCTCCCACAGCCATTCTGGCCCGAACGATCAAGGGCTATGGTTTGGGAGAAGCTGGCGAAGGACGCAACATTACTCATCAACAGAAGGAACTAAACGAGGCCGAATTGTTGTCGTTCCGAGATCGATTCCAGATACCCATATCCGACAGCGAAGTGACTAAGGCTCCCCTATATCGACCACCGTCTGACAGCCCTGAGTCGCATTACCTCTTGGATCGAAGGCAAGCACTCGGAGGCTCCCTGCCTAGTCGAAATCCAAAAACCGAGCCTATAGCTGCTCCTGGCAACGACCTATATGAAGAGTTCTCGGATGGAGCAGGAGACCGACAAGCCTCCACCACTATGGTGTTTGTACGCCTACTCACCAAGCTGTTGCGGGACACTGACATTGGGCACCTAATTGTCCCGATCGTTCCAGACGAAGCCCGCACCTTTGGTATGGAAGCCTTGTTCCGGCAAGTAGGGATCTACTCCCACGTTGGACAACTATATGACCCGGTCGACTCTGACAGCCTGCTTTACTACAAGGAATCCACTGACGGCCAAATCCTGGAAGAGGGCATTACAGAGGCTGGCTCGCTAGCTTCTTTTATCGCGGCCGGAACGTCGTATGCAACCCATGGACTACCGACCATCCCCTTCTATATTTACTATTCAATGTTCGGTTTTCAACGAGTGGGCGACCTCGTTTGGGCCGCTGCCGATAGCCGTACGCGTGGATTTATGGTCGGCGGCACTGCCGGACGAACAACCCTTAACGGTGAAGGTCTTCAACACCAGGATGGCCATAGTCATTTACTGTTCTCGACTGTGCCAAACTGCCGCGCCTATGACCCGGCGTTTGCGCACGAAATTGCGGTAATCGTGCGCGCGGGGATTCAACAGATGTTCGTAAATAACGAAGATATCTTTGTGTACATGACTGTGGGCAATGAGAACTACGAACACCCTGCCCCACCAACCGAACCTGATCTTGACGAAGGAATTTTGCGTGGCCTCTATCGCTTTCGCGTATCCACCGTTACGCAACCGAGCGCCAGAGCCAACCTGTTGGGAAGCGGTTCAATTCTGAACGAGGTTCTCAAAGCCCAAGAGATGCTGGCTGAGAAATACTCGATTGCTGCCGATGTCTGGTCGGTCACGAGTTACACCGAACTTCGGCGAGATGCGTTGGACACGGAGCGTTGGAACATGCTGCACCCCCATGAATCCCCGCGAGTCCCCTACGTACGACAAAAACTTGGTGATTCAGCCAGTGAGACCATTGCCGCGGCGGATTATGTAAAGACGATTCCGGACTCGGTGTCAAAATGGATATCCGGACCGTTGATATCGCTAGGACCTGACGGTTTCGGTCGGAGCGAATCCCGTGAAGCGCTCCGTGACTTCTTCGAGGTGGATTCCCGTTACGTTACGCTGGCAGCATTGCATGCACTCGCTCGTGAAGGCGAGATCGACCAGGAACTTGTGTCGGAAGCCATGGAAGATCTTAAGATTGACCCCGACAAAACCAACCCGCGGACAGCCTGACCGGCACCCAGCATCCCACCACCTTCTATGGCCAACGAGATAAAACTTCCCAACCTCGGAGAAGGAATAGACAACGCCAGTGTCCTGAGCGTACTTGTCACTGAGGGCCAGAGCGTGACAAAAAACGATCCGATTATTGAAATCGAAAGTGATAAGGCCACGTTGGAGGTCCCGGCTGGATCGGACGGAACCGTATCAAAACTCCTCGTGAAGGCGGGCGATACAGTCAGCATCGGTCAAGCGATCATCACCATTGAGGACGTCGAGGATACTGGTCCGCCACAACAAGAAGATTCGTCTCGGACGAAAACAACGGAACCCACTGCCGAAACATCCCCCCCAAACAGTGCTCCAGCCGAGGAACCGGAAGCTGAGCCTGAAACAGACGCTGCTTCTGATTCCCCCGCACCAAC
>CAZFVB010000003.1:4223-100276 GCA_964522375.1 uncultured Chloroflexota bacterium
CGTCCCGGCCGAAACAGCCTCGCCCTCTACTACAACCGACCCTGACCAACGAACGCCTGTGTTTGCTGCACCATCGGTCCGACAATTTGCTCGTGAGATCGGAATCCATATCCACGAGGTTCCAGGCTCCGGGCCGTCGGGACGTATTTCTATCGAGGACATCAAGACGTACGCACGGTCACAAGCAGGGCCCCGCGCAGGAACTGGCGCCCCTGCAGTAGTTCCGTTACCTGACTTCAGCCGTTTCGGCGATGTCACAAAGGAACCGCTGACCCGGGTCCGTCGAGCAACCGCCACGAACATTGCCCAAGCCTGGTCCACCATTCCACATGTCACGCTGTTCCATGAGGCTGATGTCACCGATGTGGAAACCATGCGGCAGAAACAGAAAGATCACGCGACCGCGGCTGGTGGCCAACTGACGATTACAGCCATCTTGCTTAAGGTCGTGGCTGCCGCCCTCAAGGCCAACCCCAAACTCAATGCAAGTGTTGATTTGAGCAGCAACGAATTGGTGCTTAAGGAATACATCAACATCGGGGTAGCAACCGATACCGAGCGGGGCCTCTATGTCCCCGTGATTCGCGCCGTGGATTCAAAAAACATTATCGAGCTCGCCGTAGAACTGACGCAGATTGCTGAAGAGTCCCGGGAAGGCCGACTGGCCCCTGACCGTATGCAGGGGGCATCGTTCTCCATTAGCAATCTAGGGGGACTCGGCACCGGCCACTTCACGCCTATCGTCAATCCGCCAGAGATCGCAATCCTTGGCGTCGGACGATCTGCAGAACAACCCCAATACATCGACGGCCAACTTCGTCCCCGGCTCATGCTTCCGCTCGCATTGTCCTTTGACCACCGGGCCATCGACGGCGCGGACGGCGCACGATTCATGACCTGGATTGTTGAAGCGTTAGCCCAACCGTTAATGCTCGCACTTGAGGGGTAACCCAGCGTGACTGGCAATACGTCTTCACCAAGAGTTGTCGTCGTTGGTGGTGGCCCTGGCGGATATGCGGCAGCATTTCGAGCTGCTGACGCTGGCATGACGGTCACGATGGTTGATCGAGAAGCAGCTCCAGGCGGAGTCTGTCTCCACTCTGGCTGTATCCCTTCGAAAACCCTGCTCCACATTGCCTCACTGCTGAACGAGGCCGAGGAAGCCTCGGCATGGGGGATCGACTTCGGCACACCCACGCTCGATCTCGATAAGCTACGAAACTGGAAAGACCGGGTCATTTCGCAGATGACCGGCGGCCTTGAAATGCTTTCCCGAACTCGTAACGTCGATTTCGTGCAAGGAAATGCGTCGTTCGAGAGCGCAACCTCGCTACGCATCGAATCAGCCGGGGACAGCACCTCCAAATTAATAGGCTTCGATTACGCCGTGATCGCCACCGGAGCTCGACCTACAGCACCTCCCGGGTTCCAGGTCGATGGTGCTCGGGTCTTGGATTCAACCGCAGCCTTAAACATCACGGACATCCCAGCCTCAATGCTCGTGATCGGTGGAGGATATATCGGACTTGAACTCGGAACTGTCTATGCTGCGCTCGGATCGCGTATCACGATGGTCGAAATGGAATCCGGCCTGTTGCCTGGGGCTGACCGAGACCTTCTGGCCCCACTCCAAGATCGACTTGAACACACATTTGACTCAATCCTGCTCAACACGCGCGTCGACGAATTGAAGGCTCGTGAAAAACAGGTCATGGTGAACCTCACAGGACCAGCCGTCGAGGATGGCACCCGAAGTTTTGACAAGGTGCTGATTGCGGTTGGTCGTCAACCAAACACCGAGAATTTGGGGCTAGAACATGCCGGCGTCGAGACAAACCAGCAAGGGTTCATCAAGATCAATGCACAACGCAGAACCACGACTTCTAACATCCTTGCCATTGGTGATGTCGCAGGCGAACCGATGCTCGCCCACAAGGCCGCCCATGAAGCACACGTGGCGGTCGCCGCGATCCAAGGCCAACCAACCATCTACGCACCACATGCCGTGCCCGCTGTGGTCTTCACCGACCCCGAAATTGCCTGGTGCGGTCTTACAGAAAGCGAAGCTCAACGTACGGACACACCCCATACAGCTGTGTGCTTTCCATGGACGGCGTCAGGCCGAGCCACAACACGAGGTCGAAACGATGGCCTCACCAAGCTCATCCTTGAACCCGTGAGCGAGCGTGTGCTCGGATTTGGCATCACTGGCGTCGGAGCCGGCGAGCTTATTGCGGAAGGCGTTCTAGCCGTTGAAATGGGCGCACGGGCGGAAGACCTTCGACTCAGCATCCATCCCCATCCAACCCTGTCAGAAACCCTGATGGAGGCTGCCGACGTATTCTTCGACACGAGCCCGCACTTATTGCCCGCCCGAAACGATAAAGAGCGACGACTGTCGACTACTAGCTAGACTCGTTCCACAGGCACCACGACGTATGGAGCACCGGCGTCCATGCTGGGGCCAATGGCCCCGCTGCCCAACCGATCCATCGCCTCGACGTAATACATCACGTCCCAATCAGCAGTGATTTGATCACCAGGAATCGTGGCCGTCCACACGCCTTCAGCCTGTGTCATTGGCACCGGCGTATATAGTTGCCGTTGATTCACATCCCGGTAATGCAGCGTGACGTGAGCCAAGGACTCATCAGACTCCACCCGCGCATTGACTTCAAGATCGGTATCCGGAATGGCACCCGTCGATTGCGAAACTTCTACCACGAGCGGCGCCCCGAGACGACCAACCGAAACCCTCTGGGGCGACGCAGCTCCATCCGATGGCCACATTCTGACGACATCATTCTCATCGATTGCCTCAATGAAATATGCAGCATCCGAATCGGCGGCCACTTCAATCTGCGCGCTATAGACAGCACCATCCGCATCCATTTGGACTTCCTGAAATTCTTCGCCGACAGCCCGCCAGTGAAGACGAACCTCTCGAATCCCATCCGGGGCCATTACCGTTGCACCGATACGTAGCGGTCCGTCTGACACCGCCCGGATCGGGACATGCGCAATATGTGGGGCAACTTCACGCATCACCACCGCATTGATGACCCAGTCAGATGACGGATGCGAGTTGACCTCCAATTCAAGGCGGCCAAGACCGACGCGAACGCGTTGGGTGCGTTCCACCACCTGTCCGGCTGGAATGACAAATCGATCGGTCTGAAATCGACCCTGAAAAGTGAGCCACATAGGCCCACGGTCCACCCCATCCGCCAGGGTATCTCCCATCATGACAGTGATGTCATAGAGGCCATTGGGCACATCTGCCATAAACGTGGCTTCCGAATAATGCGCGTTAGCACCCCGGGTATGAAAATCAGCCAACAGCAAGTTCTGGGGCAACGACCCGATGTCGCGATCGCGTCCCATGACACCGCTAGACCGCTCTTCACTCGAGGCTCCGATCTTTCCACTACCCGCCCCTGGTGAATGAGGCACGACCATCGGTGGTCGCTGTCCCCCCGGGCTACCGGGCTTGTTCCACCCGTGGCTCCCATGAGATCGACCCGCCATCCATCCGTGTTGTCCGGCAGTCGTGTACTCCGTCCAGGGAAACACTGGCTCAAAACGACGTTCCACCCAAATTCCTTTGGCAAAATCACGCGGCCATGCCGCCCCCGTCACCTTGGGTTCATCGCCAAAATCAAAGCCACGGGCAAACAGACCATATCGGTCAAAGACTTGTTCGACCTCGTCTAAACGAGCCACGTCATACTCCACGTACGGCGTCAACTGTTTCCACGTTCCGGAACCCACCGAGCCAATGCCCCAGATCATTTCATCGGCATAGAGGCCATCGGTGTGATCCACCACGGCATACCATTGGTCACGCGCCTTCACGATGTTGGCCTTAGCCGTGCGGAGACGTTCGACATCCCCGGTCGCGTAGAAGAACGCGAGGTCAAGCGCCGACCGCATCTTATGGGCGTGATACTGCGCTAGGCCCGAGCACAACCGCACGTCAGCCGCAACGCCCTGCAGTTCCGCTGTACCCGCCTCCGAAACCGTTCTCAGGGCACGATCGAGCGCTTGAAGCGCCTCCGCCGCATGGACCTCAAGTCGCTCGGCAATTTGTTCGGGGCTCAACTTGGCACGAATCGTACCGGCCAGATAGTCACGAACATATTCACCAACGCCATAAAAGCCGGCAAGATCGCTGGGCTCAATATCGATATAGAAATCAATCAAGCCCCCGGTGTCCATTTCAGGCGACCACCCGAAATAGCTCGCGGAAGGTAAATGTGCGGCGGTAATAAATGGCAGGTAGTGGGAATTTTCCACGACGGCCCTGATCACATCAGGCGCAGCATCCGCGCCAAAGCGCTCGTCGAACTCCTGCTCCCAGACCTCAGGCCCACAGGAAGGATCGTAGCCCAGCCGGCCAAACAGCCGGTACCAAAACCAGTACCGCTCATCTTCATGCTCGCACCACTGCAACTCCGGAGGTTTGAACAGCGGCCAGAAACCGCCAACGTTTCGGAATCCCTTGTTGGATAACGGAGCACAGACCTCAAAACCCTTCGACCCACCCAGGGCGCAGTTGCGAGCAAATTCACTAACCCAGGTGGGATCGGCCCATAGCGTGAATTTATTGGTGCCCATATTCCAGAGACGAAACAAGAACTCATGGTCGCGCGGATATTTCAGCAGGTCGCCATAGGTGTGGCGACGGGTCACACGGTCAAAGTCCTGCAGTAACCCGGCGTGATACGGCATCCCCTGATGTTCGCACCAGAACTTCGTGGACACCGTAGTCGGCAACCCCGTAGCGATCGCAGATTCCCAGGTGTCGTCCGCGATCGCCTTAGCCCGGCAGTCAATCTCAATCGGACGTCCGGCCGCCGCAATTCCAGCATAGAGTTCCCGGAAAAACTCCGGCGAGTCATTTAACTCAATTCCGGACTCTGCATTCACTCGCAGTTGCACACCAACAATGTCCGGACAGGCCTGTAACACCTTGGTCATTCCCAGCGCACAGTACGCGGCCAGGTTGTCGACTGTGAGTCCTTCCACCAACGAATCCCCATACTCATACGAGTGTTGCTGCCAGACACCAAACGTGAAATCGATACCCCGCTCAGTCGCTGTCCGCGCAATCATCTGGAGCGCGCCCAGGTTTCGCTCACGGTGCTCGTCGGAAAGTGTTGGCACCGAGACCTCAGGAAACTCCGGCATGGCGACAAGAAAAGAATAGGGGGGCACCAGGTACGCCGTCTGGTGCCCGAACGTCAGGCTGAACGCATTAAATCGATCGGCTGATAATTTATCGAAATACGCTGCCCAGTATTCCGGGTTGTAATACCACCGTGCTTCCATTTCTTCGTTGTGCGGAAAGAAGCACACACTGCGTTTCCTGAGGAATGGAGTCTCACTGACAGCCGGGAAGGTCGCCGACCAATCAACTGGACCGCTGACTCCATCAATCCGTCGCGCCGCATCCCGCACGCCGTAGGCCAGACCCCGCTCATCTGACCCGACGATGGCAAGCGTACGGTCAGCAAAGGCCACCGCAACAGATTCAGGCACGTCCTGGCACGAAACACCTGCCGCCTGTAGGACGTCACATGCGGACACATCAGCCAGTGATCCGACCCGGATCGTCATCTGAGGATCGTCTGATCCAACGCTAAAACCGCCACGTTCAAGAGCCCGGGACAAAGCCTCGAGGGCCAAGGCCGCCGCAGATCCGAGACCTGCTTCAACCACCAAATCGATTCGATCCATCGACGTGCCCATGCCTCTCACCTACCTATGTGTCCTTCATCAGCATTAAACCCACGACCCACCCAACAGGCGGTTCCTTAACCGACAGGGGTTGGCCTAGCCAAACCCGAGTCGACGTTTTGGAACCTCACCCGTTTGAACAAAGGTTCTCGTCTCACGATTTGCCATCGCTGTGAATAACCCCCGTATCGCATAAATCCGGGCGTTGTTCAGCTGGACCTCGAGTCGAATCGCCTGGCCCGTAAATTCGTTCAGGCCACGACCACCCGTCCATCGGGGTGACCATCCCAGTGCATCCCCACGAAACGGTTCGCAATCCTCAAAGCGGTAGCCCTCGATCGGGGCACCTTCCACATCTGTCACCTGCACGTGGACCTGGTGCCCGGACTGCACGTTCAGATAGGCCTCACCACCATGCCACAACAAGCCTCGGGTCCCCAGCAGGCCACGTCCCGAACTGGATTTTAAATAGTAAAACCCATCAAGACGAAGCTTATGCATCAGGATGGCCCCCTGATCGTATCCGTCGCCAGGATCGTTCTCGAGGCGATCACTCGGATAGTCAGTGTGCCGATACGCGTTGATGTGATAGCCATGCTCAACCCTCGCTGAACTGGAGTAAATTCGGATCTGGAGATCCTCATCCACGACCAGGCTATGTGGCCGCATCGTACCGGCCCCGAGTTCTCCCGGCTCCGTATTGGGGATAAACGGCGTCCGCAACGAGCGGTGAAAATGCCAGCCGTTATAGCTATAGGCCAGTTGGCAATCCGTGGGTCCACCCCAATACTTAAACATGCTCGGGGGCTCGCAGTGGAAGATCCAGACCAGGCCAACAAACCGACTGGCGTACGGAAACGCGATCATCCCGTAAATCTCGGCCAGCGGGGTATCGAGCGCATCGGCCCCAATTATCAGTTCGGGCTCCGTATACGTTCGCCAATCCGTCGTCTCAGTAAACGCAATCCTTCGGGGATGGGCGTCCGGGGTCGGACGCGCATTCATCACGTACGTCCCGCGCACATGGTTCCAAAAGGCCGTACTCGGCGGGTCCGGGTGCTCCGTTCGCCATTCCGCTCCCTCCATCCGCTTCCACCGAAGCCCATCCGGGGAGGTATAAAGCGGTGATTCGGTCCCGGCTACAAACCCCTTGACCCGCTCCTCGGGATTCTCGGCCTGATGATCATAGAAACAATCCCACTGGTGAAAGTGCACCTTAAGGCTCGGATCGTCCGCATCCTCCGGAACGTCCTGATGATTCACCAGCACCTGGTGGGGATACTTGCGATACGGCAGGGGCACTTGAGCGCTGAGGTCAGGAAATTCCCAATGAATGCCATCCGGGCTCTCGGCGACCAGGGCATAGCTATCCGGCTGTTCACCCGGGACCGTAGACTTCCCGTTGTACTCACAACGCCAGACCCCGGACTCTTCGTCCCGAAAAACGGTCGGATATCCCGATCCCAGCCAAAATCCAGGTTCTTCAATGGTTGCCTCAGGCACCAGCTGCGGCTGCCCGATCTCTCGCGTCAGATTTTCATACCGATTGAGATAGAAGTCGTCCCAAAACAGGATGGTCGATGGTTCGGTGGCGTCATCGTTGTCTGCCTCTGACCCGTCAGGGTCACCAATCTGGCCCGGCCCCATACCCCGACCAGCCCATGGCAGATCATGAATCTTCAACATCGTGCCCCCCTTGGAAACGACCAGGTCGTAGGCCTACCCCTTAATCCCGGTCAGAGCTATACCCCGAACAAACTGTTTCTGTGCCAAGAAAAACGCCACGATCATCGGCGCTACCAGCAGCATGGCGCCGGCCATTAACAGGTGGTAATCCGTCCCAAATCTGCTCGCGAAGAACCGCAGGCCGACAGCTAACGTCAGGTTTTCCGTGTGCAACAGGTAAATCAACGGTTCCAGGAAATCATTCCATCGGTTCATGAAGGAAAACACGCCAATCGTGGCGATCGCGGGCACCGAAAGCGGTATAACGACCTTACGCAGAATTTGCAGATGGGTGGCCCCGTCAATACGTGCCGCTTCATCCAATTCACGCGGCAAGGTCAAAAAGAACTGGCGCATAATAAAAATGTAGAACGCCGTGCCAAACACTCGTGGAATCAGCAGGGGCCACAGGGTGTCGATCATGCCCAGGTTGTAAAAAATCAGCCATCGAGGAATCAGGGTGACCGCCCCGGGCAGCATCATGGTCGCAAGAACGCCAATAAACAGCTTGTCGCGGCCGGCAAACTGCGTCCGGGCAAAGCCATAGGCCACCGACACACTAACCGCGGTCTCCGCTACCACGCTAAATGAGACCACGATCGCTGAATTCTTCAACCACGACCACGTCGGTCCGTTGGCCCACATTTCAGCGTAGTTCTCCCAAACAGGTGGCCAGGGCACAATGATCGGCGGGAGCACATACAGATCAGACATCAGCGTCAGTGATGTCCGGATCATGAAAAACACCGGGAACATATAAGCGGCAGATCCAAATATGACCAAGAAGTACAGCAGCAGTCGCCGGATAAGACGCAGCACCCGATCCGTGGACCAGGATGGTTTAACTGGAAGCGTCGTGTCAGCCATCTAGTCGTCCGGCCCCCTGTACTCGTAGTACACCCAGCGCCTGGCCCCCGCGAACTGGATCAGAGTCGCGAGCATGATGATCACGAATAGGATCCATGAGATCGCGGCTGCATACCCCATCTTGTAGGCATTCCATCCCATCAGCCAGATGTATAACAGAATGAACAAGGTCGCATTGTCAGGACCTCCATCTGTCATCAAGAGGGCTTGGGTGACTACCTGAAACGATCCGATCACACCCAAGATCAAGCTGAGGAAAATATAGGGGGTCATCAACGGGATCGTCACATGACGCGTCTTGGCCCTCCATCCGCCACCATCCACTTCAACCGCTTCATACAGGTGTTGCGGCACCCCCTGCAGACCGGCGAGGAAAATCACCATGGAGGATCCAATCCCCCAGAAACTCATAATGATGAGGGCTGGCATCGCCCATTGTGTATCCGTCAACCATCGCGGCCCCAAAATCCCGAACCACCCGAGCATGCCGTTGATGGCACCTCGCGGGGCAAACAACCAGATCCAGATCAGCGCCATGCCCACACCGGAGGTCACGGAGGGAATGTAGAAACAGGTGCGCCAAACCGGCAACCCTTTGACCTTCTGATTCAGAAGGCCCGCAACCGCCAACGCGATGAGCGTAGAGCCTGGGACATGGAGCACTGTGTAGTAGAGAGTATTCCAGAGGCTTTTGCCCACCAGGGGATCCGTGAAAGCGCCTTGAAAATTCCGAAGCCCAATGAATTCCGGCGGATGGCCGACGTCCCATTTGGTGAAGGAAATAACCAAGGCAAACAGATATGGCACCAGGTCCAAGAGCACAAAGCCAATGACCCACGGAAAAATGAAGAGCCAGCCCTCGTAGCGACTCACCAATCTCCGCTTCGCCGACGGTCTAGCAGGCAAGCCCGCAGAACCAGCCGTGCCTACTGCCACACATCACCTCGAATGCTTATCGCACTAAAAAAAGATTCCGTAAAAAACAACAAGATCCGGCAGGAACGTTGTACAACGTCCCTGCCGGATCAATGTTTTGACCTTTAGATCTCGCGTTGGAGGGCTGCTGTGCCGTCCTTCTCGAGCTCAGCCATCATCTTGACCGGATCCTCGCCACCCTTCATGGCTCGATCACCCAGCTTGGCCCGCATAACTCGGAACCATTCCAGCCAGTTCTCGTGCGCATAGGTGCCACGAACCCAGTTCTCGCGGAAGTTGCCGACCTTCTCGGCCTCGGCCGCGAGCGTCGGGAAGACGTCAGCCCCACTCGTAATACCGGAAATCTTGTCACTACCCCAGACGGACTTGATGGCTGGAACCACGGGCTGGTACTCAGCCAGGTAATTCGCCATGGTGTCCTGGTGCCAGAACAGCGCCAACCCTGCAGCCTCTTCCGCGTTACCGCGTTCCTCAGCCACCTTATTGACCGCAATGTTATTGGTCTCATTGTGATAGCCACGGATACCGGTGTACGGCGACTTGGGCGGCATAAACACGTGGAACTCGAACCGACCACCGATTCGAGACTTAAGACTTCCAAGGGAGTTGAATCCGGTCCCGGACATCCCCATCAAACCAGTTCTGAAGAGGTTACCTTCACCCGTCGTGTTCGCCGGCGATGACAACGTTGCAGCAGCCTGGTCCGAGTTCGGAGCCACATTGTCCTTCCAGATTAAATTCCACAGGTCGGTAAAGGCCTCAACAGGCTTCCCACCGGAGGTTACGCCGTTCGCGTCTCCAATATGCGCAGTCGACTTCTCCGTGGCGGTGTCGTACCAGAGCGCACCTTCACTCGCAAAACGCTCGCCATAACCCTGGTTCCAGGCATTACCCGCTTGGCCATCAAGACCCCAAATATCACCTTCCGGATCACGCATCTTCTTGGCCAGATCCGAAAATTCATTCCACTCGTAGTCATTGCCAGGAAGAGTCACACCAAACTTGTCCACGAGAGACAAGTTCGCGCACTGACAACCGGTGTACACCCCATACGGAACACCCTTAATGGCACCGTTCTTGTCCACCAGGTAGCCGTCGTGCCACCAAAAGTCCTTCGGCGCCATACCAGCACTCTTCATGTGCGGTTCCAGGTCGAGGTTGTAGAGATCAGCATTCCACCACAACTCGGACATCACCTCAGGACCAGATCCAGCGACCATCATGTTGGTCAGGACCCCGGCGTATCCCACCGACGTACTTCCACCGGACCCTGAAATAATCAGGATGTCTACGGTGACATGGGGATTAGCCTTGTTGTATTCCTTGGCCATGAACTTGTGCGTTTCCGCACGAACACCCTTGCTCCAGTCCGTTGAGAATTCCAGACGCACGGCCTGTTTCTGCGGCACCATTTCCTTCACGATCCTGGTGACGACCTTCTCAACGACCTGCTTTTCTACCTTCGTCTTTTCAACGATCTTCTCGACCGGTACTTCTTTAATCTGTGTCTTCTGGACAATCTTCTCGACCGGTACTTCCTTGATGACGATCTTCTCAACCGGTACTTCCTGAGTCACCGTCCTGACGGTTTCCCCACACGCAGCTAGCGCAACCGCACCAGCCGCACCGAGCGCACCCGCACTCGAAGCCCGCAAGAGATTTCGCCGAGTCATTCGAGACATCAACTCCCCCTCGTTTTTTTTTAGAATTGATGCAGGTGTTTTCACAGGAAAACATCGGCCGCACCACCCTATCGGGGGTGTTGTACTTCAACCGGAATAGGCCGTCAAGTTTCAGGGGGGAATTATCATGGACGGAACCACTCCGTCCACCACGAACCAGGCAGGCCTAGACCCTTCCATTCAACACATGGCCCAGATCATCACGAGCCTCAGGATCCATTGCCTGTAAATACCGCAGCGTAAACAGCACGAACGCCAGCCCATTGGTCGTACGACTGCTCGATGACTCGGACTCAGCGACATCGCTAAGCTCAAAATGATAGCCCCCACCCGTGGCGGCCAGACGGTCAACCATCGCTCGCACACATCGCCGGACTGCGTCACGAACACCGCGCTGCCGATATGCCGTCCTATGGCCATATTCGGCCAAAAGATGGACCGCATCCATGTTGGCGCACATCCCACCGTCATGAAACAGATCGTCCGACCGCTGACATGCCAGGGTCGCGTCAATCATTCGGGTAAGCCAAGGTTCCCCGATGCCCAGCGGCCACAGGAGATTTAACGCAAGGTTTCGATGCCCGCGCATCGCCCAACCCAACTCCATCCCGTAGTCCATTCCAATGAACCCTGAACCAGCATCTCTGCGAGACTCCAAAAACGCCAGAACCCGACGACTCGTGCTGTCGAGTTGCCGGAAAGTCTGGATGCCCGCCAGACCGGTATACAACCACAGGTATTGAAAGGTTTCCTTGGCCGCCGCCCGGGTGTCGCCCGACCACACCTGTTCGAGCCATCCGTCGACTGACCGCTCCCCCTGCGGCACCCAGGGAAAAAGCTGCAATCGTTCAAGACCCTGGGGAAATCCGCGAGCCTGTTTGCCAAGAAACTCAAATCCCAAACGCACCACTACATCGTTATGCAAGCGCCAACGTCCCACACCCCCGGGCACCTGGTTTTTAGTGGGCTCGTACAACTCGAGTTCGGCGTTGAAGGCCAAGTTCAATGACGCCACGATTCGATCCCGCATCCTGGTGACAGCAGTATCGGCATGGACGTGGCGCAGCGAGGCCAGCGCCCAAACCGTCGTCTCCACGCCCGACATAGTTTCCTGATGCTGGCCTTCACGAAAAGGCTCACCGGACGCTGTCGAAGCAGTGACACTTTCGATGTAGGTGGTCACCCGATCACACAACCACCGTGGAGGATCATGGAGGCCATCTGCCATCGGCATCACCCGCTCAACAAAACCTCCGGATGGAATAGTCCTCACGGAGTTCGACCCACGCTCGCTCACAAGCCCTCAGCATCCATAAAGGACATCCGCCAGACACTTGTCAGGATCCCAGATCAGCGACCATCGCCACAACGCATGGAGCACCTCGCAGCTAAACCACGTCTCACCCGAAGCCACGCGTTCGACTTCGAACACCCATAAACCTTGACGCGCTGACGTCATGCTCCGCAGACCGTAAGATCACCTCAGTGAACCGAGCACGGAGAAACACGCATGAATATCGCCGTCCATTCCAGCCTCAAGGGTGGCCACGTGCCTCGCGAAACATTCCCCGGACTCTCGCCGGAACCAGCATTCCCCGAAGATGAGTTCCATCGCAGAATCAAGCAGATCCGATCTCGTATGCGAGACGCCAAGATCGACGTCATCGTGATCAAGCATCCAGCGCACCTTTTTTACGTAACTGGCTTCCAGAGCCTTGCAATGTATGAGGACGGCGCCGCCATCCTTCCGCTCGACGATGACCCCACGCTGATCCTTCACCCGCCAGAGCTTGGCACTGCGATGCTTCACTCCTGGGTCGGAACCCTGAAGGGCTTTCCGCCGGAACACAGCCATGCCCAATACCTCGCGCAAGAGCTCAGCATGACCGGTCATGCTCAAGCCCGTATTGGTCTCGAGATGCTAAGCCCGGGGGTTTCCGCCGGGTTCGTCCGAGACCTCCAGTCAGTGTTGCCGCAGGCAACATTCCATGACGCCTCGGGAGTCATCGAAGAGGTCAAACGAATAAAATCATCGGCGGAAATCGAACACTTACGTCAAGCCGCGCATTTCACCGACCAGGCCATGGCCGCCGCTATTAATGCGGCCGAGGTCGGATCAACCGACAATGATGTGGCGGCTGCCGCCGCTCAGGCCATGGTCACCGCGGGCAGTGAAGCTCCATGCATGTCCCCGATCGTCACCAGCGGACGACGCTCCGGAATTCTGCATTCCACCCACAAACGCATTCCGCTGGGTGCCGGCGACCCGGTATTCATCGAACTCGGGGGATGCTACCAGCGGTACACCAGCCCCCTGATCCGGACCCTATCGTTAGGAGACCCGTCATCCGAATTCCGTGATGCCGCTGATGCGTGCCTCGCTGCACTAAACGCTGTCATCACAACAGTAAAACCGGGAATCTCAGCTGCTTCGGTTGCTGAACGCGGATGGGAGGAGATTTCACGCGCCGGGAGCGATTTCGTATTCCATGGCAACTTTGGGTACACCGTCGGTGCCGGATTCCCGCCCAGTTGGGCAGATGGAACCGGCCTTCTGGAACTCGAACAGGACATGATCCTTGAGTCTGGCATGGTGTTCCACCACCCCGTGGCTATTCGGCGGCTCGGACGATTTGCGGTCGGATTCAGTGAGACGACCGTCGTTACCCCTGACGGCTGCGAAGTGTTAACCACCACCCCTCGTGAATTAGCCCTCCGGTAAATATCAGTATGCAGCCGACCGTTGGCATCGTTTGGCCAGAGCCCATTAGCACCGATGACCTTGGCGAGATCAACCAGTTCACACCTCCGAACATCAAGGTTGAAGCAGTAGCAGTTGAGCCAGCACCCGACCTCTCCGGGGGCATCACCCTGGACCACGTACTTTCGATCGCTGCTGACCCGAACATTGAAGCTGCCGGCCGAAAGCTCGTGGCCTCGGGAAGTCACGCCCTCGCGTACGCCTGCACGTCCGGGAGTTACGTCCGTGGCCTACACGGAGACACCGACATTGCACAGAGGATGCGTGACGCTACCGACCGACCAAGCACAACTACCGCCACGGCAACCGTAAGAGCCCTAAAACACCTGCAGGCCAAGCGGGTTGCCGTCCTTTCACCACACATCGACAGCCTCAATGCCCGGTTACAACGCTTTCTTGAAGCCCACGGGGTCGAGGTGGTGCAGATGGTCGGCCTAAACCGGCTTAATGGGATCGAATCAATACCACCAGACGAGACCCTGGCCATCGTGCAGCAGCAAGTCGATCATCCGGACGCCGACACGATCTTTATTAGCTGCACGGGGTTACGCGTGGCACCGATCATTACAACGCTCGAACGCAAACTCGACAAACCCGTAACAACGGCCGTCCAAACGACGATGTGGGATGTCCTACGGTTAGCCCGCGCATTCTGCCCATTGCCCGACCGCGGGCATTTGTACACGCTCGATTCATCAATGATCGGCCGAGATTCCGACTAGAACTTCTCCGCAACCGTAGGTCGTAGAGGGTTTCTCTATTTCCAGCCATCGTGGTAATGTTTCCGCCACGAAATGTTCTGTGGGACATAGTTGCCGAAGCGCTTTGCGCAAAGCGCTGAACTACATCCCACGTACAGGGGAGGGGACATTTTGGCTAAGCACAATGTGATCACGCGACGGAAAGCACTCGTCGCAGGAGCCGGATCAGTATCAGCAGGCCTGTTACTCGCGTGTGGTGACCCTGAAGTTCAGGTCGTCACCAAGGAAGTCGCGGTCGAGAAGGTCGTTGTTAAGGAAGTACCGGTCGAGAAGATCGTCCAGAAGACACAGATCAAGGAAGTTCCGGTCGAGAAGATCGTGACACGGAACGTCGTCAAGACCGTTGAGAAGGTTGTCGACCGCATCGTAGTTAAGAAGGTCGAAGCCGAGATTCCATCCCGATTCAACGAAGCGCCCAGCCTCGCCAAGCTCGTCGCAAGTGGAGATCTTCCGAAAGTCGACGACCGACTACCGAAGGAACCACGCGTCATTGAACCCTTTGAGAAAGTCGGGAAGTACGGCGGTACGCTGCGCTACATCGACCTCGAAGGTGGTGGGCATCAGACGAGTTCCCTCCGCATTAACGGCCTCCTGACATTTAACCAGCAGGGCACTGAGATTCGTCCCGACGTCGCCAAGAGTGCGACCTTGTCCGAGGACGGAAAAACCTTCACCTACGAGCTTCGTGAAGGCCACAAGTGGTCTGACGGCGAACCGTTCACCACCGAGGACATCATGTTCTGGTGGGAAGACTTTATGAATGACACAGACCTGAACAAGCGTCTGTCCAGCACGTGGCGACCCGGCGGGGAACCGGCCAAATTCACCGCGCTCAGTCCGACAAAGCTTGTGATTGAATTTGCAGTACCGCATCCGGGCATCATGGACCTCCATGGTCGCGCCGTGATGTCTGGTGATGGCAACTTCTACCTCCCCAAGCACTGGATCAAGCAGTTTCACAAGAAGTACAACCCGAAAGCGGATGAGTTGGCCAAGAAGGAAGGTCACGACGACTGGACCCAGTTGTTCAAGACCAAGCGTAATCCGCCCGGAGGATTCCTGGTGGGCCGGCCACGACTCTTTGCCTGGGTGACTACCAAGAAGACGCTGAATCAAATCCAGCTCGAACGAAACCCCTATTTCCACTGGGTCGACACGGACGGCAATCAGCTGCCGTATGTCGATGTGGTGGACTCAGTGCTGGTCCAAGACCAGGAGGTGTACAACCTCCGTCTCATTTCCGGTGACGTGGACTTCGCCATGGGGTACGCAAGCCTCAAGGACATGCCGGCCCTGAAGGCCGGCGAAGACGCGGGCGGATACAAGATTCGGCTGCCGAAGAGTAATCGGCCAGCGCTCCTTGCGCTGTTCCCGAACCAGACGCACGCTGACCCGGTGGTCCGGAAACTCATGGCCAATCTCGACGTCCGAATCGCGCTATCCATTGCCATCGATCGAAAGGCCATGAACGAAGCGATCTTCTTCGGGCTCGGCGAACCCTTCGCGTTCACCGTGCTTCCGAGCATGCCCTACTACAAGGAAGAGTGGGGCAAGGCGCACACCGAGTTCGACCCCGTACGGGCCAACAAGCTGTTAGACGATGCAGGCCTCACCGAGCGTGACTCGGAGGGGTATCGCCTCCAGCCAGACGGGAATCGATTCACACTCGTCATGGAAATCGCCAACCTGGAAACCCCCAAGGAAGCGATGTGCGAGATGGTGGCCGAGAACTGGAAAGACATCGGTGTTGAAGGCATCGTCAAAGTCGAAGCCTTTGGACCCTTCCAGGAACATAAGGCCGATGGAACCATGGATATTGGCACCTGGCATGCGGATCGAGGCGGACTGTTTGGCCGCCTAAGCCCACTCTGGTTTGCCTATAACAGCACATGGAACATGTGGGGACGCCGCTGGGTGGAATGGTTCACCTCTGATGGCGAGAACGGTGAAGAACCACCCCAGTACATCAAGGATCACAAGGCGCTCTTTGACGAGTTCCTGAAGACCCAGACCGGAACGCCTGAAAACATCAAGCTCGGGCGTGAGTACTACCAATTCTTCACCGACCAACTGCCGGTTATCGGCACGATCGGGTGGGCACCACGACCAATGCTCGTGCATAACCAGCTGATCAATGTGCCAAAGACCAACATCTGGTGGAGTTCTGACACCAGCTTCTATCCGCCCTACCGGGCCGGACAGTGGTCGTTGGACAGGTAAAGCAGTCCAATACTTCTGCATACCTAGCCGCAAGCGTTGGCAACCGCTCCCCGATCTTATGAATGATCGGGGGGCGGTTTGTCAGCGATGCTTGGTTCCTCCAGGCCCACGACATGCGTCGTTGGCACAGAAGCCGAACCTTGGCATCATTCCCCCTAACATCGATCGCGCTGCGATGACGTCATCGCATGGGATTCGGACACGCTCATGATCGAGTACATCGGCCGGCGTCTCGTCTACATGGCCATCTCGTTTGTGCTGCTAAGCATCGCTGTCTTCGTCATCATCCGACTCCCGCCAGGCGATTACATGCAGACCTATATTCAGCAGTTGGAAGACCAGGGCGAAAAGATTGGCGCCGCCGAAATCGCGGACCTGAAGCGGTACTACGGCATTGATGTGTCCGCGCCTGAACAATATTTCCGATGGATCACCAAGTTTGTCACCGGGGATTTTGGTCGGTCATTTGAATTTCGAGAGCCCGTACGAGACCTCCTCGACCAAATGCTTCCCTTCACGATACTCATCTCCACGCTCACGCTCATCATCACGTATGGAGTCGCGATCCCGGTTGGGATCTATGCCGCGACCCATCAGTACAAGCTCAGTGACTACGTCACGGCGTTTATCGGATTCCTCGGCCTTGCCATTCCAAATTTCATGCTTGGCCTCATCTTGATGTACGTCTTTCTTCAATTGTTCGGCATCAGTGTGGGCGGCCTGTTTTCACGAGAAATGTCCGGGGCGCCGTGGAGCCTGGCCAAGGTCTGGGACCTCATCCAGCACCTCTGGGCCCCAATCATCATTATTGGTACGGCCGGAACCGCGGGCCTTATTCGGGTGATGCGAGGCACACTCCTAGATGAACTCGGACGCCAGTACGTGATCACCGCCCGGGCCAAAGGTGTGGCTGAACCACGCCTCTTATTTAAATACCCCGTGCGCCTGGCTATCACCCCAGTCGTCAGCACCATTGGCTGGCAACTGCCATTTATCCTGTCCGGCGAAACGATTGTCGGCATTGTCCTTAGCCTGCCAACCGTTGGGCCATACCTCTTCCGCGCACTGATGGGACAGGACATGTTCATGGCCGGCAGCCTCGTCATGATGCTCGGAATCTTCACCCTGATCGGCACGCTGATCTCAGACCTCCTGCTCGTCATCGTCGACCCTCGTATCCGATTCGACAGGAAATCCTGAGATGAGCGCTACCCCCGACACCCTGTCCAGCGAATCACCAGCCCCGGGCGGCCTTGACCCCAACGACCGATATTTCATTGCCTCGCAATGGACGCTTATGCGGCGAAAGTTCCGGCGTCATAAGTTGGGCGTCATGAGCGTGTGGATCTTGCTGTTTCTGTACTTTATTGCGGCAACCTACGATTTCTGGGTCCCGTATCTCTCAGTCACGCGTTTCGAAAATGCGTTGGCCGGTCCACCAAGCGCGGTGCACATCGTCGACGATGACGGCCAGCTACGGCGGCCTTTCGTATACGGCCGTTCTGCGGTCCTCAACACCAAGACGTTCACCCGTGACTACACGGAAGACACATCCATGATCTGTGACATCGAGTTCTTCACCCAGGGCCAGGCCTACAAGATGTGGGGCCTGATCGAGACTGATCGCCATTTCTTCGGGGCCGGCGACTGCAACATCCACCTGTTTGGGACCGACGAATTTGGCCGTGATGTCTTCACCCGTACATTGGTCGGAGCCAGGATCAGTCTGTCCGTTGGTCTTGTGGGCGTGTTATTTAGCTTCATCCTCGGAACCCTGCTCGGAGGCATCTCAGGCTTCTTCGGTGGATGGATCGACATGGCGATCCAACGGGTTGTTGAGTTCTTGGTCGCAATTCCGACCACACCATTCTGGCTGGCCCTCAGCGCAACCATCCCGGTCACCTGGTCACCCATCCAAACCTATTTTGCAATCACCGTCATTCTGTCCATCGTGGGATGGGCTCCGCTAGCCCGGACGGTTCGCGGCAACGTGCTCCAGCTACGTGAGCAGGACTATGTCATGGCCGCCAAAACAGCCGGGGCCCGGGACCGTCGGATACTGCTGGACCACCTGCTTCCCGGCTGCATGAGCTACCTCATCGTGCACATCACCCTCTCCATCCCCGGCATGATTCTTGCCGAGACCTCGCTGAGCTTCCTCGGCCTCGGAATTCGAGCACCCGCGGTGAGCTGGGGCAGCCTGCTCCAGAGCGCCCAGAACGTCACAACGATCACCGTCCAACCCTGGCTGATGATTCCAGGCCTCTTTGTCATCGCGACCGTGCTGCTCTTTAACTTTGCCGGCGATGGGTTGCGTGACGCAGCCGATCCCTACAAGTAGGCCCCCAATGCCAGACGCCGACATCCTCTTAGAAATCAAGAATCTCCGCACCCATTTCGCGCTCGAAGAAGGCACCCTAAAAGCCGTCGATGGCGTGTCACTTACGATCAGGAAGCACCGCACCCTTGGCATTGTGGGCGAGTCCGGTTGCGGCAAGAGCGTCACGGCCCAATCCATCCTTCGAATCGTTCCGAAACCAGGAACCGTGGAGGGGGAAATCCTGTTGCACACCAACGAGGACGTCGTTGACCTCGTGTCACTGAATCCATCAGGACGCTCAATTCGAAACATCAGGGGCCAGGACATCTCCATGATCTTCCAGGAACCAATGACCGCCTTTTCTCCAGTGCACACGATTGGGAACCAAATTATCGAAGCGATCCAGGTCCATGGGGAAGTCGCAGACGACGAGGCACGTCGCCGGGCCGTCTCCCTGCTTGAGCAAGTTGGAATTCCAGAACCAGCCTCTCGTATCGACCAATATCCGTACGAGTTCTCCGGGGGCATGCGTCAGCGCGCGATGATCGCCATGGCCCTTGCCCTACAACCACAATTGCTGATCGCTGATGAACCCACGACGGCGCTCGACGTCACGGTGCAGGCCCAGATTCTTCGACTCATGCAGCAGCTACAAAACGATCTGGGAATGGCAATCATCTTCATCACGCACAATTTGGGCGTCATCGCCAACATGGCAGACGATGTCGCTGTGATGTATCTCGGGAAAGTCGTTGAACTCGGGACCGTCCAACAGATTTTCCATGACCCCCAACATCCCTATACCCAGGCCCTACTACAATCGATCCCACAACTCGATCGGAAGCCCGGGGAACGATTGACGGCTATTGATGGCATCGTGCCAACACCGCTCGACCCGCCGGATGCCTGCGGCTTTGCCGACCGTTGCCCCAAGTTCATCCCGGGCCGCTGTGACACTGCGGTCCCGCCGTTACTTACCCTCAGCAGCAACCAGCAGGTGCGCTGCGTGCTGTACGAACAGTAGGCCCTAGATGTGGTTCCGACATCCCTCAGCGATTCGACACCTCGCATCGAGGCATCACCCCCAAGAGGGCGTCGTCTATGAGTGAACCAAGTCCCGTCACTGACGCAGCTCCCACCCTCCTCGAAGTCCGTGGCCTCAAAAAACACTTCCCAATCAAGCAGGGGCTTTTTCGAAGAACCATCGGTCACGCGCGGGCTGTAGATGACGTGAATCTCACGGTGCGTGCGGGCACAACCCTTGGGATTGTGGGGGAATCTGGCTGTGGCAAGACGACGTTAGGCCGATGCATTGTGCGAGCTATTGATCCAACAGCTGGCCAGGTGTCCCTACGCATCAATGGCGAAATGGTTGAGATCAGCGACCTCTCCGCCGGGCGATTACGCCCCTTAAGAAAACATCTCCAAATGGTGTTTCAGGACCCCTATTCCAGCCTGAATCCCCGCAAAACCATCCTGGATATCGTCTCAGAGCCATTACGTATTCACAATGTCGCCAAGGGTGCCGAACTCGAGGACCAAGTCTGCGAACTGCTTAAGGTCGTGGGCCTCGACATTCGATATCTAAAGCGTTACCCGCATGCCTTCAGCGGTGGACAACGCCAGCGCATTGGGATTGCCCGAGCGCTCGGGCTAAACCCCGACCTCATTGTGTGCGATGAACCGGTGTCGGCACTGGATGTCTCAGTTCAAGCTCAAATCATCAACCTCCTCGAAGATCTCCAGCGTGAATTCGGATTAACGTACCTGTTCATCGCACATGACCTGAGTGTGGTGAAACATATTTCCGACGAAGTTGCCGTGATGTATGTCGGAAAATTAGTTGAGCAGGCCGAAACCGAGGATTTGTTCAGGCAACCCAAGCATCCCTACACCGAGGCCTTGCTCTCCGCAGTCCCCCGTCCTAACCCCGATACGAAACTAGACGCCATCACTCTTGAGGGCGAAGTTGCGAGCCCCTCCAATCCACCATCGGGATGTTATTTCCATCCTCGCTGCCCCTACGCCGAGTCAATATGCGAAACCGAAACACCTCCGTGGACCAACGTCGGCCACAACAGATATGCCGCCTGTCACTTCGCCAATGACTTAAACCTACGGGGAGTTGACGACTAAATCATGCTCGTACTCGGGATTGGTATATGGCTCGTATTCACAATCCTCATAATCATCCTGATCATTCGGTGGAACGTAGATAAATTTGGATCCCACGTTGAAGCCAACCATCGGGCAGCGGAAGACATTATCAATCACGGGTGCGTACCCACCGCCTGGCTCCAGCCATTTCACGACCAACTCACCGAAACATCCCAGCAGGAAACCCCGGAAAACCTTAAGGAATCCGTTGGCCAACAAATACTTGATCACTGTGTCGAAAAACTTGACACGTTAATCCGATACTTCGAAAAGAATCGGTTCGCGGCCGACGAGGAGGCCCGCTCAATTCTTCTGGAATCACTCACCAGCCGTAAGTCGGAATGGATGAATGGGGGTGGCCAGTCAATGCTGGCCCTCGCCGCCAACCAAAAAGGAGCCAGACAGCCATGAAAATTGCTTATGGAACGTATGCCATGCCAACCGTGGCGTTAGAAGACGCCATCCCGGCCCTCGCGGATATCGGCTACGACGGCGTCGAAATCTGTATCGGGGAACGGCATATCGGATCCATGCCAAGCGAATTGACACCGGACCGTCGGACACAGCTCAAGCAACTGTTAACCCAGCACGAGCTGGGAATCCCGGCGTTTTATGTATCTGGCGCTCACACTCTCGAACTCGATGATGCGCAACATCAGACCAACCTCGAACACGTCCGTCGTGTCGCCCAACTCGGACACGAACTGGAGGCAGTCGGAGCCTGGGGGGGGCCGGTCGTAAGTCTTGGAATTGGCGGAAAGTCTGACCAGTGGGAACACATCAAGCACGACATCGTCCGGCGGTTGAACGATTACGCCGCCATGGCCGTAGAGGAAAATGTCCTGGTCGCGGCAGAAGCTCATTCAGGGGCTGCCGTTGACCGAACGGAACGAGCCTTGTGGGTCATTGAGCAGGTCGATAGCCCGCTGGTGAAATTGCACTTCGATATTGTGCATACCTTCCTGGCCGGTGAGCGTGTGCAAGATTCGGTACGAGATCTGGTCCCCATAACTGGGCACACACACATCACAGACGCGCACATCTATCCTGACGGATCTCGAGATCTCCTCCTGCTCGGCCAGGGCCAGCTCGATACCGTCGGGTATCTCAAGGCCATGCATAAGGCTGGCTGGACTGACTTCATCACGCTGGAAGTTAGCGGCATGGTCTGGGGCCGAGATGACTACGATCCGATCGCAGCCGCTGTGTTTTCCTACCAGACCATCGATCGAGCCTTTGGAGAAGCGGGGGTACCCCGTGAGTAGCTCCGCCTTGCCACGACGCAGGCCACGGGACCTACGAATAGCCGCATTCCGTTGGAACGGCACCATCACGAAAGACCGAGGTTGGCATGGCGAGTAACCCGGAATTATCGATAGGCATTATTGGCGCGGGAAGCATTGGAACACGACATGTGTCGAACCTCGAGGTCATGGGTGACGTCACGGTATCCGCCGTATGCGACACCGTTCCCTCACAACTCGAGACGCTCGCAGGCCGGGCCAAGGCTCACGCCTATACCGACATCGCCGAGATGTTCAAGGGGGAGCCAGACCTTGATGCAGTCGTGATCTGTGTGCCCCCGGTCATCCGCCAACAAATCTTCGAACTTGCCGCTGCACATGAGGTTGCCGTGTTCTGCGAAAAACCGCCGGCATCAAGCATGGAGGACGCACAGGCGGTGGCCCGGATTGTTCGCGATAGCGGAATGATTTGCAGTGTCGGGTTCAACTGGCGGTATTCGCCGGCCGTCCAGTACATGCGACGGTTACTGCACGAACAACCCGCCCAACTGGTGCTCAGCACGTTTCTTTCAGGGGGTGGGTCGGTCGTTGGCCTACGACGAGAGGCCAGTGGCAATTGGTTCTTTAAGAAAGCAATATCCGGTGGGCCGAATCTCGATCAGGCAATCCACGTTATCGACCAAATGCGCTTTCTCATGGGCGAAATTGTGAAAGTCCAAACGTTTGCCACCAACCTCATTCCCAAATCACAGGACTTTACGGTTGAAGACACCACCTCCACGAACCTGCAGTTTGCGAGCGGCGCCACGGGGATGCACGTGCACTCGTGGGGCACACCGCCTCCAGGTGATAACCGCTTCAAACTCATCGGGCTCGATTATTGGCTCGAACTTAAACCGTATACCCCCGCCCAGGTTCAAGGATCGATGGGGGATACGAGCGACAATTTGGAAGAAATCGACAAAACGTTCGCCCAGGATTTCACGGATGCACGAAACGAGCGGGTCGTCGAACCACCAGACCCGTGGCACTACGAAGAAATTAAAGTGTTTCTGGACGCCGTCCGAACGCGCGACACGAGTCGAGTACATAGCAGTTACGACGATGGCATGCGGTCACTAGCCGTGGTTCTGGCCATGAATCGATCCATTGACTCGGGGGAAGCTGAGGCCATCGGAGAACTAACACCATGACCCCAATCCGTTTCCTCCCATACCCTGCGTCTCTCATCCGTGACAAGAGGAGATCTGGCCATGCATCACTCAACTGACCAGCAGGCCATCCTTACGGCCGACCAAAAACAGTTCTGGCAGGACAATGGCTACCTTCGACTGGAGAAGGTTTTCACTCCCGAACAAGTCCAGGACCAATCGGATGAACTTGAGCGGATGATGCAGGAATGGGGTGCCATGGGACAGGGATGGCGTGGACCATGGCGCAAAGCGATCATGGAAGCCGATGAAGCCGATCAAGCCAAGGCCCTGATCCTTGCCGGACTTCAGAACTACTCGGCCACGTATCTGCAAGCCGTCGTCAACCCCACACTGACCGGCGCCGTCAGTACATTGCTCGGCGATACCGCCGTTGAATTCCACCACTCCGTCCTTCACGCCAAGGCCCCAGGCCTCGGCACCCCCTTCCCCATGCACCAGGACTGGCCCTTCTACCCGCACTGGGGTCCAGGATGCGTGGCCGCCATCATGCATATCGATGCAGCAAATGAAGACAACGGATGCCTTTCCTTCCTCCCTGGCAGCCACAAGAATGGCCCGCTTCAACACGTGCTGCATACCGTCGAGGACTACGGCGAATACGAGCAGCCCTACCTTCCAGTCGAGGAATATCCGCTCGAATCGGCCGTCTTATGCCCGGCAGATGCTGGCGATGTCGTGTTCTTCAACGTGAACACGGTGCACGGATCGGCGCCAAACCGGACCGACGGATGGCGACGGCTTATTCGGGTCGTGTACCGGGACCCAGAAAACCCAGCCCTCTTGCCGCAACATACCCACTGGACCGGGCCAACTCACAACCGCAGCAAGTCAAAACCTTCGGAAGACCCACGAGGAATGATTGTCCACGGCAAATATCATCGCCCGGAAACAACACCCGAACCGTCCGAACCCACGCTAACCGGACAAGCACCGAATTAATGAATCCACAACGTCAATGTGGAGCTAAGTTCACACCTGTCGGAGGACGTCCATGAGCAGCAGTCAAATGACGGAGCGGGACGCAAAAGTCATTTCCAACACTGCGGTCGAACCCGAGCGCATCGAACTGGAAGGATTTCAACGGACCGTTACTAAGTTGCTCGAAACAACCCGCATGACCGTCCACGTTGCGACCTTTGACCCGCAACAGGCTGGTTCTCATCATGTCCATCCCAAATCCGAGGAAGTGACGTACATCATCAGTGGGGCAGGTGCCGTTACGGTTGGAACTCGAACCCTCGATCTGTCGGCCGGCGACCTGTTCTACGGTCCGCCGAATGTCCCGCACCAATTCCGCAATACCACCAACGAACCGCTTGTCCTATTTTCGATCTATAGCCCACCTGACGAACTCCCGCTCTACGGAAATCTGCCAACCGCGAACGACGAGGCGTAATCCCCCGTCAACACCCTTCCAGGTGACGAAGTTCCGGCCATATGGACTTCATCGACCATGCCGACAGCGACTGGAGACGGGCCGGACCTCCACGGGCAAAAAGCGCCACCCCGGCACTATCCTCCCGCGACGGATAGGTGCGAAGGGTTAAGCATTGTTGATCACCCACAAATACTTCCACCACGCTTCTATCAACGAATACGCGGAGACGCAACAAGTCGTCCGGGTCCGATGTGAGCGGCCCAATCTCAGGATCTCGTGCATACACATCCTCACGTAGTGACGCCTGAGAGATATCGATTTGCAAACGAGGTGTTCCGCCCACTTGGCCGGTCTTGGCCTGAAGTAACGAGATCCGTGTCTGTTCTACGCCGTCAGGAGATCGAAGCACCGCAATCCCGACCTCACGAGCCTCTCCCGGATCAATCACCGCCTGGATCTCGAGCGCTTTTCCATTCACCGTGTCGATCGGAATCTCCGTATTCCCAGGAATCTCCATTGAATCGACGACCACCTCATCGCCCCGTAGCGACTCAATCTCCTCGACTGGCGCCATACGAAGCGACGCGTCCGAATCCAACCAATAGTGACGGGGCAGCGTCATCACATCGGTCCACGCCGTTCCAGCACGACCTTCCTTCACATTAAACACACCGATGTACCGACCCTGGTCATCCACCGTCGCGGTTGGCGCGTGCAGGCTACCCGTTGCAAACGCGCCATAGTTCATCCGTCCAAACCGTTCAGGATTCAGACGATGCGTCTCACGGTCATAGGTTCCGATGTAGTACTGCCCGGCCCGTTTATGACTAAAGAAAAGCATCATGTGGCGACCGTCGCCAATGGGCCAGAAATTCGGCACCGCGCCGTCCTCACCGGGTTCCGAGTGAAAACCGCCTTCGATAAGCGTGCCAACATGTTCCCAGGTAGAAAGGTCCGACGATCGAAAGAGGTGGTCTATTGCGCGGCAATCCGCCCGTAATTCACCATCCTTATAAGTGCCTGAAATGGCGTAGTACCCGTCATCTTCTTTCCAGATGCACGGATCGAACACCCGGTATGGAGATCCATCCGCATCAATCGGAACCATCGGAATAACCGGGTTATCCGGATGCTTGGCCCAATTCAGCAGCAACGGATCCGTCGCCGTCGCAATACTGTTACCGGATTCAGTACCGTGATAAATCGCAATCACTCGATCCGGTTCGACCAGCGTTTGCCCGCTATAACAATGATGCTCGGTTGTCGGATAGAGGGCCGGCGGAAGATCCGTCCAGCGGACGAGATCATCACTGACCGTGTGCCCCCAATGCACCCGGTTTTCGTTATCAGGTTTCCCCCACTGCGGGCGAAACTGATAGAACATGTGAAAACGTCCTTGCCACTGACATAACCCATTGGGGTCATTCATCATTCCCTGCGGTGGCGAAAAATGAAACAGCGGACGATAGGGATCCGTAGCAAGTGCCTGCCGCGAAGCCAAGAACTCCGCAAGGTCAGGATCTTCGGCTAATGCCGAACGCTGGGCCTCTAATTCATCCGGAAAGATCCGACCATACAGAGGTGTGTGGGCCATTGCTCTCAATATTCCCGTGTCATACCTGTCTTCATCATCGCACTTTCGCGCACGATCTTCGGCGACCTGAATCTAGGTGACATGGCCATCCCCCTTTGTCCCTCGAAGCCCCTCAACCACCGTTGCCAGAACCTCGACAAATTCACGCGCGTGCGTCACATCCCGATGGGGATGGATCGACAACCGAATACGTCCGGTCCCACCCGATTGCCCGTAGGTACTCCCCCAACCTGACTTCCGCAATTCCAGGTGCAGTTGCTGGACATCCACAACATCAGAGGTGAAATTGACCACGCCAAGCCCCGGGCGGGCCAGTAATCGAAGCCCTGCAATCGCATCGATCCCTTCACTGACAATCTGGACAACCTCCAACAAATTTTTAATGGACGCCCGATAACCACTCCGACCCAAATGCCGCATAACCGCCCATGCTGCAGCCGCATGATCACCAGGCTTTGTCGCTGTAATGGTGTGAATAACCGTTGAGTCCGATGGGATGGCGTTCAACATATCGGCATCGCGGACCAGGAAAAACCCGGTAGCCACGGGAAGCAAGCCGAGCTTGTGCCCGTCGGTCATCATCGAACTCACGCCCGGCAGACTGAAATCAAATGCAGGCACCTGGTACCCGAGTTCACGAACAAAGGGCAACCCAAACCCGCCGAACGCAGCATCGACGTGTAGATACAGACCATGTCGTTCCGCAATAGCCGAGAACTCTTCAACCGGATCAAGTTGTCCGAAATTGCCTTCCGGAGCTGAACACACCAGGGCAACCGTGTGTTGATTAAGGAGTTGCTCCACCTGGCTCATATCGGGCCGCATCGCATCATCGACAGGGATTTCTCGCAATCGAAGCCCGAACAATTCAGCCGCCATACGAAAGCTATAGTGCGCGGACACTGGCAGCACGACCTCGGGTTCGGACACACCCGCCAGGTTTCTGGCCAATCGCATGGCCATTAAATTCGACTCGGTCCCCCCACTGGTGATAAATCCGACGGCCTCCGGATGTCCCAGGAGAGAACCCAACATGCGGACCGCCTGCTTTTCAAACAGGTCGGTAGCGGGATTCATCTCACGAGCCCATTCCACAAAAAAACGGCCGGCCGTGAGGTCACGCACCCGCTCCACAATGGCATGCGGCGGGCCCACATAACTCACACCAAAGTTTTTCTCCACGGCATATGGATCAGACGTGAGATGCGCTGCAAGATCAGCCAGCACGTCCTCCTCAGGCGCACCGTGTTCGGGGAAATCCATCGGCGGCGGCATGGGGATCGCCGAGCGATCGCCGGTCCGGTCAAATTCCTTGGCCACAACACTTTCTCCTCATCCCGCAACAGACTCCAGTCTATCCAGCAGCTAAATCTATAAGATCGATAAGAGCGTCATATCCCTATAGATCACGATCCCCGGCAAAGCCCGGACCTCCAGCAGCTACGTAACCCCGACTCGATCCTGACTTCGACGTGCTGACCCAGAAGGCATAGAACTTGCCCCGACGGATCTGAAACCGAAAGCGAACCGGCCGTCCAACGACCGACGCTAGATGGTCGACCTCTCGCCAACCCACGCTCACGCACGTCGAATCGACAGCCACCGGCTGACACGCGTCAAGCGTGAATGGCTCGATGACATTGCCATGCTCATCCAAAACTTCGACACGCAATTCGCCCCTGGGGTTATCCACGTTAAGGAACAGGTGCTCGCCACGAAACGTCACCAACCGGGTCACCAGAGTTTCCAGATCATCACCAGCATCCATCGACGCAAACCCGTCGCGGCGGAGCGTCGCGAGCCCCGTATGACCGCCTGCATACATCGCGTTGTCCTGGGGAAAGTCATCCCCGGTTTGACCCGGGCCTAACACAGACCCCTGACCAGAAAACGCCCCGTAGTAAAACCACAATTCTTCACCCACTACAAGACACACACCTCCGGCAGCATGGATATACCCGTAGTTCCAATCCCCCCATTCGTGACTTGACCCAATAAAGGCCTTCCGATGAGGACGATGCCAATGAAATCCATCGCGGCTATACGCGATTTGGACATCATTGATCTTGGGACGGCTGATGCGAGCCGCCTCCTCATTATGTGGCCCGTGAAAAATCGAGATCGCCCCCAACATGATGCTCTCGTATGCCACTGCAGTAAGATCGTAGAGCTGGGGCTGAAGGCCAATTTGTGGGATTGGACGATCGAAATGGTCCGCTCGAGCCCATTGCACCGGGACGTCCTCAGCCCACGATCCCACACGAGCAAAGCTCGGATGCTCGACGTACATTCGCGCACGATCACCGCCATTCCAACCCCGGCGAATGCTAAAGACCCATTGCTTACGAAATGGGTTATAGAAAAAACTTGTGTTATCGCCACACTCAGACACGGGCGCGACTTCTTCCCAGTGTGCACCGTCCGGCGACGCATAGATCCAACCACCATTTCGATGAACGCCTCGCCAGTAGATGAACATTTTGAAACGTTCGGCCGATGGCGCATCCGCATCACGCCACACCAGGGCGCCATCGCGCCGATCGGTCGTGGGGTGCGCTACAACCGCGTTCGTGCCCTCTACCACGTCCAACATCGGACGGTCCCACTGAATCCCATCGGCACTGGTGGCTAACGCCGTGCCATCAAACCATCCGGCGTGATACCAGAGCTTGAATTGCCCTTCCTCGGGGTCATACCACGCCCCGTCGTTAAATGGAGCAGCCACTGGACAATGGTCATCGTTACGTTCCAACCGCGTTCGTGGTGACAGGACAGGTGCAGCCTCGTGAATGGTGGCGGTGTGGTGGGTGCGGTTCAACGACGATTCCTCGATCAGGAAGTCATCAACGAAGAGTTGCCGCCCAATGTCAATCGGGACTACCCGGGGCCTGTCCACCAGATATGGCACCGGCAACGGGTCAGAGCCAGCCACAATCCCGGTCGGAGGCCAGGTATCGGGACGCGAAATTCCGTTGTACATGGGTCGGGATGTCACGAGGAACGGTCAATATACGGTCGTAACAGGCACACGCGAACCATCAGGAGCCGCCCTGCCCGTCGACGATTACAACGGACCATTGCTCACTCACGATGCTGGCACATCCGTCATAAAGCGGCGCAGCACATTCGCTGTGATCCGGGAAACATTATTCTCGTATTGGTTGTAAGACAGACTCCCACGCCAGGCGATGGACCCCACCGAAAACACCGCGCCGCCACCAGGAAGTTGGAGATACGTCATATCGGCTCGAACAAATGGGTGCGGCACGCCGGTAACTGGAGGTTCTCCCGGAAGCACACCATCTTTCCCCTGGGTGAATTGGAGGATTTCATCCATAAAGGTCACATACTTGGACGAGTGGTTTATTGACGATGCGAGCAGCAGCGTGTGCGGCGGAGTTCCGAGTTCGTCATCGGCACGATCCATCTCATACCCCGCAGCACCGTGCTGGACCATCAACGATGGGAAATCCCCAATTAACTCGGTGTCGTCAACACCTTCAAATATAAATGCCGCCGCCGGGTCAAAGCTTTCAGCCTGCCGAAGATATGGCGAGCCACGGTCAAACCCGGCCGAACACGACCCCACGCCAACCAGCGCCTGAGGAGTCTGACCACGATTCCGCCACGTGCCTCCCGGTTCACCCGTCGTACTGTGCACCCGTTCGCCTGGCAGCATCTCAAATGGCCAACTCGTGCCCCATCGACGCACCTCCACAATATGGGACCGTTCCTCATCGATCGAGGTCACACCAAAAAACCCGTTGCCGCCCAGGTACATCAACCGACCGCCGTCCCCCAAATACGTCTCCAACCCCGCGCGCATCGATGCTGTCCAGTACTCAGGATGTGCTCCGGTCAAAACCACGCGATATGGAGCTAAGAGGTCCTCACCCTCAGCGTGGAGATCGTGATCTGTAAGAACGTCAACCTCAAAACCCAGCGCGTCCAACCAGTCAATGAGATAGAGATCGGCAGGGAACCGCGCTGGCGTCCCCCAGACGCGATATCGGAACTTCGGGCGCATGTTCAAGATGGGCCGCCGATGCGAAACATACGTCGTGCCGGAACCATCAGAATGTCGCTCGTAAAGCCCAGGCAACCCGTTCTCACGGATATATGCAAACTCTGCCTGGTGAAGATCCGGATCGACATTCGGTAAGCGCTCAGGATCCCAGAACCCGCCATCGATATCTCGAAAGTTGGCATAAACGACGTAGGTCAGCGTCGGCATCAACACTGCAACGCGAGCCCTAGCCGTACCTCGAGGTGGTCTCACAAAGAATGGGAGGTACTCTTCATCCTCCCCAGCACGAAGACGAGCGGCATACACGCCGCTGGACAGATCATCTGGAATTGTCAGGCGAAAATCTGGCACCCATCGGGCATCCTCAAGATCGTCATCATGAAAATGGATAGCTCCGTACTCATCAGGTGCCAAGCGAAAACTCGTTTCATCGCCGGTCCAGTTGAAACCGGTTACACCACGCGTCGGCATGTTGACCGTGTCGCCATGCATCGCATGCGGCCCATGATCAATCACCCGGTGTTGATCGAGGTCGACATCAAAGCGCCAAGCCGCCACCAGCGAGTCGGCCAAGTCGTCGAATCCAGGCCAATCGATTTGCCCGGTTGCAGGACAGCCGACCACTGCACGGCTATAGATGCGTGGACTATCAACCTTCCCGTTGTAGGCACCACGTATCGGTGCAGCCACCTCAGGGCCATCGGTACTCAGCGCACCGATCACCAATGGTCGGCCCGTAGTCACGTGAACAGGCCGATCCACAACGTCTTCTGCGATGGCCTGTCCTCGCCCGTCCGACGACGGAACCTTCGGAAGCTGCCAGACAACGACACGACCAGTGTCCCCGTCATAACTAGCCCCGACCAGACTCCAAGAAGCCGCGAGCAACGGGACTCCGGAGGAAACTTCCGTCAAGTCACCGTGCTGTCCCCGAAGCCAGAACCGCAGCACACCGTCATCGCCAATCACGAGCGCAAAACCTGGAACGTCCGACGACTCGGGCCACTGCGAGATGAGGCCTTGAAGCCTACCCGCAGGAGCGGTCGGGAAAACCCATGCCGTCACCGTAAAACTACGCATCGCCTCTACCGCTTCATGACCAGGCACCCGCACGCATGACCCGCTATAAATCGCCTGCATACGCCCCGGATAGTGCCCGGCAATTGACGACGACACTTCACGTTCCCGATATCCGGGACCACGTGGGCTTTCATCACCGTGGATCAACTGAACAAGCTCTACCTGATACCGAGCATGGCGACTACTCACCATGAATTCGATGACATCTCCGGGCCCAGCGCTTAACCGATCTGTATAACCCACAAGATTCATTGGTTATGGATCCCTTCGCGAACGCTTAGTCATCGAATGGACTCGGCTAGCTGGCCGGAAGATGTGCAGCAAGCACATGCCCATCCGTCATGATGGCTCTCACAGCAAACACCCATGAACCCCAGGCAAAACCAGAATACCCACCGCCAGGACCAGGAGCGCACAGCCTGATCCGGACTCGATTCGCTCCGCGCCGAAGATCCGCAGATATGGTGACGGTATCGAACAACGCATGCGATCCCAGGGGCTGCCACGGACCGTCATTCACCTGAATTTGAAGATCGCCGATCCACCCGACATGCAGGTCAACGGCCCCATCCGACGGTGCCACCAGTTCCGTCTGAGCCAGGCCAACAGCGGGACGGGAGCGTTCATCGTCTAGCTCTGGCAGCACAAACACGCGGGCAAAATCTACAAAGCCGTGGATGTCTCGAACCTGTTCCCAACAAGCGACGGCTCGATCAGCCCGCCGCCATGGTGAATCTTCGGAATACCCGGTATCCGGGTATCGGTGCCGGACATCAGGGACATCCTTTTCAGCCCCTAGTGATCCCTCATGATCTTGCACACTGGGATGAAATGGCCCACAGACCCACCAGGTCGGCGTGGTCTCCATCCGTTCGAGATCGGCTCGGCCCGAATCGGTCCCCGCTGCCAACGCACTCCATGCCGGCAGCGTGGTAAACGGTTGATGTGGAGGCTCCTGATACCAATACGCAGTGCTACATATGTCATTCGCCATACAAGCAAAATGCACTTGAATGGCCTGATCAAACGTAATCACGTCATGCTCAAAGAATCGGTATGCCGCCAGGCGATGTCGGGCCAGCGCCTGGCCGTGCCCCCAGTCTTCATGCACGTAGTACGGCATACCCTGATCCAGGTGAGAACTTGGCGAGTGCGTCACCCCGCCATACGCCGCACCAAACGTGTCCTCACCGCCGCTGCCTCGCAAGTGAGAGAAAGCACCACCCGGGGCATCCACATTGTTGGCAAGATAAATGTTTTCAGCCCCCGCATGCGACCATCGAGATCGGTCGTCATACAGCCGCACACCGTATCCGAACCCCAGAAATCGCCCCCGCCCGACCGCGTCAAGAATCATGTAGCCTGGTCCAAACGCCTCGCATGGGAACTCGCGCCGGAATTGCGCATGGAATCGCATCGGTTCCGTCAACGCGTCATTGTTGTAGCGATGCCAGTCCACATGCCATACAAGCGATTGTCCTTCGGCAGCCGGACCCCCTTCGACTTCAATCCTCGCCCGTCGAGAAAATGGCATAGGGAAAAACGAGGTCACACCAGTTCGCGTCTGCGAAATCAAGTACCGAGAATTCAACGGGTAGTGCGGGACGCCATGCAGCAATCCGAAGAAATCGGGTAAGGGCACCTCCACTGCCGGAATCTCCGCATCATCCCAACGTACCCGCAGAATCATCTGGCGTAACGCCTCCGGAGTACTGCGTCGGCTCATCGCAAACCATATGCGCCGGATACAGCCTGGCCCGTCAAGATCAGCCAAGAGCGATGGCTTCCCCATTTGCAGTGTTATGGCACCCAGCGTCCGTGATGGGGCAACCCGATCAGGCAACGTCAACCCAGCATCCATCGATCCGCGTCCTACATCCATGAATTCGAGATCCCTACCACATAAACCGAGCGCCTCTAACCTTACGATAAGCGCGCGGTCGGATAAGCCAGCCGCACGGCCTCACCATCGTTGCTCCCACAAATGGAAACGAATACGTACCCTAACCACATGAGAGCCTTGATAACCCGAGCGACGTCACATCCAACGGCGCTCGCGTGCATCGTCCTTGCCGCGGTCGTCCTGGCAGCCAACGCACCCGCATGGGCAACCGGCCGGGTGTTCTACGAACTCGATACGATCAAGCAAAACGCCCCGTTCCTGGAATATGCAGCTGCCAGCATGCGAGGCGGCGAACTCCCGCTCTGGAACCCATATCTAGCCAACGGCCTTCCGCAATTTGCCGAAGGACAAACCGGAGCCCTCCACCCGTTCCACATCCTCTTCCTGATGACTGGCGCCTACGACCTACTGCTTGTCTGGGGCCCGGTACTGCGAGCGCTTGCAGCGACGCTCGCAACCTATTGGCTAGCACGAACCCTTCACGTCTCACGTCCTGGCGCGATGCTTGCTGCCTTAACGTACGGCCTTGGCGGTTTCCTGACCGCCCAGCAGCACCACTTGAACATTGCGAATACAGCATTCGTATTACCGACCGTCCTTGCCGCCTGGGAATCCGCTTTCGCCACCTCACGGCCCGGACGTCGGGTCGCCTGGCTGACAGGAGCCGGCGTCGCTCTGGCAACGTCCTTACTGGCCCTACATGCCCAGATGGTGATGATCACCATCGCAGCAACAGGTGTCTGGATCCTGGCCTCTGTCGGACTCCGTCGGTGGCGAAGTGGCGGAACTCACTGTGGCCGAACCACGCTTGTCTGGATGTGTGCGGGAACCGGCTTGATGTCGCTAGTTGCCATAGGTCTGTCGGCTATCCAGACAGTGCCATTTCTTGAGTTAGTCCAACAGTCCGGTCGATCCGAGTCACTGACGACCGTCGAAGCCTCACGATTTTCCATTCCATCACTTGGTCTCATTCAACTCATATTCCCGGGAGTTCTCGGACGACAAGACGACTTCTGGTTTTCCTGGAACGCCTGGGAGTCACTGGTGTATACCGGCCTCGTACCACTGGTCCTCGCACCCATCGCCTTGCGACGGCCAAATCGATTTACTCTCAGTCTCGCCGCACTAGCTGTGCTGTCTGGCCTCGTAGCCCTCGGGTCACAATCCCCGATCCCCATTGCCGAAGCGATCGACAACCTTCCTGGGTTTGACCGGACTCGAGCACCCGGACGGTTTAGCATGGCCCTTACGTTAGCCATAGGGCTACTCGGGGGAATGGGCCTCGATTCCATTCGTAACCGGCCGAGTCGACGATTGACTCTCGGGCTGACGGCCCTTGTCGCCCTTTCCATCACCGCATTAGCCATCACCAATTATTGGCTGCGCACGCAACCGTCAGCCCTCGGCACATTCAATGCCTGGGTCGCAACGCAGCCGGACCTTATCCCCGTGGCACCCGGTATTGATCGGTATGATCTCGCGATCGCATCCACCGATCCGCGAAACCTCCTGACGTTGCTGCCCTCGGCCGCAGCACTCGTAGCACTCGTGATCGCAGCTTTCGTGCGGCGGCCGCTTGTAGGCCCTCTCGTCGTAACCATCGCAGCTATCGAGCTTGGGGGATTTGCCGCCACCTTTCATCCCACAGCCACGCTGACCACGATTTTCACGCCGACACCGTATGCAAACTTCGTCCCATCCGGCACCTATCCCCGCGCGTTTGTGTCGGAATCGATCGCACTCGGATCAAACCGCCTGCTCGTGGAACGCCGACCTGAAACCTCCGCCTATACACCCCTGGTCCCCAATCGCATGCGACTCCTGCTTGAAGCCTGGCCTCGAAATCCCCCGCGGATCGCGTCAGTCCTCGGTGTCGCTACCGCCGTCCATCTTTCGAACGCTCGCCATGGCCATGAAAGCCACTTCGATGAATCAGATGGGCTCGTGTACTCGATCAATCGGCCAGTTCTAGCTATTGACCGGTGGTCGACAGCCGCCGAGGCCACCGTGCATTTACCCCAGGACGATCGATCACGTGAGCTACATCTTGTGACATCACTCGACGGAGCGCTCGACCTCCCGAACAACCATGTTGTAGCGATAGCTCGACTGCTCGACGGCAAAAAACTGATCAGCGAGCACTCCATCCGTACCGGGCAGGACGTTTCTGAGCGAACCGGGTTTGGAGCTTTGCAGCATCGGCCGTCCGCCCACACGATGGCCGATGTCGTCGCCACTGTGGGAAGCAGGCAAAGCAGCATCTACACTCGCACCCGAATCCCTCTGCCGACGACCGGAACAGCTTCACTTGTGCTGCTCAAGGTCAACGTTCCCGGGCCCAGACTCACCATCCATGGAGCCGCCGTAATGAACGAGGCAGGCACCCTAACGCCAGTAGAGATTCCGGAACAGGTTCAGGTGCCCGCAGACCCACCGATACTTGTCCTGCCGTACGAAGCAGGACCTCGATTTGCGCTCTATTCGCGTATACGACTCACCACCAATCCCGAGGAGAGCCTGGACCGCATGCTCCGCGGTACATGGGAATTCCCGATCCGCCCGGTGGTCGAAGCCGGCCCGTGGGGCCCGTCTATTCATCCAGATCTCTTGGAGCCACTCCCGACCACGTCCACTCGAATCGGCACGATCACAAAAATCGAGGAACAGCCCACGGCCATGTCGTTCCAGACCGATGCCAAGACCCCAACCATCTTGCTCCTCAAAGACATGGTCTATCCCGGATGGAAAGCGTTTGTGGACGGCGTCGCAACACCGATTCTTCCCGCCAACATCGCGGCTCGCGCCATCCCGCTAGCAGCCGGCACCCATCGCGTCGATCTTCGCTATGAACCGCAATCCTTGCGCATTGGCCTAATGGCCTCAGCCGCAACAGGTTTCAGCCTGCTTGCCGGCGTCGTCATCGCCAAGTTCCGTCGCCCAAAATCTAAAACGGTCACCCCTTAGCCCAAGTCGAACGTTTTCAAGTAGATGTGGATAATGACCAAAACGACACGTCGTGAGACACGATGACTGCCACCCTTACTAACGACATTCAGCTGAGCAAATACAACCCGCTACCCCGCATCCTGTCCTTCGATGATTTTGACAAGGGGGCTCAGGGGTGGTGCGAACTTGTGGGCAATCACAATGGCGACCTCAACGAGTTGCAGCCGGTCTTCAGTGATATGCGGCCCGTCCAGCTCAGCACCTGCACCTTTTTTGATCTCGGTACCCACGGCTCCATGAACGGCACCTATTCGCTCAAGCTCGCCACCCGGCCCCGCCAATTCCACCAGGCTGTCGGCATCAAGCGGCTCACCTCGCCCACCAACGGTCGGGTCCAGGTCGAAACCTGGTTCACGTATAAAGCCGAACAAACGTTCGGCCCCAACGCCTCCGAAATCCGGTCCTGGGACGGGAATTACCACCCCTCCGAAGCCCAGTTTGGGTCGTTCACCATCTGGAATGATATCTGCGAAGGCACAGACCCCGGGCAGCGATACATGTGCGCGTTGCGCTATGAAAACACCAACGAGACCGGTGAATTCACCCAGCGGTGGATGTACAAGACGGCCCTCCATCCCACAACCCGCATGCTGCAAGGCGGCACGCCCTCGGCCCAAAACGACGTTCATGTCGCTCGGCCGGACCAGTGGGCACCCGTCCCGGGCGGCAACCAACAACTCTGCTTTAACGAAGTGCCCACCAAGGTCAATTGGCATTACCTCCGCTGGCAGTTCGATCTCGAATCCCGACAAAACATTGAGTTACAGGTCAATGACCTCACACTGGATCTCGCCGGCGTACCGGTATTACCGACCGACGAGAGCTACTGGGGTATTAACCGCTTGTTGAACTTTTGCTTCGATGTCCGAACCACCAGCAACGTCCGCAATTTCCTCTACCTAGACTCTGTCCTGATCTCAGTAGATTGGTAACTTCCATGCGTCACTTCTTTACCGCTGTCATCGAAAAAAACGCCACCTTTGAGTCCGACTTTTCGACCGAGCCGTACGAGTGCGCATGGGCCAGTGAGGCTCGCTGGTTTATCCAGGTGGCGGACATGGCTGGTGGAAACGCTGAACTCAAGGCCCGTGTTCAGGTGTCCCCGGATGGCCTCTTCTGGTGCGACCACGGATCCGAATTTCCCACCATAAGTGGCCCTGGCCTGTACACCCTGCCACTCCGAGACTTCGGGGGATGGCTCCGCCTGGATTGTTCCTTGAGTGGCCAGAACCCCCAGACCCGCGTCATGATTCACCTCGTCCTCAAAGAATAACTACCGATGCGGAAATCGACGGCCACCACCACGTCGGCAATTTCATCTACCTGGACTCTGTCCTGATCTCCACGGATTGGTAACACCTGTGCGAGCTGTCATCTATGAGCAATTCGGAGGGCCCGACGTCCTCACAATGATCGAGATACCAGAACCATCGCCAGGTCACGACGAAGTGCAAGTTCGGGTACTGGCCGTAGCCGTGGATTTCATCGAACTCCATAAACGGCATGGTGGTAGCGGACGAGTCGGATCCCCCGAGGAACCGAGCTACGGCATAGGGGCTCCACCATGGTTCCCGGGTGGGACCGCGTGCGTTGAAATCATTGGTCTTGGATCCAGCGTAAGTGGCCTCGAAGTTGGCGACCGACACCTGGTCGGCGGCCTCCATCCCGGGGCCTACGTCGATATCGCAGTACTTCCCGCAACGAAGCTTACTGCCGGCACACCCGAAGCCCCAGGACCCACCGAATTCCCGGAATCTCTCACCCCTACAGAAGCCGCCGCCTTCGATTATGCCCCCGTGGCCTATCACACGCTCCGAACGGCTGCTGGCCTCCAAGCTGGAGAGACCGTATTAATTCATGCCGCATCCGGCGGCACGGGGGTGCTCGCGGTTCAACTGGCCAAACATTTTGGGGCCACCGTGATTGGTGTTGTGGGCAGCAGGCATAAGGTCGATCCGATCCTCGCCTTAGGTGCCGATTACGTACTCAATAGCGAGACGGACGATATCGCGAGCGAAGTCGCCCGGTTGACGGGAACTACCGGCCCGGACGTAGTCTGGGATCCTGTCGGCGGTGACATCTTCACGACTAGTCCTGCTCTCATGGCTGAAGGCGGCCGCCTCGTGAGCCTGGGCTCAAACTCCTTCACAGGGGCCGCGACGGTAGATTTTTTGCCGTTCTGGACAAAAAACATCCGACTTATCGGTTGGGGCGGGCGTAGCAATCACGATGCCCACGCCCCCGCCATCATGCGAGATCTCCTCACGCTCGTCGCAGCGCAACAACTACGCCCGATCGTCGGGGCTGAATACTCACTCCATCAGGCCAGCGACGCCCATGCCGCAGTGGAATCCCGACAACATGTGGGAAAAGTCGTGCTGGTGCCCTAAGCACGAATTGGCCGCCTAAACCGACCCGTCCACCACAACGTCGATGAGCGCCGGCCCACCCAGGGCCAGGGCCCGTCGAATAGCCGGTGCAACTTCATCCGCGTCCTCAACCCGTTCAGCTGACACGCCGAACGCCTGGGCAATCGCCGCCAGATCAAACGGCCGATCAAAGTCCATGCCGAGATACTTGCTGGACGCTGACGGATCATCCAAGACATCAGTAAACCAACGCTGCAAGTTCACCTTGAGGATTCGATAGGACGCGTTGTTACAGATGACGTACACCACGGGCAGTTGATAGGTCATCGCTGTCCATAGTGCCTGGATCGTCATCATGGCGCTTCCATCACCGATCACTCCAACTACCGGAACGCCCGGAGCACCGAGCGATACACCGAGCGTCGCGCCCATCCCCCACCCGATCGCACCACCAGCTCGTTCGGCATGCACCCGACGTCGCTCGTCAAAACACACCGCGGCGTGGAGATCCATGCGGGCCGACACGCTATCGTCGACAATAATCACCTCATCGGGCAGCGCCTCGTTAAGCGCGGCCATCATGGATGCGACCGACATCGGACGGTCCAGCCCGCCCACCTGTGCGCCATGACCAGCTTGACGTCGTCGATCCGCGCTCGATGAAGCCAGCAAGGCCGATCGGTGAACCACCGTCGCCTTCTGTGCATCCGTCTGTACCGCAGCCACCGCCAAACAGAGCCCCTGCAACGCACGGCCAGGGTCCGCCCAGATCCCTACATCCACAGGTTCAGTGCGTGCGATCTCATCCTGATTGATATCAATCTGAATTAACTGCGCATCCGCCGGCAGGACATCCGTTGCCGCCTTGAAAAAATCGTGAAACACTCGAGCTCCAACCGCGACCAATACGTCCACATCAGCAAGCGCTTCCCGATAAAACGGGACGTACGGCGGAAGCAAGCCCTGCCAGTGATCATGAGAGGTTGGAAACACCATTGCCGGATAGGACACTCCGTAAACAGCCGCCCCAACTAATTCGGCCAAGGCAACCGCTGGCTTTACTGCGCCGTACTGAGCCACACGATCGCCGACGAGTAACGCCGGACGCTTCGCACCCACCAGCACATGGGCTGCCGTCTCAATCATCGACTGGTCGGCTGCCACCGCCGTTCCCAGATCCCCCGAAGCTATCACCTCGTCATCGGTGAGTTCGTCCAGGACGTTTTGCGCAATGGACACATAGGTCGGCCCTGTTGGTGGCGTCTTGGCCGTCCGAAACGCCCGTCGCATCACGCGACCAAGTTGATCCGCACGGGTCACCTCGGCCCCCCACTTGGTAAAAGGCCGGGTCAATTCCACGAGATCCGTCCGGCCCTCAGCCACCTTGTCCACATCGCTATTCGCGGATGTAAGGACCATCGGGGTGCCGCCCGCCGAGGCATTGAAGAGCAGCCTTAACCCGTTCGACAAGCCGGTCTCAATATGAAGGTTCACGAAAGCAGGCTGGCCGGACTCCCGGGCATACCCATCAGCCATACCCATCGCCACACCCTCCTGCGTCACCAGGAAATATTCCAGATCCCCACATGTCTCAAGGGCATGCATGATGGCGCCTTCAGTCGTGCCGGGGTTGCCAAAGATATAGCGCACACCCTCAGCCTTGAGAATCTCAAGAAGCACCTCGCGCCCCGGTCGAGCACTCATTGCATCACCTCCGGACTCCAGGCCCGGAGAGCACCGGACACGTCAAGCACATACATTTGCCGAGAGCCTTCATGGACCGAGTCGATACACACCGAGTTTCCACCACGATTCCACCGCGGATGGAGATCACACCGAACTGATCCATGGTATCGAGAAGGCACGTGAAATCTGGCAAGACTGAGAACACGCTCCGTCAGTTCATCAAATATCAAGAGTCCTCGCATCCCATTCTGATCCACAGGCGTGTCAGTCAGAATATAACGACCGCCAGGCCGATAGGTGCAGTGGCCATCAGGAGGTAGCAATTGCGCACCGATACGCCTCGCATTCCCCATCGCTACATCAAGAATGCGAAATCCCATATCGTGATACGGGATCGTGGGCGCAAAAGGATCTACTTCCACGTCAGCCGCCACACCCGAAACCACAATCTCGGTAGGCGACCGCCAGCACATGTGAGACACGCGCGCTGGCCATATTTCACGAATCGAAAAATCATCCAGCGTAAGCAGCATAAATCTGGTCCGAAATCGAGGCGCGCTGGGAGGCCACCATCGATGGACAAACATAGCGGCAGCGTCATCCGGGCTAACTATCAGATGGTTCACCCAGTTCACAGCCCCGTCCATGGATGGGTCGTGACAGGTCGTCACAATCGCATCTAGCGACGCGACCAGTCGTTACTAACCCGACTCGAGGTCATCCACAAAATTTCCATCGTCCTCAGAATGGTCGACACCTTCCCACGGATCAGGCACTCCCGGATAACCAACCTCCGGCCGAACTCGGAGCCTGGCAAAGTTAAGACTCAAGGCCCGTGACTGATCGTGAGTCAGGGCTGCGATCGGCCGATCAAGCACCCGTAGCACACCTGAATCAACATCGCGGACCCTGGCCACAAAACGACCGCGGTCAATGTCATTGTGTACAAAGGTCCGCGGGCCCTGCTCGGGCAACCAATGCAACATCGCTCCTTGCTGCCACGACCAGGTACGCGTTGTCGCAACTGGTTCGAATCGGCACAAGCCCTGGGTGTCAATGAGGCCAATGGTCGCCATGTCTCCACTCGTCGGTATCCCAACATCACGGGTCACGCGCTGTGCCAACATCCACCGATCGGACATGTCCCATGCTGGCATGTCGTAGTAGCCAAAAAAGTGACCTGCAGGGCCAGCGGTGATTCGCCGCACCTGCACAGCGACCCCACTCGCACATTCAATAGCCATGACGACCCCTCGAGAACAAGGGCCAATAATTGTAACGAGGCCCTACACCGAAACGTCCACGCAGAAGGTGCATTACTCTTTGTCTCTGTACAGGCCCTAAGACTGGAGATCAAACGTGCGCCTCAAAAATAAAGTCATCGGAATTTCAGGCGCCGCATCTGGAATCGGCCAAGCATGTGCTGTGGCTGCTGCTGCTGAAGGTGCAAACGTGGCCCTCGGCGACATCGACCAGGAAGGCCTTACCGAAACTGCACGACTAGTGGAAGAAACCGGCCAACAAGCCGTGAGCCACCTCGTAGACGTCACCTCAGAAACCGACCAATCCGATCTCGTAACCCTTGCCACCGAGAAACTCGGCGGCCTTCACGGGTGGATTGGAAGTGCAGGGACTGGGTCGTCTGACACCGTCCTTGACCACTCGCGCGACGAATGGCGACGAGTAATGCATATCAATGTGGAAGGTGTGTTTTTCGGTGCCCAGGCCGCAGCCCGATATATGCGTGAGCACGGCGGTGGCTCCCTGGTCAACATAGCCTCAATGTACGGCCAGCGCGCCTTCCCACTACGGGCTGCCTACTGCACCTCCAAGGCCGCCGTCATCATGTTGACCCAAGTGATGGCACTCGAACTAGCCGAACACAATATTCGCGTTAATGCCGTAGCACCCGGCTATACCGACACACCACTCTTTCAGGCTGGGCTTGTGAGGGACGGCCAATGGAAGCTCGATCGAATGCTCGAGCGCGTCCCCACCGGTCGACTGGCACACCCAGATGAAATCGCAAAGGCCGCCATCTTCCTCCTATCAGATGACGCGAGCTATGTAAACGGACACACCTTGACGGCTGACGGGGGATGGGTCATCAATGGCAAATGGTGATCCCACCGTCCAAGTGCTCAACCCGACACTATTGCTGACTTACACTAGGCCATCAATCTGTCATCGATAGAAACTCTTTCGTGAAACTCACCGAAACAGACGTGGAATTCTTCACCCGTGAAGGCTATCTCGTCGTCCCCAAGGCCTTTGATCCGATAGGCCTCCAGCCAGCTATTGATGAGATCACCGCTGTGATTGATGACCGAGCAACGCAGGCCGTGACGCGAGGGGATCTAAGCCAAACCTACGCCGATGAACCGTTTGAAACCCGCCTCTGGAAAATCCATCAGGAACATGAAGACCTGTATTGGTCGTTGTTAGGACGATCACTTGAAGCCCAAGGAGTTTTTCCTCTCCTTACAAATCCCGGCCTTTTAGACATTGCCGAAAGCATCGTAGGCCCAGAAATCATCGCGTCGGCGGTATATGTACTGCGACCAAAACTTCCAGGGCATTGGCATGGGGAAGTCCCATGGCATCAGGATTCCGGATACTTCGAACCGGTTTGCGACAAGAGCCTAATCCTCACCGTCTGGGTGCCATTTGTTGATGCGACCGTAGAGCGAGGCTGCCTCGAGGTGATGCCCCGAAGCCATACAGGAGGCATCGTGCGTCACCGAGAACTGCCTGCCGGCGGGACAGCCCCAGAGCTAAATGTGCCCGGCAGAACGCCAAGTCGCGGATACCTGGAAATTTCGGAGGATGACCTCCCTGGAGAACGGATTGTTCCAGTCCCTATCAACAGGGGTGGTGTCGTTCTACTTACAAACCGAACTGCCCACCGATCCACGCCTAACCTTAGCGACGTCGTCCGATGGAGCATCGACATTCGATACCAAAGCACCGACTTGCCCACAAATTTTCCGCTGTCTTCCCCGAGTGATAAGACGCACAACAATGGGACACCTGCAGAAAACAGTGAGAGATCAGGCTTGAGTTGCTATCCGCCAGAACCTGACTTTCTCGTGCGCAGCCGTTTACGGCCAGAACGAGTAATCAGCACGTGGGAAGCCTTTGATCAGCATCGACGAACACATGAGCCGGCCCAAAGCACAACGCGCTGGCAACCCGCTTAACAAGGTCAGGATCAGGACAAGCTGATCCCCCGCCATCAGGCGAGTGAGACTCATGGACGATCTGGGAGGCCCTCGTATTCTGGCTGCAGGTTCCACAGATTGCGGGCCCAGAGCAGAACACAAACCCCGACGGCGAAGGTGGAAAGCCCGCCCAGCCACATTGCCATCGAGACACCTCGGACTTCGGCAATGTATGACATCGGGAGCAGACCGAGCGGCGACAGACCGAACGTCATCATCCGTAATGACATCACCCGACCACGAAGATCGTCAGGAACAAGCAGCAACAATGTCGCTTGGTTTGTAGCCATATAGACGGACTGAAAAAACCCCACGAACGCGATTGCGATTGCGGCAGTCTCGATAGAACGAGTAAACGACAAGCCCACTAACAACAAGCCGTGCATCAGTATTGCGCCGAACAGGACTCGGCCTTTGAACCTGAAATTCGAATAAGTGACCACAACAACCGAGCCTGCTAGCGCACCCACGCCCAACGCCCCGAGCAAGAACCCTAACGCTTCCGGGCCAGCCCCCAAGCTTTGCCGAACAAATGCCGGCATTAAGTACGTGACCGGCATACCAAAAAGCGATGGACCCAGTGCCAATAACATTAAGGCCAACATGGTCTTGGTCCGGGCAACGTACGCAAACCCTTCACGCAAGTCCGTCAAAGTTGAGGTCCGAGGACGTTTCGCACGCGGTGGCGACGTGATCCGAAACATGTTCAAGGTGCTCCACACATAACCAAGAACCTGTGTGAAATAGGTCACTGCGATACCGAACGCCCCAATGAGCAAACCTGCTATCGACGGACCCAAAATTCGCGCACTGTTCATCGTCGTACTGTGAAGGGCAATGGCATTACTCAGATGTTGCCGGGGGACTAACCCAGCCACCAAGGAGGTGCGCGACGGCATATTGATCGCAAACGACGTGCCCACGACCAATGAAGAAATAACGAGGTGCACCATATGAATACGCTCAATCTGCACCAATAAGGCAATCATTAACATCGTGACGCCGATTAGGGCCTGCGCTGTGATCACAATGGCCCGTCGGTCAAGCCGATCGGCAAGCACTCCTCCGATAGGCGACAGCAGCAACATGGGGATCGAACGAAAAAAGGCCAATAGGCCCAACGCAAAAGCTGATTCGGTTAATTCCAGCACAAGCCAACCCTGAGAAACTTGTTGCATCCAGAAAGCGATTTGGCTTCCAGCATTGGCCTGCCACAAGCGTGAATACTGGGCATAGGCAAGCGCGGGTGCCAGGCGATCCCGAACACGAGTAAGCGACTGTATTAGCAACGCGACCCTCACCTAGCTTTCAGAACTGCCCACGTGTCGTCGATGAAACAAATCTGGATGCTTCCACTCACTTCGTTAGCCCACAATCGAGTGCTAACAACACGTTACACGGTTAGCGACGACAGCTCTTCTCGCATCCTGCTTATTTCATCCCTCAACACAGCAGCCTTCTCAAAATCCAAACTGTCAGCCGCCAGACGCATCCGGCTCTCGAGTTCCTTAATTGCTTGAGCAACTTCCAACCGCGACATTTGATCGATACGAACAAAACCCATCTGTTCCCTAATCGCATCTTCATCGATGCCTGTCGAACGTTCGTCTCCAGACTCCTTGGCAACCCGGTCCGTCAGGTCACTGAGCCCTTTGACAATAGAAGCTGGCGTAATGTCATGCTCCGTGTTGTAGGCCACCTGTAGTTCCCGACGACGGGATGTTTCGTCAATCGCACGCTGCATGCTCCGCGTAATGACGTCCGCGTACATGAGAACTCGACCATTCACATGCCGAGCCGCACGACCAATGGTTTGAACCAGTGAAGTATCGGAACGAAGAAACCCTTCCTTGTCGGCGTCCAAAATTGCGACAAGGCTCACTTCGGGCAAATCAATACCCTCGCGCAAGAGGTTGATACCCACCACCACGTCATACACGCCTCGGCGCAAATCACTCAAGATTTCAACACGTTCGAGGGTTTCAACCTCCGAATGCAGGTAATGCACCCGGATACCCAGTTCCGCAAGATACTCAGACAACTCCTCGGCCATCCGCTTGGTTAAGGTCGTAATCAATACTCGTTCGTTAACCTGCACTCGATTGTTGATCTCACCAACCAAATCATCAATCTGCCCCCTGGTGTCACGAACTTCTATAGCTGGATCAATCAAACCTGTCGGCCGCACGATCTGCTCCACGATTTGCTCGCTATGTTCGTGTTCATAAGCACCTGGGGTCGCCGACATAAAGACAGCCGTGTTGAAGTGCTGCTCAAATTCCTCAAACGATAAAGGCCGGTTATCGAATGCTGACGGGAGACGAAACCCGTATTCCACAAGAGCCTCTTTCCTGGCCCGATCACCGGCCAACATGCCCCGTACCTGCGGCAACGTCACATGTGACTCGTCAACTACCAGTAAATAGTCCTCCGGCAGGTAGTCCAAGAGCACCCACGGGGGGTCACCTGTTTGTCGAACGTTGAGATGGCGACTGTAGTTCTCGATGCCCGAACACGTCCCCGTTTCCCTCAACATCTCGATATCGAAATTTGTTCGTTGCCGGAGCCGAGCAGCCTCCAAAACCTTGCCCCGGGCCTCCAATTGAGCGAGGCGTTCATCAAGTTCTTGGCCAATCGTCGTAACAGCTGCAGTTAGCCGCTCGGCCGGAGTGACATAGAACCGAGCCGGATAAATCGTGACACGTTGCAGTTCTTCCAATATCTCCCCGGTGAGCGGCTCGAGCTTCACAATTCGTTCAAGCTCATCGCCAAAAAACTCGATCCGAACCGCAAAGTCATCGTAGGTCGGGAAAATCTCAAGCACCTCACCACGCACTCGGAAACGTCCATGCTCAAGCGACGCGTCGTTCCGCATGTATTGCAGCCCTACAAGAGTTCGTAAAAGACGCTGCCGCTCAAACTCGCCGCCCACATCAAGGGAAAGGCTTAAATCGCCGTAGTCCTCCGGCGGGGTGATTCCGTAAATGCATGAGACTGTCGCGACGACGATGACATCTCGTCGTTCAAACAAAGAGCGGGTCGTCGAATACCGGAGTTTCTCGATCTCCGCGTTGATGTCGGTGTCTTTTTCAATGTACGTGTCAGACCTAGCAATATAGGCCTCGGGTTGATAGTAGTCGTAATAACTGACGAAATACTCCACCGCATTTCGAGGGAAGATCTCCTTGAACTCGGTTGCCAGCTGCGCAGCCAGCGTCTTGTTATGCGCAAGAACAAGAGCCGGACGCTGAATCTGTTGAATGACGTTGGCCACCGTAAACGTTTTGCCTGAACCCGTTACTCCTAGCAACGTTTGTGCACGATGGCCGGCCTCTAGACCTTGCACCAAGTTCGCGATGGCTCGCGGTTGATCGCCGGCCGGTTGGTAACCCGCCGCCAACTCAAAACCAGCCGACACGCCGCTCTTAGGAAGAGTAGCCATCGTAAACTCGCCATCGACGACATACAGCCGCAGCAGTCAGCAAATCGTCAAGCAACTCTTGGCCAACGCTGTAGTAGTTGCGGATATAAAACATCCCAACTGAATGGTCATCCTCGAACCTAAGCAAATCCCCTCCGTACAAATATCGGCTTAAATAGGAATCCCCCACATATCAAGCCAACTATCTAATAATTAACTACCAGTCCATCCAAGCGTAAGGCTACACATATGCTCTTTCACATTACACACCGTCACGATGAATCCACATGCCCACTGCACGACGAGGAGGCAGGCAATGCCACCTTCGGGTCTGTGCTATCTGCGCTCGAAGCCAATGTGGACAACGTCATTGGCGCATGGACTGATCCTGCCGGGCATCGGGTGTTCTTCGTTGTCGAGGCAAGCGACGCCACACAAATTCTGATGGGGCTCTGGCCCATCATTCCAGCTGGAACCGCCGACATCGTGCCCGTCCTAGATACGGCCAAAATGCTGGCTGCAAGGGAAGCCAAGTTGAAGTCTTAACAGGCCAAACCGAACACCCTGACCTCGGGCCAAACGAAAACATGTCATGCCTAGTGCGATGCCCCCCTAACTCCTGCACAGGTGAATATGTGCGACAACGCCGTACCATGTATTGTGACCTCCCGACACATTCGCACTAGCGATCAGTAAATGGTTGCCATACGTCCGGCAACAGCAACGAGTAGAGACATCGAATCGGTCGGTCGGCTCATGCTGGATGCCTTCCCGGAAACGTTCACATACATCTTCGGTGACCGAGATCGCCAAGCAGCCTTGGCCATTGGTTACGGCTTACACGCGTTTGGATCCCTTCCCGACGCTTGGCTAGCGGAGCGACACGGGACGTGCGTCGGCCTCATCCTCATACGATGGCGCAATGGAGCCACACCAGCCGCTGGCACGCGAGCATTTTTCGCAATGGCGCGCGCGCTCGGTCCTCTCCGGGCCTTGCGAGTGGCTTATCACATCCCGCCGCTACCGCCGCATTGGCTACACGAAGGTGAGGCCTACATCAGCGCGCTAGCGGTTGCCTCGAATGAGCGAGGTCGCGGTTATGGATCCGCATTGCTTCTTCACGCCGTCAAGTTAGCGCAAGCGCGTCACTACGACCGAATCACACTCCGGGTTGAAGGCGAAAACGCACCTGCTCGCTTGCTGTTCGAGCAACACGGGTTCCTGAATGACCCGCGACCTTTCCAATGGTTTTTCAACATGGTGAGAAGGCATTTTGGGGAAGTCGTGATGAGCCTGCACCTCAAAAAGAACAACTAGGGTGGGGCTCGTCGAATCCCGTGACCGCCTTCGGCCCCAAAGTGTTCGCACATTGGCATCACGACACACAGACCCAGAAAATTCTCACGTGCTAAATTCTGGCACCATTCATCATGGAACATATCCGGGTGAAATCATCAATGGCCACGAAGATATTCAGAGCCCTGCTGGGTGGAGCATTGCTCGTCATGACCAGCATCTCATTTGCCACTTCCGGAGGCGATGAAGATCGGTACGGGGGCAAGAAAAGTGGTGCGCTCCAATACCGGCAATGCCGACCATGTCCATAAATGGATTTATTTTGATTGCCCTAGTGTTGGCGCGTCCCGACTCCACTCATTTCCAGAACGGCAGAAAACGCTTCCTGGGGAATATCAACCTGACCTACCCGCTTCATACGCCGTTTGCCTTCTTTTTGAGACTCAATAAGCTTTTTCTTCCGAGAAACGTCACGTCCATAGCACTTGGCCAACACATCTTTCCGTAACGGACGCACCGTCTCCCGAGCCACTATCCGAGACCCCACAGCTGCCTGAACTGCCACCTCATAAAGCTGTCGAGGGATTTCACGCTTTAGTCGAAGTGCCAGGTCTCGCCCAATAGCCGCCGCACGATCACGCATGACAATCGTCGAAAGCGCATCCACAGGTTGGCCATTAACCCGGATGTCCAGCTTTGTGAGATCCGCAGCCCGATAGCCCAAAAACCCGTAGTCCATCGATGCGTACCCACGACTTACCGACTTTAGAGAATCGAAAAAACCGCTCAGCATTTCCGCCAACGGCATATCGTATTCGATCAAAACTCGGGTCGGCTCTAAATGTTCGAGCTTGTGGTGCTCGCCGCGACGGTTGGATAACAACTCGCTTACAGAGCCAATATAGTCCGTGGGGGTGACCACACTAAGCCGCATCCATGGTTCCCGAATTTCCGCAATGGCGGAAGGCTCGGGGAATTCCCCTGGGCTGTCGAGAACCGTCACGGTGGCGTCTCGATGCTCAAGTTCGTATTCGACTTGCGGTGTCGTAATAACTAACTCAAGTCCAAACTCGCGCTCGAGACGCTCACGAACAATGTCCATGTGCAACACACCTAAGAATCCTGCACGAAACCCGAATCCTAGAGCGGCTGATTTTTCGGGCTGAAAGGTAAGGGCCGGATCACTCAGCCGGAGCCTCGCCAACGCGTCACGTAAATCTGGATAGGCTTCCGGGTCAGTCGCATAGAGACCAGCAAAAACCAGAGGCTTAGGTGATCGATACCCGGGTAATGCGTCCTGACTCCCATCCCGCTCCACCGTCACGGTGTCACCCACCGGCCAATCGTGGGCATCCTTAAGCCCGGTCGCGACAAACCCAACTTCGCCAGTCTTGAGAGTGTCCTGCTGCTTACGTGTCGGCACGAAAACGCCAACCTCGACAGCCTCGGCACGAGTGCCCGCTTGGACCAGTCGAAGCCGATCTCCTTTATTCAGACTCCCGTCAACCACACGCACATAGGCAACGACACCTAGATGCTGGTCATATGTCGAGTCGAAAACAAGCGCACGAAGTTTCGATTCAGGATTTCCTTCAGGAGCCGGCGTAACCTCCACCACTCGATCTAGCAGCCGACGAACCCCGAGTCCAGATTTAGCAGACACTTGAATGACTTCGGATTCAGCAACACCCAAAAATTCAGCGAGCTCTTTGACGACGTCATCGGTCCGAGCCGTTGGCAACTCAATCTTGTTAACCACCGGAATGATCACTAGATCCAACTCAGTAGCGGCATACGCATTCGCGAGAGTCTGAGCCTCCATCCCCTGGGTGGCATCCACGAGCAATACAGCAGCATCACACGCTGCAAGCGACCGTGAAACTTCATAGCTGAAATCAACGTGCCCGGGAGTATCGATTAAGTTCATCGCATAGATTTCACCAGCAAACTCATGTGTCATATGTACTGGGTGCGCCTTGATCGTGATACCTCGTTCCCGTTCAAGATCCATCGAGTCAAGCACCTGCTCACGCATCTCTCGAGCCTGGAGCGTAGCGGTGAGCTCAAGCATTCGATCCGCCAGCGTGGACTTTCCATGATCAATATGAGCAATGATGCAAAAGTTGCGCGTTTGGATCTGTGGGATTTCGGCTTCCATAACCATTGGTCATTCTATCGACGTGGACCGGAAACCCGCGCTCGCAGATTCATCCGAGTTCTCAGTTCTACAAGCTCCCCACTACCAAGCAGAGCCATCACAAACAGATAAATCCCCAGCGAAAGCACTACATACATGAGCACTAGAAGTGACGATCCCGCATCGACAACTCCGGGTGACCAGGTCAGCATGCGCAGTATGGCCACAGTAGCCCCCATTATCAGTGCAGCCATAACAGCCGAAAACACACTTCGTATTTCCTCCGTACCGATCCGAACACCCGATCGACGCCGAAAAACAAGCGCAAGAATCACCGCCTCGATCAGCACGCCGATCGAGACGCCAAGAGCAATTCCGCCAATGCCCATCCATAGCCCGAGCAACCATGACAGCACCACATGCGCCAAGAGACTGATCGAACCGACAACAACCGGGGTACGCGTGTCATGCATTGCGAAAAATCCACGGACAAGAATCTCGACAACCGCATGACCGGCCAAGCCAATCGCAAAGTATCGAAGCGCGATCGCAGTAAGCTCGGTCGCACGAATATCAAATGCGCCACGCTGGAAAAGCACTGCAACTAGGGGCTCAGCCAAAACAACCAGGCCAACCGCCGAAGGAATGGTCAGGAACATCACGTGGCGCCATATACCACTCATACGCAGGGCAAACGTCTTGTGATCACCCGTCGCCCATCGTTCTGACAATTCAGGTAGAGACGCTTCACCCAGAGACATTGCAAAGATGCCAAGCGGCAACAACATCAACATGAATCCGTTATTGATCGCGGCCACGCTTGAGGGGCCATGCGTCGAGGCCAATATTGTCACAGCGATCAAGCTAGCCTGCAGGACCGCTACTCCAAGCAATCGAGGCCACATAAGCCCAAGCACACGGAGCACATCCGGATTGTTGTAACCAAGCATCACCCGCGGAACCCGACGAACAAGAACACCCGGAAGTTGAATGCCAATATGCAGGCATACACCAACAAGCGTGCCCCACACCAAGCCCATTAACCCATGGGTGTATGAAAGAAATACTGCACCCAAAATTATCCCTAAGTTGTAGAAAACTGGACTAAGCGCCGGCAACACAAACCTTCGTTCGGATTGAAGAGCCGCCTTTACTACTGCGCTCAACGCCAGAAGTACTGGCGACAGCATCAACCACCGAGATGCCTCAATCGCTAACGTCTTGGTCGCAGCATCAAAGCCTGGTGTAATTACCGACATGAGGGGAACTGCCAGTAATATGCCGAGAGCGGCCAACACGATAGTGGCAAAGAGAACAAGGGAAGCCACACCGCAAAGAAGCCGATACAGCGCCTCTGGCTCGCCACGTGCCTTGACCTCCGCATATACAGGAATCAACGCAGAAACCAGCGCACCACCGGCAAGCAACATGAAAACCGTGTCGGGAATGCGGAACGCTGCAAACCAAGCATCAGCTTCGGCACCCACCCCGAATCTGGCGTTGATCACCGCCTGTCTGACAAATCCCAGTCCACGACTAACAGCAATCGACGCAACCACGATGGAGGCTGCTGACGCGATACCTCCGCCTAATCCGGGATTAGGAGCAACACCCGATTTATTTATCATCTACCTCGTCAATCACTACCCATGGGCGATCCACCCCACTGCGAAAAATCAAGAACCTCAACCATCCGCATCGCAGACAAAGCTGGAACAGGTGAGGGAAAAGCCTACGCGTTTCTTGAAGCACGCCACTATGTTCAAAACGACATTGGTTCCCATGGTCGTGCTTCGCTCATAGTAAAAGCAAGATTCCCTCGCAATCCGATCCACGTTTCAGCAAGACAACCAAGAAGGCACCCCGTTGAGAATCGACAGCCAACATGCCCACCAAGCACCAGTTGGCCTTCAGGTAGCATCAGATATGCAACAAGCGGCCCGTGCCCCCTTATCGATCGAACCCAGTCATCGCTGACCACCTGGTTATCTATACGCTGATACATCAGCCTCGACGGATACGCATCCCAGCCGCTCCGATCCCTAAGAGGGCTTCCGTTGAAACTCTTGAACAAACGCTGTTTGATGATGAACTCAATCGAGCCTACCTAGAGAAAGTAGCGAGACGCTCCTATCGGCCAGCCATACAAATCTGGCGAGAACTTCTCACTAAAGGGATGAAACTTGGACTCGGCATCCCTCTATCAACAATTTTTCAGTTCGAGGCCTGGGATCCTCAACTGCTTGCCACCCTCAAGACCTTAGTGGGTCATGACCGTTGCGAACTTGTTGCCACCGAGCCATATCACGCAATTTCGATGCTGCTTGACCTACAGCTATTTTCGAAGGGGATGCAGCGCTCGGTTTACGACCTACAACGCCACTTCGGGAAAACCCCACGAGTTGCAGACACCACTGAATTGATGATGTCTCCAAGCATTGCGCAGATACTTGCAGGAGCTGGGTTCGATGGTGGCTTTGTTGATGGACGTTCCTGGGTGCTGCATGAGGAAAGTGCCCCTCTCTACAGTGAGAGAGGAAGGCTCCCGTTGCTAGCACGTCACCTTCAATTAAGCGATGACGTGGCATATAGATTTTCAGACCGTATGTGGCCAAACTGGCCGTTGACGGCCGAGCATTTTGCCGACCGGGTTTCAAGCGCCCCCAATGAACTCGTAACGCTCGGATGGGATTTTGAAACATTTGGTGAACACCACGACGCCGAGACGGGAATACTCGATTTTTTACGAGCTCTTCCCTCTGCTTTAGACAGCCGTGGAATCATCTGTCTCACCCCGTCAGAAGCCATTACCCACTTCCGGCCAAAGGCTTGTGACCTCCGACTGTCCGCATTTCCCTCCACCTGGGCCGGCCACCATGGGGGACTGGACTTCTTTCTTGGTAACGACTCCCAACACGTCTTATTCGGCCTCATGATGTCAGCGTACGGTGCTGCAAAACTTTCGGAAGATGAAAACGTAATCGATATAGCCCACTTACTTATGCAATCCGACAATCTCCACTGGCTGCAATGGATTGGACAAGAAGGATCGGATGCAGAGGTATCGGAATATTTCACTCCAATGGAGTGGAAAAGTCTAGGAACAGATACCTTTACCAACCACCATCGCCAAGTTTATGTCAACTTCATAAACGCAATTAGCTAATCGTCAAATGAAGGAAATATCCCTCGGTCAAACAGAAACAACAGTCCCAATAATCGGGCTTGGGACGGCTCGCTATTTCGGTGGACGCAATGTACTTACCCTAGGCGTACGTGCCGGAATGCGACTAATCGACACCGCGGAATCGTATAACGCTACCGGTGATACACCCGGCCATACAGAAGCACTCGTAGGTTCCGAGATCGCTAATGTGCGCGAACAAGCTTTTGTAGCAACCAAGATATCCGCTCAAAATCTTTCGTGCGACAAGGTTCCAATGCATGCACGTGCCAGCGCCGCCAGACTCCGCGTATCAACAATCGACCTGTACCAAATCCACTCTCCTAACAGCGGAATCCCTATTCTTGAGACAATGGCTGCAATGGAACGACTCGTTGATGAGGGAATTGTTCAGCACATCGGTGTTAGCAATTTCTCAAGTGACCAACTTAAAGAGGCTCTGGACGTAATGCGTTCCTATCCCATCGTCTCAAACCAGATCAGGTACAACCTTTTTGAAAGATCGGTAGCAACTGATGTCCTCGAAACCTGCCGTGAAGCCGGAGTGACCGTAATTGCCCACACACCCCTGGCGATGGCCAATTTCGACCGTTTCCCGGGTGCATCCGTACTACACGAGTTAAGCCACTCACTGCATCGACCACCAGCGCATATCATGTTGACCTGGCTCGTAAGCCAGGAAAACGTGATAGCAATCCCAAAGACTGACCGCCCAGAACGCGTCGCAGAACTGTCCACAGCAACCGATTGGATCCTGGAACCGTACGTTCGTGAAATGCTCGACCAATGTGAGGGCTCCTCATAGAACTGCTATCCCACATGCATACCTTCTGAACAACATGCGGATTGCGATGGTTACATGGGAATATCCGCCCCACATGGTGGGAGGACTCGGAACCTACGCTGGGGCTATGGTTCCAGCTCTTCGATCCGCCGGTCATGAGGTTGAGGTGTTTTCAGCTCTTCGGAATGACGTTAGCGCTCCTGCGGATGGCACACACTGGGCGCGGGTGCTTGGTTTGCCTTCCGCCTACGAGGCTATTCCTAACCAGGGTGCATCATCATGGGGACTTTTCTTGAGCGAGTTGTACTCGGCCAACCTGTATTGGGCTGATGCGATCCGAAGGCAACACCGAGCAGCCCCGTTCGACATCCTCGCCATCCACGATTGGCTCGCGGCTCCATGCGCGCTCATGCTCAGCCAGCACATTAACGTTCCGATAGTCCTTCATGTCCACAGCACCGAATGGGGTCGGCAACCGGACACGCCATCTCCGGTCGTATCCGGTTGGGAATTGGCTGCCGGGCAAGCAGCAGACGCCACTATCACCGTGAGCAACGCAATGGTCGAGGACTTGATTGATCATGGCTGGCAACCCAGCACCGTTCATGCAATATGGAACGGTGTTGATACGGACATATTTGACCCGAGATCTCAGGGCGGACCAGCGTTGCGCGCTCGATATGGTCTCGATAAAGCAACCTCGGTAGTCCTTTTTATCGGAAGATTGACCGGGGTAAAGGGAATCATCAATCTGCTGACCGCCTGGCCGGACATATCTTCCCATCACCCTAACGCGCATTTGGTCGTGCTTGGCACAGGTGATCTGAATCACGCCGCCCATCAGATGGTGGCCGATCTCGACATTCAATCCTCCGTGAGCCTCATCACCAAATGGGTCGAGGACCCGGAACGCGTCGCTCACTTCCTGGCAGCTGATCTCGTCGTGCTGCCATCTACATACGAACCGTTCGGGATTGTCGGCCTTGAAGCCATGGCTTGCGAGCGCGCCGTCGTTGTCGGAACCACCGGCGTGGTTGGATTCAGGGAGCAGGTTGTTGGCAGTGGTCCGAACAAGTGTGGCATCCATGTGGATGCTAATGACCCTGAGGACGTGAGCCGCGGCATCCGCACCGCGCTAAGCAACCCACAACAATTGCAAGACTGGGGCAAGAATGGTCGACAGAGGGCTGCCACAATGTTCACGTGGGAAAAAGCCGCGATTCGAACACTTAATGTCTACCAAGGCTTGCTCTAGCATCCATGCTCGTCGCTATCGGCAACACCTACTATGACGCTTAAGCCCGCGCCCGAGAACACGAGAGGCTCATGCTGAGCTTGCTGGACTCGATCATTGGAAAATCAGCCACTGCGGACAACCATCACGTGCCGCCCGTGACCATCGGGGAAGATACCCCGACAAATTTCGGGGATTACGTACACGTTGATCCCCACTTCACCGAGATCCTTGGCACACGATTCCCACGACGCGTGTTCAACAACACCAGCCATCAACCCATTCCGGCGGATCTTAAAGAACAACTAGCCTGGCAAGCTTCGCCTGCTGTTGATCCAAGAAGCCTGGTCCCCTCATCACACGACATTTTTCATCACATCACAAAATCGATGGCGGAAACATTACTTCGCCTGGCAGAACTCGAACGAGACATCGACCAACGACCTTCCGTGCTGCTCACCGGGCCAACTGGATGTGGAAAGACGACAATCGTAAAAACCGCATGTTTTCTCGCCAACGAGCCATGCATTGAATTGACCTTCAGTGGCGATACCACGCTCACTGATTTCTTTCATCGGACTGAAGTAATCAGAGAATCTGGAGGAACATCGACGGTAGCCGTGCTGGGACCCGCAATCCAAGCGATGCTGCACGGATACAAGTTGTTGATCAACGAGATCAACATGCTACCCCCAGACCTACTAAGCGCTCTTACACAGGCCATGGATACAGGCCATCTAATCGTCTCTGGAACAGAGATGGGGAACATCGAGATTGAAGTCCACGAACGATTTGGTGTGATCGCAACAGCCAATCCAAACTACGTCGGAACCACCGAATTAGGTCGTGCTTTCCAACGTCGATTTGGTTGGGGTCTGGGCATGATCCCTATGGGCTTCCTTCCGTGTGACGAAGAGGTGACAGCGGTACTAGCCGAATTCAACCGTCAGCCGATAACCCAAGCCCTGGATTTTCGCGCAGATCGTTCCGTCGTAGAACGCCTGGTCGCTATAACCGCTCAGCTACGCGAACACTCTGATTTCGGACCGACCCTGCTCAACCGGCTCTCGACTCGGACGTTGGTGCACTGGCTCACACTCGGACACACAACCGGCTTGCCACTTGCTGACATTGCCGAGCGTGCTCTTCTTTCCACAGTACCGAAAGATCTTGTAGAAGGTGTTGCCACCGTAATCCGGCAAGCCCTCGGCCGTCTCATGACGTCAGCTTCAGAGGTTAGTCCGAACACGTTGCGCTCTGTCATGCTGACAGGTGATGCCCCGACAGTCGGATGTGCCATCGCGATTCCCGACAATACTGAAGTGATAACCGACGCACAGATCGTGGAACACCCCTCAGGATCAAAGGTGCGACTGGCCAATGGAGATGATGTGAACATCTTTGTGGAGGCAAAACGACCACCCAAAGTTTCACTGTCAAATGGCTCGTCAAACGATGAACACGATGTCAGCACGGTCCGTCGCGCCCTGCGCGACCAACACGGAATAAACCTCGCCTCAGCACTCGGTCACCTGCCGTCCCCTGAAAGCACGCTGCCCTGCCTCACCTCCTCGTCATGGAGCGCATTACGGTTGGCGCAAGGCACCCTGATAGCCGGCCATCCAGTATTCCTCCGAGGCCCAACTGGCTGTGGAAAATCCGCGCTAGCCCGAACAATTGGACGACTCTGGAATCTATCAGTCGTCGAGTTCAGCCTCACCGGGGAGACAAGTAAAGCCGATCTAACAGCGACACGACAATTAGACGCAGGCATAACCACGTGGTCAATCCAAGCGTTCCTCGAAGCCGCGCATGACGGGAAGTTCGTCATAGTCAACGAGTACAACCTGGCTTATCCAGACGTACATTCAATTATCAACGGGCTCTTCGACAAGACCCGCAGCATACGCCTCGCCGACGGACAGATCATCCGAGCCCATAAAAACTTCCGACTGGTTGCAACCGGTTTCCCAGAAGGACCTGGGGTCAAACCCTTAAACGAAGGCGTTGAAAATCGGTTCGGCGCGGTGATCCATATGGACTACCCCTGTCAGGAAGAGGAGTTAGCCATCCTTGCATTCGTGAGCAACGAAAAGATTGACGTATCTCTCCTGAACAGCGCTGTCGAGCTTGTCAGCGCCGGCCGGTCCATCCTGTCTGGCACCTGGGACAAAGACCAAGACCATCCTCTCAACAACGTTCCTACAGATCTTTCAGGAGCTGCGGCCGACCGGACGGGCTTAACGACAGCTGAACTCATAGCAATGGTTAGAGTCAGCACCGACGCGGACGCTTTCGTGGGTTCGCTACGCCACGGAGTTCTGGATGGCTCAGACAATGAGGTCAAGCCGGTGTTAGAAGCAACGTTAGCCGGATATGGCCTTGTCTGAAACCGAGCACCTTTCAGCCACCCAATTCGAGCTGGCTGCCCAACTTTTACTCGGCCGACTTCCCGTGCAGGTTGAAGCTGGGCCATGGTGGGCTTATCGCCCGGCACAAGCCACCATTGATTATCCACGCGCGCTACTGAGCACATGGCCTAAAGAGTGGCTAGTTGCAGCGTTTTCTCACGAAGCAGCGGAGGCAAGATTCACGGGTGTCGCAGGCGGCCGCGCTGTGGCGGACTGGATAAAACTGCATACGGATGAGTTGGTTACCCCGGCAAACCTGACTGTCCTCGCCAACGTCATTAACGATATGCGTGTCAACCGACTACACATAGCGAGATACCCGAGAACCGCCCGTCTTTTTCGCCAGCTCTATACACGAGGGATTGAGATTGAAGCCATGACCGATATACCAAGTGTCCGGCAGGAAGACTCGACACCCCTACATCACCAGTACCTCGACGCACTCATTCATACGTGGACGGAAAGCCAATGGCCGGGAAACCGCACTCTACCGGAGTTGGAGGAAACAGTAGCCGATGGATTGTCAAAGACATGTCACGCTGCGCTCGCCGCGGCCGAACACGACGACATCCAGACCTTGCTCGATTCCGTGACGACGGACCTATTACCAACCTACCGGGCCCTTCTCCAAACAGACCAAATGTCCCGCGACCGGACAAAAGGCGTAGCACATCATGGGCCGAACACCCCTGATGATGCTGATCCAGGACTAACAACGCCATCGACAGACAATGAAGATGCTCAGGCTGATGGTTTCGCCTCTGTGAACCACATCGATTCCGACGAACATGACACGGACACAGATGATCTGGATGCAACCGCACGGTTCACGACCGATCGTTCCGACAACCCTTCGATGAAACAGCAAGCACCGACCTCCCCAGCCTCAATCACACAGGAGCAGCGCCGCAAATCAAGTTCGAAAAACATTCGTGATCAAGTGTTGGGATCGACAGGAGACTCATGGCATCCCGGCCTGATTTCCACGCTGCGGCAAGGCGATGGAACGCAAGTCAACTATGAAACCTTCAGCTACATATCCGCCGCTGAAAAGTTAGCTCCGTTCATCCACGAAGCCATTTATGGAAACAGTCAGCGGAGCGGCCTGGCGGAAATAATGAATCGTCGTCGTCATGGTGCAGTAGATCCATGGCGACGGCCTCGGAAGATGCGTAGCCGTGAAACCGGCGAGATTGACCTCGAACATCCCGAACGGCTTCTCACCGATCCGACACAAGCATTCCTACACGGCATTCGTATAGCTCGCGAGGATCGTCAGCGGGATTTTGCTAACGCCATCCTGCTCGACATTAGTGGGAGCATGGTGCAACGCGGTTTCCCCACGAAAAAATTTGACCGCTTGGTTGACGCCGCTGTGATGTTCATTGAGATTCATGAGCGGCTAAAAATCCCTTATGCAGTCCTAAGTTTCAGTTCAACCACAACCGTGCACTGGCGCTTCAACGAAAGCGTATGGACGTCACCGAGCATTGCCTCAGCGTCAAAATACCAACCGCGTGACCATAGCCTTATCTTCCGAACACTCTACGCGCTAGACCACAGGGACACCGACGACGCCAACGCAGTAACCCGTGCCGTTAGTGAAACCTTGCCTCAGAAAGGACTAAAGAGTGTTCTCGTCATCACCGACGGCATCAGCACCAATCCAGCAGAGCTCCGCCGTGTCCTGACCGATATTGATCGGCGCAACCAAAATCTTCCACCATCACAAGCCACGAAAATCCTAGCTTTTGGGATCGGAGTAGCTCAGAACGAATTCGAAACCTCCTACATGCCATACAGTTCTGGTAAACCGCTCCGATGCTGCTACGGCGAAACAGTGCATGACATTAGTCTCCTACCAACTCTTATTCGAGATTGTGTCGATCGGCGCATCCGTGAAGCTTAGAACCCAACTGGAATTTCGAGAATTATGAGAACGGCGTTCGGTACCGTCACTCCAGGTTGTCCTGAAGATCGGGAACACTCAGACCTCGCCATACGACTGATGATCCGTGAGGGGTATCCACCCCGCGAAGCCGCTCGTGAGTACATCAGCTATCGGGCGCGGGTGCGCGAAGCCATATCCTCATGGAAAACCACGGTGCTCGCTGGTCTTATCAGCGGCGTCATCCTCGGAATCTCCATGATAGGAATACTGGCAATTGGAGCCGTCTTTATGTGGGTGCTACAAGCATCAACATCGAGCCAGAATTCTGCTCAGTTACCTCTTGAACAAGTTCTGGGGTTCGCGCCAGCAGCTGGCGCGACAGCAACGCTCCTCGGAATTGTTTGCATGGGCCTAGCAGCTATAGAAAAACATAGACGACGACGTGAAGGCGTGCATGTTCACATGCGCAAACGATCAACCGACACATCACACCTAATATTCCAACTCTTACTGTGGACATTTGTGCTCGGGGTTCTGGCCGGCATCATTTACCTGTATATAGGGTCCCGGGAAGCCAATGCTTTTATTGGCCTTGGCATAGTGCTCGGCTTCCCAACAAGTTTCGTTATTCGCTATTACTTTTACCGGTCTTACCCAACCATTCTCAGCTACGTCAGCACTGCACCTGCCGGCCGCGAGTCTCGACGCGTCGTCGAGTATGAACTCAACCCAAAAGCAGATATGCCCAATGCCCATGTGGCGCCACGGGAACAACGCACCGACCCGACGAAATATGGGCCTGCGGCCCAACGGAGTGGTAGCCGCCGGATAAAACCACGCTACCTTGCAATCTTCCTGGGAACGATAATTGGCTGGTGGGGCTTGGTACGTTGGTGGGTTTGGATGTCGAGCGACATCTCTTTCCTACCATTTACAGACAACCTCACCGCAGACATCATCGGCCTAGGCCTCGGCCCAATTATTGGCTTTGGACTCACGCTCTTCTACATACGAATCATCGAAGATTCATAAACGTCACTGAGTTAGTCTTCAGCCAAGGAAACTCGATCGAGCACATCACGGTTCCACACATATTCCGGCATCTTCCCTTGTAATACACGAACCACCGCAGCCGCAGCGCGACGTTCAAGTTCCAGCACTGATTCCTCAGATAGGAAGGCTGCATGTGGAGTAACGATCGCATTTTCAAGACCAAGTAACGGATGTTCCGCTGGTGGAGGTTCCTCTTCGAGGACATCGATCCCTGCCCCTGCTATCCAGCCGTCCTTTAAAGCCTGTGCGAGCGCATATTCGTCAACAAGCGGCCCACGCGAGGTGTTTATGACATACGCGGTAGATTTCATCGCACGCAACTCTGGTTCGCCAATACTGTGTCGCGTCTCAGGCGTGAGAGGTGCATGAACTGAAATAACATCAGATTCGGCAATAAGTCGTTCCTTGTTAACAAGTTCAGCACCGATATCAGCCACTTGATCGGAATCCACGTATGGATCGTGCACCAAGATTCTGAGTCCATGAGGAGCCGCACGTAAACCAAGAGCTCGACCAATACGACCGTATCCAAGGATCCCAAGAGTTCGACCCCGCATACGATGCATGGGCCGCGCCGGCTTGGTGCTCCACTCACCTTTGCGAACATGCCGATCAAGCTTCGCGATACCCCGGCTCATGGCCATGAGCAAAGCAATCGCGTGATCAGCCACCTCTTCATAGCCGTAATCCGGCACATAGGTCACCGGGATGTCCAGCTCGGAACACACGTCCACCGCAATGTTGTCCGTGCCCACGCCATACCGACCAACCACGCCTAAGCGGGGTGAAGCTCGAACAACCTTCTCGGTTACTTTCGCAAAGCAAGTAAGAATGCCGGTTACATCGGCTGCAAGCTCCACTAAACGATCCTCATCCCCAGAATCAGACTCAACAATATCCGCATCAAGTTCCGCCAAAACTTCTCGTTCCGGAACCGTCGACGGCCATACGTAGTCGGTGATTAAAATCTTGTGCTTCGGGGCTCGTCCGACCACCAGTCAGCCTCCTGACAAATCTTGTGGGGCGAAGTCGTTTGCTAGGAGCTTATGGAGCCATCGAAATAAGTGTCAACGGGCTTCTACATCTAAAAACCATTCTTTTCCTGCATCAGGCCTCTGAAAAAGCTTGTTATGGTCAATCAACCATCTGAGAGCTAACCGAATGCCCCGCCCAATAAGAATTACCGTCGGCGACATTGAGCTTGATGCACACCTATCAGAAACACCGTCCGCGCTTGCCCTATGGGACGCGCTCCCTATAGAACGAACCGTAAACACATGGGGACACGAGTTCTACTTTGACATTGGGATCCGGATCGAAAACTCGCCTGATGCATCTGACATTGTTGAACTTGGAGACATAGCCTACTGGTCCCCAGGATCGGCGTTATGCATTTTCTTTGGACGAACGCCTGCAAGCCAAGGCCAAGAGATCAGAGCAGCTAGTCCAGTCACGGTGTTGGGATCCGTGATCGATATCCCCACAGACAAGCTTAGACGTGTTCGAACCGGAACATCGATACGCATCGAAGCAAAAGACGTTTAGGAAACATTCGGAACGCTGCTATTTAGTCAACCATTAAATAGCACCATACGCCTGACAATCAAAGCTTGACTGTTCGCTTCTTGTCTGGCACCGTCGATCTTGTACAGATTGTTATGAGGACTCTCCTCAGAACAATACAGGTGCTCAAACTGGGCTTGAGGAAGTTCGCTAGTGACTACCCCGCTGACGCAGCGACAACACCGCGTGTTACAAGCGATTGAGCGATTTATTGAAGACGAGGGCTACACGCCGAGCGTACGTGAAATCGGCACTGCCATAAATCTAGCGCCGGCCACAGTCCAACAACATATCCAGGCCCTTGAGCGAAAAGGATACCTCCAACGTTCTGGCCAATCACACGGAATCCAGCTACTTAAGAACGGCCTGTCAACTGGAGTCATAAATATTCCGATCGTGGGGGAAATTGCAGCTGGAAACCCAATCGAAGCTTACGAATCAAGGTTCGACACAATCGCAATTCCCAGTGAACTATCGCCGCAATCGACCGCGTATGCGCTTAGGGTTCGAGGCGACAGCATGATCGAGGACCACATATGCGACGGCGACATAGTCATCGTTGAGCCAGCAACAACCGTTAATGACGGCGAGATCTCCGTTGCCATGCTGAACGACGACAGCGTTACGCTAAAGCGAATCTATCGGGAAGGTGACCGGGTTCGGCTTCAACCCGCCAATTCAAAAATGAAGCCTATGTACAGTAGTGATGTTCGTTTACGAGGCCGGGTCGTTTCGATCATGCGCCAAACCTAACTACCACCTGAAAACATGCCTCAGTTTCAAGACTGCCGAGACGATATTGCAGATCTGCTTACAGCAGGGCAGATCGACGCAGCTGCCCAGCGAGCCCTCTTAGCGATCGATGCCGAGACCCCAAAGTCCGCCACGATGACTTCCGCGTTTCATTTTGTCGGCCTTGCAGTTCGCTATGCCACACAAGGTGATAACACAGCCGCTCGGGAAGCCATGGATCATGCTCTGGACATCGCAACTGGCTCCTCAGACCAAGACGATCTAAGGCCCCAGTTGTATCGTCATGTCGCAGCCTCGCTGGAAGTCGCCGGTCAGCCCGCATCGGCGGCCCGTTGCCTCGAAACCGGCATTGAATATGGCGCAGACGGTCCGGCTGTATGGCAAGCGTTAGGTCGGGCTCGTCTAAAGTCAGACGACCCATATGGTGCCCTGGAAGCGCTTAGCCATTCCCAACGCCTTAAGCCCTCGGCCGAAGTGGTCAGCGATCGAATCCTGGCAGAACTAGCGGTAGATCCGTCACCGGGAACCGCACGACAGTCCCTCAGCCGTCTTGAATCCAGCCGTCCTGAGCAGGTTTCTGTTCGATGGGATTTTGCCTTGGGTCGGGCTCATGAGGTTTCTGGAAACACAGATGCGGCGCGCGCTGCATACCAACGAGTACTCGAGCATGTGGATGAAGACCTGGGACCAAAAGAACTAGAACACGCTAAAGGTTTTATATCGACGTAACGGGCTGTATTCGCATATTCGAAAACTGTCGAGCGAAAAGACCTTCACGGAACGGGTATTAGCCGTACAGTGCGCTACCATTTCCATTGCTATGCCACGCAGTCTGTGTGGCAGCACCGCGGGAGGCAAGGGTGGTCCTCTCGTCGTGCCGTTTTACCGGTCGCAACAACTACACACGCGCCTTGCACTAGCGTCTGGGTTACATCTCGGAGCATCACCTACCTCGCTCGCTCCTAGCCAACGTGATCTGTTCTGTGATCTTTGCCAACAATCTTTAGGCAGTGCGGTTGATCAAGCACTCCGAATGAAGGCCAGTGCATTCATCATGTGCGGCGGCCTGTTCGCAGACGACAATCCATCCCTCGATCATGTGCGTGGGGCAATGGCTGCACTAGAAAATGCGCGCAGGTCTGACCTTCCCGTGCTAGCAGTCGTCAGCCGTCGTTCCTTACGAACCGACGGCGTACAGTTTCTCACCGAGCTTGGACTCATTACTCATGTTTTGGACCAAACAAGCCAAGCGGCATCGATCAAGACGGAAAACGGGCAAAACATCCTCTTTAGAACCGGAAGCTCAGCGAACCGCTTGATCGAACCACCGGAACCGGATGTAAGTGTAGAAATACTTCCGCTAGGACTCGATACAACCTCGCCTCTAGATTATGCGGGACAAACTGATCTGATTGTCGATGCGCGATCCTCGGCACCAGACTTTGATCTGGGCACCGCACCTTCGAAGATAAGGCCAGGGCATGCTGCCCCTTCGCTAAACGTTGGAGCAGTTTCTGGATTTACCGTGGTTGACATCGAAAATCGTCGGATCTCCAATGCAACGTTCGTTGAGATAGAGGCGGTTCGATCAGTACAAATACAAATCGACTGTAATGCTCCAGGTCAAGAAAACCTTGCAACTCAGATCAATCGTTCGATAGCCCCAATGCTCGGAAAAGCCTCCATTCTGAACCTCGAGCTATCCGGATCAGCATCACGCGACAATTGGCATACCGTAAACCCCAGAAAACTTGTAACAGCCGCGGCAGCGGTAGGCACCCTTATTCGAATGGATCTATCGAAACTTTTGGTAGACCACCCGATCGCAGCCAGAAAAGACCGAAGCTCGTTCCTGGTACATGCACGACGAATTGCCGATGCAATGACCTCGTCCACCGAAGATCCTGTTGAACAACACGCGATTTCATCAGCACGAATCCACGTTTCATCAACGGCTAGAGCACATGACCCCCTTGAGGCCGCACCATGATCCTGATTGAACGGCTACTTGTTCACCAGATAGGAGCCATCAAAAACGTCGATCTTCGATTTGCGGCTATGGGAACTCACATATTGCGTACATCTGTCGAGGAAGCGCTCGGCATTCGAGAAGCTCTTCGTTTCGCTCTTTTCGGAGATTCGGCCATACCATCTGATCGTCGTCCGGGTGGATACGCTGCCCTTTCAATAGTCGTCGGCGGCATTACCTACATCATCGAGCGACAAATAGGTGACGACCGCATGGTCACAACTAGACTCGGTCGATCCGGACCTAAAGGACTGGTTCAAATCACAGAGGCCTCTCGAATCGATAGAGAACTCGACAACATCCTAGGCCCCAACATCACCGCGTTCGAAAGCCTGATTTGGCCCATTGGAAATTTTGATAAAACCGCCAGGCGGTTACCTGATGTTATGCGAGCTTGGCTTGGCACACGCCGCATGCACCTCTTGGATGCACATGTCGAGATAAGCCCGGACATGAAAGAAACAGAAAAGGCGGCCAAGCTTCACCTCCGACTTGCAGAAATCGCCCAAGACCATAAAGAAACATCTCAGATAGTTAAGGATTTGGATTTGGCGCTTAAACGCGATCGCGTTTGGCGTGCGATACAGCAGGTCGAAAAAGCTGACCAACTTATAACCTCATCTCGCGAAACCCACACCGATATGGAGATCCTAGCCAAGAAGTTTTCCCACCTATTGGACGATGCCGCTAGATCGCTCGAGGTCATGCAACTATTCCGACATCGTGATGCAGCAATTTCCCGCGTAAAGTCGGCCCAGTCACGACAATCGGGTCATGAACGAAAACTATCCGAATTACATAAGCTCAAACTCACTGTATCCGAGCTTGAACGCAAACTTGACACGCTTGATCGAATTTTGGCGGCTTATACACGATCCGAAAACTCTGCGGCGGCGGCGAAAAAAGCTCGGGAACAAATAGATTCGATTAGCAAGGAACTCAACGCCCTGGAATCTACACGAAATGACCTCAGGCTAGAGCGCCGACGTCTTGATCGCCTGTCACTTGATGCCACCCGAGCCCAAACTTTGACCGGACGTGCGCATGAAGAAGTACATCAACCGAATGCCACTAGGCTCTGGGATCTGTGGGTCAAATCAACCTCGGAGATAGACGCCCTAAACGCCATCGATGAACAGGAATTAGCCCACAACCAGGAACTCAACCAAGTAATCGTAAGGATTCGCGATGCCGACCGCAGCAGTCGAAGCAGAGCGCAGCAGCGAGGGCTAGCAACGGTCGGGACCATCGTGGGAACTGCTATAGCCGGGCTAGGTCTAGGTATCGCAGCTCCCCTTGTTCCAGTCGGATTGCTTGTCGGAATCCTTTCAACGACCACTGGGTTGTGGCTGAACATCTCACACGGCTCTCTAAAGACACGCCGAAGCGGGTTGATTGGTCGCCGATCACAACTTCAATATGCGTTACGAAAAATTGATCATGGCAAAGCTGCTCGCATTAATGCCCGGCAATCGCAAGGTCAGGCCGTTTCGGCTCTACGAGAGATAGATATGGAAGTACCCTCAAGCATTGAGCGTGCGATGACACTTCGTGACAGTGCAACCGCCCGTCTTAGAAAATTTTCGCTTGGTGACGAACGTCGCGACGCCGACGAACTCAAAGCCGCCTACTCTTCAGCCGCTAGCGCGTTAAGCGATGCTCAAAACGAGGTTCTGCGTCTCGAGGCCCGTGAAGAGGCACTAACCGATAGGCAAATTGAATACCAACGAACCGTCATCACAGCTGACCTAAAAACTCAACTGGAAAAATCGGCTGAAGCCCAGCACGAAATTGAAAGCCTCGCAGGCAGCTTGTCCCTTAAGAAATCCCGTGAGGTTGCGCAAGCAGCCCAGATAAAGACCACGCAGAATCTCCACAAGCTCCGAGACACCATTAACACGCAGGCAGAGCTTGAGTTGGACAGGCAAGTCTCAGTTCGAGATCAAACTCGAGCGACTTCTGAAGTCGTTCGAATAGAAGAGATGATTGGGCCCCGTCATATGCAACTCGAACGCAACATGACCGGTGAAAGCGCCAGACGTGACCGAGCCACAATCTTGGCTGAGTTTGTCGCGAGCCTTGGGGAGATTGGCTCGAAAAGGTCACTCGCGACGGCTCACGCAGCTTCCATTCGCGAAAGATCCGCACGCTCTGCATTTCAACGACACACTACAGACCTAGCGAATTCTTTGCGTTCGCTCGGTGTCGAGACCAGAATGGACCCCACCAGCGCTGAAGCCCGTGCGGCAGTACCCACACCGACCGATCAGCCTGCGAACTTACAGGACATCCGAACATCGCTTCGACGAGCCAGGGAATCCGCTAAGAAAACTGAAAAACAGCTTCAGACACTGGAGTTGCGCACGGGAATCGACAGCTCCGATATAAATAGTCAGGATGCAAAACGTCGCCTCACGGACATCGTTCTTGCCAGACGAGCGAAAGAAATAGGGCAAGTCCTCACCTCCAAGGCGCTCACAAAAACACTTGCTGGAATCCCAGCCGCAGTTGAGCACACGTATCGAGCGGCGCTACCGCTAGTAACCAACGGTCACTTTTGGGATGTCCGATTAGACAGCGACTTCGCTGTAGAACTTTGGGACAGCTCAAGAAACATCTGGCTATCACTCGACGAACTCGACGATGACCAAAAATGTCGAGCGGAATGCACCCTTGCTCTTTCGTTCGCCTCTGCGGCCCCACCATTGGATGCCACCGACCTTCCAGCCTTTCTATGGCTTGAGCAAAATGAAAGTGATCACGATGGATCTTTAGTTACAGCGTTGGCAAATACCGCCTGCCAAGGAGAAACGGCCCGGAGATATCGGCAACTTATTGTGGTGCTAAGACCAGATATGACATTGCAGCCACATTTTGAATATGTCTCACAGGTAGCTACCAAGACAAACCGGATTGACCTTCATAATACGATTTCACATATGCGGCAGGCAGGCTAGGACATGACCCCAATAGCCACCGAAAAATCTACTGACCGAGAAAACAGCCAGTTGACACTTGACCTTAAAGAGCCCGTAGCACAAGCGTATCGGCCCTCAAATCCTCCCCCTAAAGAACATATAAATTTCAGCCTTTTTCTCGCAAGAATATGTGTCTTCGGTGCGCTCGGCTGCGTCGGATTACTCGCTTATCTGGTAGTAATTACTAACCCGACCACAAACACCAACGTACTCGCTGTACTTACGACCATATTTTTTGGAGTGTTCTTCTCGTCATGGTCATTCGAACACTGGGCTCTTAGCGCCGATGAGAATGCACAAAAACAGCAGCTTTCCACGTGGTCTGTAACCAGGCACGCCTTACTTGTCGCTGTAAGCGTATCGACTCTCGCAGGAGCCGCCCTAAATGGCAGCGCAAGTTTCGGCCTCATTGTGTTGCTGATATTCACCGCGGCAATTGGGAACCATGTGCTTCGCCGAGTGAGGGTCCGATAACAATCGATGGAAGAACCCGTTCATGACCCTTACGCCTCGATAGCAAAACTCTACGAAGCAGAACACCAGCATTGGTTAGAAGATATAGAAATGTATCGTGCTCTCTCGGCTCGAGCGGGAAGTCCGGTACTAGAACTTGGATGCGGATCAGGTCGAGTAATACTTCCCTTAGCTGAAGATGCTTACGAAGCGCACGGTATCGACATATGCGAGCCGCTCCTGAGAATTGCCGCTGAAAAAGCTAAGCGCAAAGGAATCCCTGTCCTCCTCACCCAAAAAGACATGCGGGCCTTCTCTAGCCCCTCCAAATTTCGTCTAGTGTTCTGTGCCCTAGACTCCCTGCTTCATCTGCCTCAATACGAAGATCTCTTGTCGATGCTTACCTCAGCCTTTAACGCACTTGTTCCAGGTGGGTTTTTCGCTCTCGATGTCGTGAATCCGACCCCCGACTTACTTGCCCAAGGAGACGGACTCGTTCGAAGACAATCCTCATTCATTGGACCATCAGGAACCAACGTTACTCACTTTGTCGCATGGGACATAGATCCAAACATCCAAACAATTAAGAGTCATCACTTTTATGATTGGATAAGCAGTAATGATCAGATGAATCGGCGTACAGCTTCAATATGCCTGCGATATTGGACTAAAGATCAGATTAAAGAAGCCCTCAATGCCACGGGGTTCACATCACCTGAACTATACGGATCTGTACAACTAGATACGTTTGAGCTGGACAGTGAACGGATGATTTTCGTCACCACCCGTCCTACTGCCTAAACAATAGAGCGGGCTGAAGCACGATGCCGTCCCGCCACATACCTGCAGCCGCCGCAACCGAGCCCCTTCAGCACAAGCACGTTAAAATCATTTCGGAAATCCGACGCAGGTAGTAAAACAAACCCATCCATGTCCAACACCCGATACCCACAACTTGCCAGCACGATGAGTCGGCTAGGAACAGAAACTGCCTTTTCGGTCCTCGCACGCGCAAAAGAACTCGAACGCACCGGGAAACACATAATTCATCTTGAAATCGGTGAGCCGGATTTCGATACACCTCCAAACATCGTAGAAGCTGCAAAACGAGCGCTAGACCAAGGATTTACCAGCTACGTGCCATCTGCGGGGATCCTGGAAGCTCGAGAGTCGATAGCTCAGGAAGTCTCCGAAACTCGTGGCGTCGATATTTCAGCAGACCAGGTAGTAATCACACCAGGCGCAAAACCAATCATGTTTTTCGGAATTACTGCCTTGTGTGAGCCCGGGGACGAAGTGCTTTATCCAGACCCAGGATTTCCAATTTACGAATCAATGATTAGATTTGTCGGCGCAAAGCCAGTGCCGCTGAGCCTCCGTGCAGAAAATCAATTCCGCTTAGACATCGACGAGCTTGCATCGAAAATCTCGGAGCGAACCAAACTTGTCATCATTAATTCCCCCCAAAACCCCACAGGTGGGATGCTGACACCAGACGACATCGACCGTGTCGCAGCGCTTCTGGCCGAACGATCCCTGTACGTGCTCAGCGACGAAATATATGGGCGAATAGTCTATGGAGAAACAGAACAAACATCGATCGTCTCCCGACCAGGTATGGCTGAAAAGACAATCATCCTCGACGGCTTTTCAAAAACATACGCGATGACAGGATGGCGCCTAGGCTACGGAGTCATGAATACTGAACTAGCCTCTGCCATCGCCCAACTACAGACAAACAGTACGAGTTGCACAGCTGCATTTGTACAAATGGCTGGCATTGAAGCCCTCACAGGCCCGCAGAACGAGGTTGACGTATTTGTAAATGAATTCCGACACCGACGAAATGTGCTTGTCGACGGACTCAACAGTATCGAAGGCGTTACTTGCCAAAAACCCGCCGGCGCCTTCTACGTTTTTCCTCAATTGCAGGGGTTTCGCTTCTCGGCCGACGAGATCGCGACCCGCCTTCTTGAAGACGCCGGGGTAGCCGTGTTATCTGGCACCGCCTTCGGAGCAGTGGGTTCCGATTCGCTGCGGCTATCTTTCGCCAACTCAGTAGAGAATCTCGAACAAGCCATCAACCGAATAAAAGAGCTTCTCGACCAGCTTCGTTAGAGAGGTTCTACCCTGTCAACATCCAGCATTAAGACGGTGGCCCCACCAACCTGAATCTCAAAAGGAAAAGGGAAACCCTCTTCTTGCATGTCCTGCTGCTGAGGCTGATTGGCTATCTGGACGCGAGTCGTGGCATTACGACGAAAATACCCGAGCAACTCACCCAGCCTTCGTTCTTCAACACCCACCATGAAGGTAACGTTACCCTCCCGAAGAAACCCTCCAGCTGTTTCAATTCGGGTAAATCGGAAGCCCTGTTCCACCAACGTCTCAGCCACACCTTCAGCATCAGCACTCTGCACGACACCAAAAAACAGCTTTACCTTGTCGTTACGTGTATCCAAACTACGCCGCCTCCGACACTCAGGTTGCGTCCATAGGAAAAGAACGCTGTACTAAACCAGTTGACTGCCGCAATTCACGACTGTCAATCAACACACCTACCCGATCAAGGATGTCAGAAGCGATCATTGCAAGCGGAGCATTCGCATCAGCCACCAGCCATTGCTCCATATTCTCTCGCGCCTGACTCAGGAAGGATTCCCGAACCCTCTCATGAAAATCTATTCCGTGCCAATTAATACCTCCGGCCTTCTCCCAATCAGTATCTCGGTGACTAAAACTCCGCTTAAGACCATCCTGCACGTCTAAATCAAGCAGCACCGTAAGATCCGGACGCACACCATCCGTCGAAAACTCTCCAATTCTCTCAATATCCCTTCGAGACATCCTAAATCCTGCCCCTTGATAGGCCTGAGTCGATCCAGTGAAGCGATCGCAAATAACCACTCCACCTCGGTCTAGCTGTGGCCGGATTCTCTGGGAAACATGTTGCGCACGTGCAGCCGACACCAGTAACACCTGTACACGAGGATCTACCGTCTGCATTTCCTGCTCATTAAGAAGCAGCCGTCGAACTCGCTCGCCCAGGGGCGTGCCTCCAGGCTCGCGAGTGACATCCACATCTAGACCACGCCGTCGCAACGAATCTGAGAGCAGCTGCGTTTGCGTTGTCTTACCGGCGCCCTCAGCACCTTCGAAAACGATAAACAGACCCTTCTGAAGATCGACGCTCATTCCTGAACACCTGTGTCGGTCAGCACCCGCAAATGTTGTCGAACAACACTATTGTTATGGACTCCGCCAAGAAAACCAGACCCATCCGTCGCAGATTGGTTACTCTCTGAATCGATTAAGGTGCTCAAACAGGCCTCCATCTGAACAACAGTGTTGTTTCTCAGCACATATACCGGGACACCACGAGCTTCCGCATCTCGCAGAATGCGTGGACGTTTCCGGTGAAAACTCCGAGACGTGACCACGACATCTGCCTGAGCCAAGTGTCGAACTAGCCGGACCTCATCAGTCCTTGTGTTGCCAATCGCGTTTTCAAAACGACTGCGACTAATGCCGAACGTGAGAATATGCAACCGACCATGTTGACGCCCCGAATCAATCCCATCCGCATGCTCAGAGATCGGATCGACTGAGCCAGCACGAGCCTCTGCATTAATATCGCGCACCACACGACCATCATCCAAACGAACACGAGACTCAGCACGCACACTGGATCCACGCAAAATGCCATCAACTGCGCTCGAAACGTTGTGATGAATCACAAACGTATCTCGCGAATGCAATTCAATGAGAGTCTCGAACGTTGGCGTCGATCGTCGCTCTAACACCGTCTTCTGAGTCTGTCGGCGTCGCGCTTCATCGTCCCCTAAAGTCACTGACTCAACGCCGCCAACCAGATCGCTCAGCAGAGGATTTAAGAGAACATTGTCGAGCGTCTGACCATGGGCGGTCCCGATTAACCGGACCCCTCGTTCTGCAATTGTTCGAGCAGCGTTGGCCTCAAGTTCTGTGCCAATTTCGTCCACCACAATCACTTCTGGCATATGGTTCTCGACAGCTTCAATCATGACCTGATGCTGGCGGTTTGGAGCAGACACCTGCATTCGACGCGCCCTACCAATCCCGGGATGGGGAACGTCCCCGTCACCACCAATCTCATTCGATGTATCCACAATAACGACCCGCTTACGATGTTGCTCGCTAAGCACCCGGGCCATCTCGCGAAGCATTGTGGTCTTCCCCACACCTGGAGGACCTAACAGCAATAAACTTTGGACCCCAGCGACAATATCTCTCACGATCGCTGTCGTGCCTCGCATTGCCCGACCACGTCTAACTGTAAGTCCCACGATGCGACCTGATCGGTTTCGTATCGCCGAAAATCGGTGAAGTGTCCCTGGCACACCTGCCCGATTGTCTGCCGTAAACTCCCCAATCGAAGAAACCACGGCTTCTATTTCAGAACTCTGAATTTGACCCGAAAGGACAGGTTCTGATCCGTCACTTAGCCGAACCTCCGGTGGACGCCCAAGATCAAACACGAGTTCAACCATCTCGTTCCACCGGGGTAGCGCCAGCAACTCCTCTCGAATATTCCTAGGCAACGCAACAAGAAGAGCGTTGAGTTCGGCCTCGTCTCCATCCGCTATCTGCGGTGTCGGAACTACCTCCGGAGGTGCAGATACATCCCTGATTTCTTGCATGTCGAGGGTTAACTCGTTACCCGGTCAAACACCTGAGCAGGCGATCCCGCATGTACTCGCACCGCCATTTGGTGAACCATCAACTCACGCGTATCCGTGAGATTGAACCCTTCGAACTCTACAGCCCGCCGCAAGACGTCATCGTGTGACCGAACCATGATCCGCGTTGGGATCGAGGCACCTTGCGTAAGTCTCCAAAGAGCAAATCGAATGAGGGGAGAAGCGGAAGACGAATTTCGAGGATGGAGCATTAAGCTTATTGTGTGACAGCCATGATTCGCAGCCGTTACTCGAACCCATGCGTCGAGCCCACGTCCCTCGCTGCTCCCAATGACAAACTCCCGGGACCTCCTCGATAGCCAAGAGTCGAAAACATGGTCTTGAAAACCACCGGCAAGTTTGGCATCAGGAAAATCCGCTAACTGCACCGCAGCCGGGGTGACCGCTCTGTACAGCTGTGAAACATCCCATGCATCGGCTGCCTCCATCGATCTAAGGCCCTCAATTACGTGAGGAACACCCATAGGCCTGGGGTTCCTCACATACACATCCTCTCGAACCGCAACTACAAACCCAAGGCCTTGAAAAGTGTGAACGAAAGGACTATCGATAGCCAATCGAACAAAAAGGCTTATGAATCCATCCCCTGCAGCCACCTCGGAAAGGCGCGTAAGCAACGTTTCGCAGATAGCCTTTTCGCATGACATGTTGTTAATGCCTTGGTCCTTGTTAAACAGTCGATCTACTACAGCCAGGTCCAGAACACGAACCCTACGACTCTTGGCTGGACACTCCACGAGCAGGAACCCGACCAATTGTCCTGCCATCCAAGCTCCATAAGCCCGCTTGCCCTGAATCAAACCGGGGATTGCATAGGCCAAAGCACGAAGAGACAGTGTCCTCAGTCCCTCAAACCCAACAACACTTCTGAAACTTTGGGTGCCTAGCACGAACGTTCCAATCAGGGCACGAATGTGCCAGGGCCGTAACCGCAACACCGTTACCGTCATACGGCTTCAGTCATACCAACAAAATATCGATGCAATCGAAGATCGCAAGTCAATTCCGGATGAAAAGCGGTCCCAAGCAAGTTTTTCTGGCGGACAGCCACTATTGATCCATCATCAAGCCGCGCCAAAACTTCCACGTCATCGCCAACCGATACAACCCGAGGCGCACGGATAAACACCGCAGGAAATCCTCCTCCCGAAACCCCTTCAATATCTACGGACACCTCGAAGCTTTCGAGTTGACGGCCAAACGAATTTCGCTCAACCGACATATCTATCAGCTCTAACAGCGGCTGCTGGCGTCCTACATCACACGCCATGAGAATTAATCCCGCACACGTACCCCAAATCGGCACACCGTGCTTTGCAAGATCTCGGATTGGGTCAACCAGATCGTAGCGCTCCATGAGCATCCCGATCGTTGTGCTTTCACCACCTGGAATAACCAAACCATCAAGACCATCCTACTGATTGGCGTCTCGAACTTGACGTGCCCTGCCTCCTACAGCATCCAGCACCTGTACATGCTCGACAAAATCGCCCTGTAGGGCGAGGACACCGATTAGGACGCTCACACCTCGGCCAGATCGCTACCAGCCACGACCAGAAAGCATTTCCTCAGGCTGTAGCGAACTATTGGCAATACCTACCATGGCCTCGCCAAGATCCCTCGAAACTTCAGCAATCTTGCTCGGATCCTCAAAATTCGTGGTGGCCTCAACGACGGCACGAGCCCGAAGCGCAGGATCTCCCGACTTAAAAATCCCACTGCCTACGAAGACCCCGTCCGCGCCAAGGCGCATCATCAGTGCGGCGTCCGCCGGCGTTGCCACTCCGCCAGCAGCGAAGTTCACCACAGGTAATCGACCAAGTTCAGCGACCTCTTCCACCAGTGCAAGAGGAGCCGAAATATCCTTTGCAAATGTCGGTCGTTCATCTGCTGACATTGTTTGAAGCTTTCGCACATCCGCCATCACGTGCCGCATGTGACGAACCGCCTCAACAACATCACCGGTGCCAGCTTCACCCTTCGTTCGCATCATGGCCGCGCCCTCGCCAATTCGACGCAAGGCCTCGCCAAGATTTCGACAGCCACAAACGAACGGCACATCGTAATTGGACTTAGCCACGTGATGCTCTTCGTCCGCAGGAGTCAGCACCTCTGATTCATCGACGTAATCCACGCCAAGAGATTGAAGCAATTCAGCCTCGACAAAATGTCCAATCCGACACTTGGCCATAACAGGAATGGTAACGGCTTCCTGAATCTCAAGGATCTTTTCAGGGTCTGACATTCGAGCCACCCCGCCATCTGCACGAATATCCGCCGGGACACGCTCGAGAGCCATCACGGCGGCAGCACCAGCATCCTCGGCAATCTTCGCCTGCTCAGCGTTAACGACGTCCATAATGACGCCGCCTTTGAGCATCTGTGCCAAACCACGCTTTACGGTTTCAGTGTTCTTGGCCTTGGAAGTGTTGGAGTTCATGGCTTTCCGAATAGGTTCCCGTTGCCGGGTTGATGATCCATTCTAGCGTCGCCAAGCGCCGTCTCAAGATTCAGCCGTCGAGAAGATCGACCACCGGGCTCCAAAACGACACGGTTTTTGTCGAAAAAGCCTGACGCCGATGCAAGAGAAAGCAACTACACCACGCCGCCTAACGAAATGAGTGGAGACTCCATGCTCGCCTCACGGACCCATGCCAAGGTTGCCTCAGCAAGCTCGGGGGCAACAGGTACGGCCAATGACAAAAACTTTTCGTCCACTTCATCCGAAACGAGTGGACGTCGAGCATCACCGAGAGGATCTTCTATTACTACGCATCGTCGACCACCGTCGGACAAATGAGCCTCTATCTGGCACCCCCATCGCTTGGGATAACGAGCATCAAGTTCCGGGGCCTGAAACAACTCGACACGATCCGCTAAACGTTGGATTACCGGGTCATTTAAGTGTCTGCCCTCGAAGGCGTCAACCCCCGGGATCCCTCGACTAAGGGTGAATGCCGCACCGTAATAGACGCTGAACTGGGCATCCACCCGGTTTTTCGGATGCCGCTTCCGCTCTACAGGCTCCGCTATAACAGGTCCACCACCCGGAAGGATACTGATTTTCAGTCTCTCAACATCGGACGTGGCAAATGAATCGTCGGCATGAAGAATCCGGCATGCATCAATTACAGGATGTATATAACGACAACAGGCATACGGCTTAATAGCAACCGCGAGCAGCCCGGGTTCCCCAAACAGGTCGCCGTCCGAATCCAACGCATGAGAATCTGGGTTGTCACTGTAGGCAGCAAGCACGCCAAAAGCCCCAGACAAAACGTCTACTGGACCAGAAAGATCAATCGCCGCCAGATCGGCCGCCGTCACCCCTGCATGCGCTGCCCATCCAGCATTCAGCCTCTTTCCATCACTGCCGTTTTGGCTGTATGCGAGAGATCCAGAGGCCATGCTTCCAGCCAAACCGAGCGCATGTTGAATCTGTACAAGATTCAGGCCAAGAATTTTTCCAACCGTTGCCGTCGCTCCAAATACACCAGCAACACCGGTTGGGTGAAAGCCACGGGCATAAACCGATTCAGCATTCAGGGCTTCGCCGACCCGCATCACCACCTCGTATCCAGCCAGACCTCCTGCCAACAAATCACCAAGCGTGCCATGCCGCCGCTCGACAGCCGCCATCGCCGCCGGCCAAACCACAACGCCAGGATGCAGTGAGGATTCGTTGGTCACATCATCGAGTTCAAGGATATGGGCAGCCATTCCATTAGCCATAGCGGCCACAGCCGCACTTGATCTCTTCGTAAGGTAAACGGACGATTCGTCGGACAGAGCAGTGTCAGCGTAACGGCCCATTGCAACGCCAACAGGCTCCACACTGCCGGCTATAAGCACACCAAGATAATCGAGCAACAGATCCCGAGCTCGAAGCTCGACAGGTTTAGCTATCGATCCGAGAGCAACAGACTGAACGATCTCTGCCAGAACTCGAGTCGGATTATTTTCCATAGGACAATCTCAATCTTCTTAGCATTGACAGTCAGATCACGGTTGAACAGCCTCAGCAAGCAGTGCGTCCAGAATACGATGCTTGGCGTCCATAAATCTTGGGTCACGCCTAATCTCATGGCCTCGAGGGCGAGGCAACTCAACATTGACTTCAAGTTTTATGGACCCGGGTCGACTGGTCATGACGTACACACGATCGGATAGCCAAACAGCCTCTTCCACATCATGCGTGACAAAAAGAACCGCCGCTGAGCGGCGACGCCAGATTCCAAGCAACCACTCCTGCATTGCGGCTCGCGTAAGTGCATCAAGCGCCCCAAAAGGCTCGTCCAGGAGAAGAGTCGGACGATCAAGCAAGACGGTACGCAACAAAGCGGCACGCTGTCGCATACCGCCGGACAGAGTGCGCGGCAATGCATCCCCGAATCCTTCAAGACCAAATTCAGGCAGCAACTTGAGCGCCCGGTGCCTTGCCGAATGCCGATCTTCTCCACGTAGTTCAGCCCCGAGGATGACGTTATCAACAAGGCTTCGCCATGGCAGCAACAAATCGCGCTGAGGCATATAGGCCACACCCGCGTTCAAGTCCTCCATGTGCCCAACATCTATCTCGCCACAAGTTGGAGCATCGAGCCCAGCGATCAATCCCAGCAGCGTGCTCTTGCCACATCCGCTAGGACCTATCAACGCAACAAACTCCGCTGAACGAACATCCAAATCCACATCCCGAAGAACCTCCAGCTCAGGAGATGACGCTTGCTGGTAAACCCGCGACACCCCACGTAGCCGAAGAGCCATCTGGCCAACGGCACTAGCCATTCTTGCTATCGATTCTTGATGAAGCTGCCATCCATAGCAGCCGCCGTATTTATGAGTCGAGACTGGAGCCCATGATCCACCATCCATTGCGAATAGGCATCCCAAACCGATGTGGCTTGTTCGCCCCATCGCGTGGCACCTTCAGCGTATTTTTCACTTGTCCAAGGCTGGCTAGCCCGTACAAGCTCCGCGTTAATGCCGTCGACACTGTTAATTAGCACCTCTGCGGCAGCTGCTGGATTATCAATAGCAAATTGATATCCACGTGCAACCGCGCTCACCCAACGTTGCACCACGTCAGCACGTTCTCTAATCATTCGTTCATTTGTAATGAGAACTGGCGTGTAGTAGTCAGGCACACACCCGAGTTCCGTAAGTCCAAGAAATCGGAGGTCAACGCCACGGAGCTTGGCTTCTACTCCCGTCCATCCTTGAAAAATCCAAACAAAATCGACGTCCCCTCGTGCCCATGCCACAAAAGGATCCACCATCCCAATATCGACGAATTCAATCTGATTAATCGACCCACCGTCACAGTCCATCAGGGAGGCAAGAACCTGCCGTTCACTGGCAGATCCCCAGGCCCCGTATTTTTTGCCCTCAAAATCACGTGGTCGGCGAATCCCCCTATCAAGAGGCGCTGCAAATCCAGACGTGTTGTGTTGAAAAACAGCTGCAATGGAAACAATCGGGACTCCCGCTACGCGCCCAAGCGTCACGTTTTCCTGAAAACTTACCCCGAAATCCGCTGCTCCAGATCCAACAGCCGCCTCCGCCCCAGTGGCTCCCGGTTCAACAATCTTCACCTCAAGATCTTCCTCCGCGAAGTATCCGTTGGCTTGAGCCACGTACAGCCCGGTGTGGTTGGTATTTGGAACCCAGTCAAGCATGAGCGTCACACTCGCCGGACCACTGTCACGGTCGCCGCAAGCCGCAACCAAGGGAGCCGTAGCCGCAACTCCGATCACACCTAACGCGCGGCGTCTCGAAACCTTCATAAATTACTCTCCTCTTCGGGGACATATGTCCATGGAGCGATTAATCGCCCGACAACATCTACCAACAAAAACAACGCAATGCTCAACACAGCAACTACACCTATAGCAGAAAAAACACGAGCAGTTTGGAACGAGTTGGATGCCCGAAGCATGTACAAGCCTAAGCCCTGACTGGCACCGATCCACTCAGCAATAACTGCAGCAATCACGCTGTAGCTCGCAGCGATCTTCATGCCGCTCAACAAACCCGGGATAGCCGAAGGCCATTTGACCTTAAAAAATACCTGCCGGTCATCTGCTCCCATTGATCGAAGGAGTGCAATCATGTCGGGATCAGCCGCTCGAAAACCTCCCGCTAGACTGATTGCTACAGGGAAAAAACAAACCAGCGCCACAATAAGCACTTTCGGTAGCATCCCGAAGCCAAACCAGATGGCCAGCAAAGGCGCTAGTGCAAAAATCGGAATGGCCTGCGACGTAACGAGCAACGGGTGAAGGGCTCGACGGGCCACTATTGACTGCTCAAGCGTTCCAGCCATAACAAAAGCAGCAATGAGCGCAATGCCATACCCTAACCCAACCTCGACAAGCGTCCGCACCGTGTGTGGAACAAGCTGTGGAAGCGATGACGAGAACTCACTCCAGATGACACTCGGTGCCGGAAGGAGCCACTCAGGAACGGCAAAGATTCGAGTGACCAACTCCCACAGCATTCCAATCGCCACCAGCAACAAGAAGGGAGGGGTCACCAGTCGTGCAACTTGAACCTTCACTGGTTGCTCGATTCCATGTATGGCGCAACACGCACACCCAGATCATCAAGCCCCGCCGGACATTCTAGTAACCGAATGTTGGTTTGGACTGCCTTGAGGTCTGTGGAAACGGCCTCCCGGTGAGCAGCTAAGGCTACTCGAATCAATTCGTCAGAACTGTCACCTTCAATGGTTGTTTCCATCGGACCTACAACATGTTTGAGGCCTGACTCTCGAATACAACGAATCGCTATCTCGATTGCCGCACGATCGTCTACCCCACCAAGCGGAACCACTTGAATCGCAAGATTCGCTCTTGGCATTCTCATCTCCATAAACAAAAATATCCGCAGGCCACCAGGTGCCCTGCGGATATCGTCAACCCACGATTCCCTCCGCTGGCATTATCCAGATCAGGTTTCACGGGTCGGTAACAACAGTGGCCACCTTCTCAGCCGGGCCCACCCGGCTCCCCGAATATTCAATTGTTGCAACACAATGAGCATGAAAAGCCATACCCAGAAGACAAAGCTCCCACGCTAACACGACAGAGTCAATCCCTCGCCCTTTGGCCCTCGTGAACCACAAGTAACATCCCAGTCGCCACGGTCACCACCGCTGACGTCGCAAGCAGCTCATTACTGACACCAAGACTTGTGCCAACAACGAGGTCTCGATTGTTCAGCTCATATCGAAGACCCTCAGACGAAATCCCGGTTACCCCACCACCAAACGGAATTAGTGTGATGACATCCCCGGCAACACCATTGATTTCAGTTCGGTTCGTTAGGAGAGAAACCCGACGCGTGGGGTCAACAAGGACGACGTCACGATCACGCCAATCTTCATTGGCAAGCAAGGAGATATTGGCAAATTCATGGTCCAGTCGGTTTCCACCGAAAGCACCTACAACGACAATCCGGTCAGGATCAGACTCAAGCGCCGCTCGTAATGCCAACTCGCCATCTGTCGCATCTTTCTCACTCGGGAACATCCGCACATCAAGCTCCGGGTTGACGGCACGTAACTCCGTTAGATCGATTTGATCAAGCGAATCCATGTCACCCACAAGGACGTCGCACGAACCGCCAGCGTCAAGAATCGCCCGAACGGCACCATCGGCAGCAACGACCAGATCGCTAACCAACAGTTGCGACACGAGAAATTCCCGATCAACATCACCGTTAAAAACAACCAGCGTGGTCAAGTCAAAATCCTGTAGAACGACATCGTTAACATCAGCCTACGTAAACCGCTCGGGTGAGAAAGGTGTGAGCAGAGGGTCAACATGACGATCACATACAAGGTCAGCCACGAGCTTGGCGGTCACTGGCGCCAAAGCGATCCCCTTCGTGTCATGCCCTGTACTAACAACGAGTCCATCAACCAGCGATTGGCCCACGATCGGAAATCCATCTGCCGTGCGAGGTCGAAATCCTAACCAAGTTTCAACAATCTCTGCATCAGCTACCACGGACACAATATCCGCTGCAGCCGCTCGAAGTTCAGTGATGGCATCCGGACTAATCCGTAGATCGAAGCCCACATCCTCAACGGTGGCCCCAACGGCCATCACACCGCCGGTCCTTGGAATCATTACGCCTTCGGGGTATTGAACTGGCCGACGTAACCCTCCAGTTTGCACAGCACACATTTGACCCTTCGCCGGACGGACCGGAAGCCGGAACCCAGGCGCCAAGCCCGCACTCCAGGCACCAGCCGCCAAGACGACAGCCTCGGCAGGCAAGATATGGTCTTGGCCAGATAACGAGAGGCCGGAAACCGCGCTACCCATGGTCTCAATACATTCGACTGACGCTCCAAAACATATCTGCACGCCTGCCTGCAGCACAGTCTCCTTTAGCGCCAGGCCCAGCAAACGAGGATCAACGTGCGCATCGCCGGGGAAAAAGGCCGCGGATTCAAAAGCACCGTCGCATAAAGGCTCCAGTTCACTAAGAGCCGATCGAGTCAGCAGTTGCGCGCTGTAACCGGCATCGTTCAACCAATGCACGCGCGCCTCAAGTTCCTCCGACTCCACCTCAGTTCGCGCAATCGCCAGAGTCCCGTTTTCATGCCAATCCAGGGAACGTCTTGAAAGACTTTGTACAAAGGCCGGGTACAACGAACGTGATCGTCTGAGCAATTCGTGCAGAGGCCCCGGAGTCGCACCGTAGTGATGCGGGGCCACCACGCCAGCAGCAGCCCACGTCGCTTCACCGGCCCGGGTTCCCTGTTCCACGACAGTGACCTCAAATCCGCGGCGTCTGATCTCGAGTGCACAACTGAGACCAATGACACCAGCCCCAACAATAGCTACATGCCGCCCTCGAGAACTGGTCACTTCAATTTCGACCAATCGGACCTTCCCAGATCTCTAGGCACCATCCAAAATCGAATGGATGGCCTCACCATTCGCTAACCACCAGTTGTAGAGCATGCTTACATCCGTCCCCATACAAAAGTGACGCACACCCATATCGAGATACCGCTTGGCATCGTCCGGCGAACCCATTTCGGCCCGAGGTTGAATCCCCATGCTCAGCGCGGTCTTAATGACATGGTGCTCGGCCTCCGTGACCGCCGGATCACGACCAGTTCCAGCCTTGCCAATACTCATCGAATAATCGCCGCCACCAAACTGGACCATATCGATGCCATCGACACCAAGCACTTCATCAAGGCGACGCACCGTTTCCTCTTTTTCAATCATCAACACCACAACCGCACGCTCCAGTGCCTCGATGAACTCCGGAAGTGTCCCACCAGGACCGTGTCCAACATCACGACGCTTACCCACACCATGAAGCCCCCCGGTGGCCGGACTCTCAGCCCGAACCGCCTGCACACATTCCCGGGCATCCTCAGGAGTTCGCACGTCTGCAAAGAGCAGGTTCTGAATGCCTGACCCAATAGCACGAACCGCCAGGTAGGTTCGCGGGTCCTGCTCAATCTTCATCATCGCGCTGAAATTGTCGAAAAGATCCACCGCACGCCCGAAGTTCTCGAGCGCATAAAGATCGTAGGGCGCGTATTCCGCTACGAACTCCACGTAGTCGTACTGCCCGGTCTGCCCGATCAGTTCCACCACACCAGGCCATGAAATCAACGCATGGGTGCCAACACTTGGTTTCCCTGCATCCAGTAACTCCCGAAGCCGGTTCGGTCGCATGTCTCTATCTCCTCGTTACGAACTTTGAGTAGTGTTCCATAGTCTGTCTAACCGAGTTCATCAACAACATCGTCTATTTCAGCCTTCAAACTCGACCCATAATCTTCCCAAAGGTTAAAAAGAATCCCCATATCCGTCCCCATGCAGAAGTGGCGCACACCCATATCGAGATACCGCTTGGTATCGTCCGGGGAACCCGTTTCAGCCCGAGGTTGAATCCCCATGCTCAGCGCGGTCTTAATGACATGGTGCTCGGCCTCCGTGACCGCCGGATCACGACCAGTTCCAGCCTTGCCAATACTCATCGAATAATCGCCGCCACCAAACTGGACCATATCGATGCCATCGACACCAAGCACTTCATCAAGGCGACGCACCGTTTCCTCTTTTTCAATCATCAACACCACAACCGCACGCTCCAGTGCCTCGATGAACTCCGGAAGTGTCCCACCAGGACCGTGTCCAACATCACGACGCTTACCCACACCATGAAGCCCCCCGGTGGCCGGACTCTCAGCCCGAACCGCCTGCACACATTCCCGGGCATCCTCAGGAGTTCGCACGTCTGCAAAGAGCAGGTTCTGAATGCCTGACCCAATAGCACGAACCGCCAGGTAGGTTCGCGGGTCCTGCTCAATCTTCATCATCGCGCTGAAATTGTCGAAAAGATCCACCGCACGCCCGAAGTTCTCGAGCGCATAAAGATCGTAGGGCGCGTATTCCGCTACGAACTCCACGTAGTCGTACTGCCCGGTCTGCCCGATCAGTTCCACCACACCAGGCCATGAAATCATCGCATGGGTGCCAACACTTGGTTTACCCGCGTCCAGTAACTCCCGAAGCCGGTTCGGTCGCATGTCTCTATCTCCTCGATGGGATGGCGAACCTCGTTCATAGTTCGGAAACCCAATGAAAGGTTTCCCTAAACCAAAGACACCACTCTATTTCCATTGAGCATACCGACCGAACGAATCATTCCGGGCATCCGATTCCGCAAAGTCTCATTTCCGAAAATACGTTTCGAGCCAGGCTCACACTCAGCATCAGTGGAAGAAAAGCTGCACACCACCTAAGCCGTAGTTCGGAAATAAAAGAAGCTATTCGACCTTGTATTCGGCAAGCGCGTCCCAATTGATCGTAAGACCAAGACCTGGGCCAGACGGAAGCTTTACCGTCCCCTGGTCAGTCAACTCAAGTTTCTCGTGAAACATTACATCATTTAGACCGGCCACATTCGAGTTGTAATACTCGAGAATCAGTGGCATGGGAAACGCCGCCAAGAGATGGATATGGATCTCCTGCAACCCATGCGGGGCAATTGGGATTTCATAGGCTGCTGCAAGCGCGGCCACACGGCGATACTCGGTAATACCTCCAAGGACCATCGCATCGGGATTAACAATGTCAACAGCACCTGTCTCAAAAAGCTCCCGAAAACCCCACGATGTGTACTCGTTCTCTCCAGCAGCAACCGGAACTGTAGACAACCGTGCAGTTAACGCGCTGCCACGCATGTTGTCCGGAGAAACAGGTTCCTCAAACCAGAATGCATCGTACTCTTCAAGAATTCGACCCATTCGAACCGCGTCAGCATGCACATAAGCATTGTTGGCATCAACGAGCAGATCAATCTCGGGCCCAATAGCCTCACGAACCGCTCGCACCCGAATCTCATCCTCGCGTAAAGGCACCGCCCCAATTTTCATCTTCACGGCATTTGCGCCTTGCTCTACGTATCCAAGCATCTCTTCCTGTAGCTCGGATAGCCCCTTACCGTCTTCGTAATACCCACCGGCAATATAAGCCCGGACCTCATCGGTATAGCCACCGAGCACTTGATAAAGCGGGCGTCCGTCAGCCTTGGCGACAATATCCCAAATCGCAATATCAATAGCCGATATCGCTCGCGTAGTCAGACCTTTGCGACCAAATATTTTGGGCTGATACAGGGAGGCCCAAATACGCTCCACGTTAAAGGGATCCTCCCCGATAAGCGCAGCCGCCATATCGTTGACAGTTGTGACCACAATGTCACTGCCGGGCGCGGAGGAAAATCCACCACCTCCACCAATCCCAACGCCTTCAATCCCTTCATCAGTCATTATTCGAACCATCACATTTTTTGATGCCACATACGTGTACTTACCGTTGCTTATCGGCTTGGCATAGGGCTTTGCGTACAACTCGGCAGTAACGTTAGTAATCTTCACAAGAAATATTTCCCTGATTCACGGTTCTGATGGTTCGCTCAGAGCCTACCTAAGACATCAAAAACTCTGAAGCCATCATCCCGCATGGTTCACAGTAAACGTCGTCTCGCCTTGCACATTCCGGTCAACAGTTATGTCAACATCGTAAACACCCTGGCACGTTGCGTTATTGACGTAGAAAGCAAAAAATCCTCGGCGGATAGCCGACTGCGGGTCAGTCTCGTACTCACCATTACAACCACCCGGTGACCGCCAACGAAAGCCCAGCACAGCCCCATCCCGAACGTCCCGAAATTCCACACTAATGTAGACACGTTCACCGATGACAAAACCAGTCACTTCCTGTTCAGGCCGCTGGAGCCTGTCTACACCGCGGGTCGTCGTAATACGACCTACCACAGCCCGGGGCTCAGCCGACGCAGTAGAAGATGGAGTCACCGGTATCTGTATAGTCAGGTCAGCGAGAGGACTTGTAGACGCAGTTGGCACATTCGGCTCCGGCGACACGGTGACTGGAGCCGAGGTGACTTGAGGGCTTGGTGGAGGACCAGCAGTCGGAACTGACACAACACCACGTTCTCCCGCCGGCTGCACGGGCTTCGGAACTATGATCACCGTAGGACGGGCTGTAACCTTCCGTCTGGGGACAATTCGAGCCACCGGTGTCAATGTGGCGGCGGTGACCTGCTCTGTAAGCTTCGTTTTATCAAGAACTGGAGCCTCGACGTTCGAAATTGCCGTCGAAGCCCCTGCGTCGGAGATGGCATTGTCACCACAAGCGGAGAAGACGCTGACCACAATAATGGAGACTATAAGTCGACGCAGCACGCCAGACATCGCCCTACTCATCGACTAACTTGAACCATGGTGCTGACCGTACGCATGGAAGTCCTGCTCACACGTCCGACCTTCAAGTAAACACCCTGTCCACAATGTCGGCCTGACGCTTACTGAGTTTAGCAATCCTCCACGATCAACGCTTTCATTTAGATATCGGTCATGGCCTTTAAAACGTTATGCCCGAACAGCGCTAACTGGTTGTCGGCAAAACCTTTTTCAGACGACCTATCACCTGCTCGGAAACCGTTCGCACACCACCCTCTACACTAGCCCCAGCAGCCAAAGCGTGGCCGCCGCCACCAAATTCAGCTGCAACGTGGTCGATCCGTGGACCATGAGAACGCAAGCTCACACGGGTATTACCCGGATCACTTTCGTAAAACACGGCTGCGATTACGACGTCAGCAATGTCCTGTAATGCGTGCGGAATCCCCTGAGCTTCACCCACCGTCAGACCAGCATCTGAGGCCATCTCAGCGGTCACAGTGGTCCAAATCAAACGCCCATCATTCGTGCGCTCTGCTGCTGCGAGAGCAGCACCAAGAAGACGAGACGCTTCATATGTACGGGAATTGAGCACCTGTCTGGCAACCCCAGATGTTTCACCACCAACATTCAGCAGGGCAGCAGCAGCCCGAAGAGTACGAGGCGTCGTGTCTCTAGTCTGAAAGCCCAGTGTGTCAGCCACCAACCCCGCCTGCAGTGCTATAGCACCCTCAACAGAAAGGTTGACCCGAAGATCGGCAACCAGCGTCCAGACGACTTCGGCAGCTGCAGCCGCATCAGAAACCACATGGTTCACGTTCCCATAACAGGAATTAGTTACATGGTGGTCAATATTTATGACCGGGCGAACAGCCAACAACGCTTCACGAGTCGCATCATCAACACCCAACAATTCAGGAGTGGCTGTATCTAAAGAAAAAACAGCGTCAAAGCACCGAGCATCCGGCGGACTCTCAAGCAAATTCTTGGTGAGAGGCACAATCTGTGACAGACCCGGGATCTTCCCCAAAACATCATCCACAGTGTCCGGTTTATGAACCGCGACAACCGGCGCTGCCCCTAGCGCCTTGAAAACAGCAGCCAGACCAAGCACCGAACCAAGGCTATCCGGATCTGGATTGCTATGCGAAACCAGCAACGGCCGCCGAGAACGACGAATGTGAGCAATCACAGATCGACGAGTATCACTTTGAGTCATGTTGGCCTGAACAGGCACCCATCCGTAACGCAAGCAAGAACCAGAAATTATTTCACAGTTATGACCTCAGTCTTGAGAAACATCCTGCGAACGCTATGGATATAAAGCCACGCACGTGCTAGCTTCAATTAGTTGGGTAGCCACTCTTTACACATGTTTGGACGGGACATCACATGAGCGCGGTGAACACAACAGAACGCATCCAGTTACCCCAAGAAACTCCTCATGAACAGCGGATAGACCTCCCTGTGGCAGGCACCCAGGAGCCGACTGTTCCCAGTGGTGTCTCGCTAACCGAGCGAGCCGCCCGCGCGTTCACAGAAATCCTCGATGGCAAGGGTCAGACATCTGGAGCACTTAAGGTCGCTGTCAATGGAGGCGGATGCGCCGGATTCCAGTATGCGATGGCCATCGCACGAGCGCCGGAGCCAACAGACATCGTGATTGAATCACGCGGGGTAAACATTTACCTGGACACCAATACTGCTCACATGATGGTTGGGGCTGAAATAGACTTCGTTGACAGCATGATGGGTCGAGGATTTACGGTCCGAAATCCCAATGCGGAATCCACCTGTGGATGTGGAAGCTCGTTTAATACGGACGGATCTGGCGTGCAAACGGGCGCCTGTAGCAACTAAATCGTCCTAACTACGCGCCAAACGAATCTGTCTTCGTAAAGCACCGTCGTCGGGGTCACCTATACGTCTGACCGATAACCGAGCGATTGAAGCAGGGATTCAGCAACTTCACGCTCATTCCATGGCTGGACGTCCTCAGAGAACTCGATCGTCCTTTCGTGACCCTTACCAGCAAGCAAGACGGTGTCACCAGGGACAGCCATTTCAACAACTCTTGTGATGGCCTCGACCCGGTCATGAATGATTTCAAAAATTGCTGAGGTCTTCCCGACTCCAGACATCACAGCACGCGCGATGTCATCCGGACGCTCCGTCCGCGGATCTTCATTCGCAATTACCGCCACATCAGCAAAACGTGCCACCTGAAAACCAAGCAACGGTCGTTTACTTGCATCCTGATCTCCGGCACTGCCAAACACGACGAGCAGACGTCCGGACGTACTTTCCCGTAGACCCTCAAGACACATACTCAATGCTGCCGGAGTGTGCGCATGATCAATAATTACCGAAAACGGTTGACCGCACGAAACAGCCTCCATACGACCCTCTACAGGAGGAAATGTCGCCAACCGGTCCACTGCCAACGTGATCCGCCCTTCAACACTTCCGACACACGCGACAGCGGCAGCGACATTTGCCGGAACCCATCGCCCAACAATCGGCACCTCGCCTTCCCACGGCCCCCAGGGAGAAGAACCTGCAAGCAGCAGTCCAGTTTCGGTCGCATCCACCATGTGAACCTGCACATCTGCTGGGCTGAACTGCCCAAAGGTCAACACGGCACTGGTAAGGCCATCGGCGAACCCCATCACAACCGGGTCATCCGCGTTGAGGACGGCAGCCTTTCCGTGGCTATCAACAGGAGCAGCATCGAGCAATTGAAGTAACTGCCGCTTTGCAGATCGATAGCCCTCAAGCGACCCGTGTAGATCAAGATGGTCATGAGTAACGTTGGTCATCACGGCTCGGTTAAACGCAAACCCATCAACACGAGCGAGTTCCAACGCATGAGAAGCGACTTCGAGCACTGCCCACTCATCACCAGCTTCGACCATTGCCTGAAGGAGCCGGGCAATGACAGGAGCCTCCGGCGTGGTCAGTCTGCCCTGTCGAGATAACTCCGTACCGCCAGTACGAGCATTCACGGTCGTGAGTTCACCCACACCGTCAACATATGCCCCCAACATCCAGGCAATAAGTCGGGACGTCGTAGTCTTGCCATCCGTTCCCGTAACGCCAACCACTCCAAGCTGCTGATCAGGCTCACCCCAGAACCTCCTGGCAATGGCAGCAAGCCCTCGTCGGCCATCGTTCGCAATGGCGAGCCCTATTCTGGCGGGAACATCTATCGGGCGTTCTGCGACAACCGCCACAGCCCCCCGCTTAATCGCCTCATCGACGTGCAGATGCCCATCGACTTTCAAGCCTCGCCGACAAACAAAACAGGCGCCCGACCGCACGTTGCGGGAATCATTGACAACATCCAATACCGGTCCAGAAGCATGTCGAACCATACTGATCCCTGGTATCGAATCGATCAGATCCTGGAATTCCACTAAAACCTCACACTGACAGCGAAGTCCCGCGACCTCGCCAACGGTTAATCGCCGATCTAAATTCCAGCACACCAGAACGCAAGATTCGCCCACGAATCTTCTGAATGGACCTGTCGTATGCTCCGGGGTACCGCTTAAGTTTCGGCTGAAATCCAAGCTTAAATCGGTGTACACCTGCCATCGGATCTTCCGAATCCTCAGGATCAGACATGCCCCACAGATCGTAAAAACGGCAACCTCGAGTTTGCGCCCACTGCATCACCGCCCATTGAACGGCATGCGGAGCCATTAAATTACGCTCGACGTTTGAAGAAGCCCCATAGAGGTACACCGCTGTGTGGCCATAGGCCACAGCAATTACAGCAGCCAGCGGCCTGCCGTTATACCGGGCAACAAACAGCCCTGCGTCCTGCCCAAAACAACGGCATGCCTCCCGGTAATACGATGGATGATGCACTGCAAATTGTTCACGAGACGCGGTTATCTTTGTGAGCTCATAAAAATCTCGGAAAGCGTCATCGGTCTGTTGTTCATCCACCACAACGCCACGACGGAACGCAAGACGGATGTTGTATCGCATTTTTGACTTAAACGACTTCAGTAACTCGTCAGGATCCTGGCCGAGTTCGACCACCCCGGTACGAGGGATCTGAATAAATCGGCTTGATGCAACAAAGCCCTCATCCACAAGTATTCTGGCATGTGCCTCGCTCGTTGGCTCAACCCGCAGGAAAGATGAGCCGGCTTGACGAGCCTCTTCGACAATCGCGTGCACGAGAGCCCGAGCGTCTACGGTTTCAGGCGCTAGAGGCCCACGAGGCACATAGGCAATCCCCATCGACGGACCTAAATTCGAAACACGTCGAGTGCGCACAAGGATTTGGACACCGCCACGGATCGAGTCTTTGTCACCAACAACAAATCGCTTGTTCGTCCATCCATATTTCGACTTAAGATCCGCCCAAGCACTTGATTGAAGAAAACTACCGTTAGGAAACGTCTGAACAATCGCATCCCACTGTGCACGGTCCTTGAGAAAACGGACTTCGGGACGCAAGCTAACGCCGAGTAGCTACGTGCATCGCGACAGTGCCAAAAGCAAGCCTTTTCACTTGCACATCGGCAAACCCGCTAGCCTCAAGCTGTGCAGAAACTTCCTCTGGCCCAATAAAGTTATCTACAGACTCGGGCAACCACGTATACGCATCTGGATGCCGGCTGATCAACCTGCCCAAAACAGGCACCCACCGTCGAAAATAGAGTCGGAAGAAAAACCTAAACACCGGCTGTCGAATTGGGGTCATTTCAAGAAGAACTAAGCGCCCGCCACGACGAATAGCTTTCGCCATGGCTGCAAAAGCAGCGGGAAGCGAGTCAAGATTTCTCAGCACAAAAGCACTAACAACGACATCAACGGATTCACCTGGCAGAGGTAAATCAAGAGCGTCACCGGCCACAAAATGGATACGATCAGAACCAGACACATTCTTCGCCCGTTGACGCCCAATCCCAAGCATTGGCGCCGAAAAATCAAGCCCAATGATGGTTGTCCCACTTGTATCTCGGCCTGCAAATTCGAAAGCGAGGTCCCCCGTACCAGTTCCAACATCAACCATAAGACGCGGCCGTCCAGTAAGTGCTGCAGTTACCGCGTGCCGACGCCATGACCGATCCATACCAAAACTGATAAGTCGATTTAGCAGGTCATAGCGTGGGGCTATGGAATCGAACATCGGTCGAACCCACGCCGATTTTCTGGCGGGCACGGGCATATGGCTCCCTACCGATTTCTTTCTGTCGCGTAAGTGACCAGCTCAGCAAGCGAGTCAAACGCAGAATGCGCAGGCAACCGCGCAAGCGATCTTCTAGCCTTGTCCGCAAACATGCTTGCCTGCCGGGAAGCCGCCTCAATCGCGCTAGATGCACGTATTGCCTCGATAGCAACTACAGCTTCACCCGGTGACAATTCCTCCCCATCCATTAGTCGTCGTATACAAGGCTCGGGTTCGGATTCAACATCCATATATTCAATAACCGGAAGAGTCAACAATCCCGCTTGTAGATCACCGCCCACCGGCTTTCCAGTAACATCTGCGACCCCCACAACATCCAAAATATCGTCCGTGATCTGAAAAGCCATCCCGAGAGACCAGCCAAAATCATGTAACGCACTGGCCTCATTTGGAGTGGCCTCAACAACAACGGCGGCAGCATCGCACGACAAGGCAACCAAAGATGCTGTCTTATTTCCGATCTTCTCAAGATACTGGGCCCTGACCCCATCCGCGTTCCCATCAAAAACAGGCTCGACAAATTCACTCCGACACATCAGGTGGATCGTCTGAGAAAATTGCCGAACAATGATTGGCCGATCCAACCGAGCAATCAGCTCTGCAGCCGTCGCAAACAAATAATCTCCAGCAAGCACGGCGATCGCGTCAGACCATGCAACATGAATCGCTGGCCGACCGCGACGTGAAGCTGCCGCATCAACAATATCGTCGTGCACTAACGTCGCACTATGTAGAGCTTCCGTTCCCGCAGCAAGGTGAACAAGGTCATCAGTTTCAACGCCATAGCCAGCCCCAACCAACAATGTAATCGCGGGCCGTAGCCGTTTGGCAGGTCCGCCCAGCACACTTGACAGCACAGAATGCAAAACAGGGATTTCACTTTCGGCCGCACAACGACTAAGGACTTCCTCCACACGTGCCTGTGCAACCTCCACCGGGGCGAGAATTGAATCCAGATCACGCAGCAACTTTGATCCCATTATGAGCCCGACTCACACCTAAACAGGCGAGCAGCATTCTGTGTTGTAACCGCCTGCAGTGAGGCCATGGAAATATCTCGAACACGGGCTATCACCCGAAGAGTCTCTAACACATGTGCCGGTTCATTCCGCCGCCCCCTATGAGGAACGGGGCTCAGATATGGCGCATCAGTCTCAACCATCAACCGATCGATAGGGATAGATGCCGCCATATCTCGGACAGCCTCACTTTTCTTGAACGTAATGATCCCAGAAATTGAAACATGCATGCCAAGCGCCACGAACTTGCGAGCAGCTTCTGCGCCACCGGTAAAACTATGCATCACACCACCTTGAGGCCCCAGCTCTTCTTTCAGTACATGTTCCACCTGATCCATGCTATCCCGCTGATGAACGACTACCGGGAGTTCCAGCTCCCGAGCTAATCGACACTGGGCTCTAAACGCCTTTTCCTGCACCCCACGAGGCTGATGTTCTCGAAAAAAATCCAGGCCAGTTTCGCCGATTGCACGTACCACCTGATCATTCGCAATTGAACGAATACTAGCTATGGCCGACTCATCAAAGCACTCGCAGTCGTGAGGATGAACACCAACTGTCGCAAGCCACCCCGGAACCTCATGACAGACCTCGATCGCTCGTCTACTCGTCGGAAGATCCGTGCCCACCACTAAGACGTTCGTAACGCCTGCCGCAATAGCGCGCGCATGCACGTCCTCCAAATCATTTTCGAAGGCAGCATCTGCCAAATGCGCGTGACTATCAAACAGACGTATTACCCATCCAGACGGGGGAAAAGAGCTGCTCCACCGGGGACTTTATGACCTGCTGAAAACGCGCTGCTCGACGCGCCCCATGACGCCGGATTCCCGGAAATGCCCAGCTGGCCATCAATGTTGTCGGCGGTTTGTGGCATAACCGGACGGATCATGGTGGAGATCCGGGGCAAGGCGTCCAGAACCGTAGCCAAAACTGTCCGAAGCCGGTGGCGTTCCGAGTCTTCCCGGGCCAACTTCCACGGCTCAGTTTGTTCGATATATCGATTCACACCGTTGATATATTTCCAGGTCGCCGCCAGCGCTTGGTGAAATCTCCAGTTCTCAAAGTTAGTCGCCGTCACTTCCCAAGCTGTCTGCTCCATGGCCTGAAGACTCGTTTCAACTTCTGTAACCTTTCCGATCTCAGGAACAATCCCATCTTCGTATCGCTCAAGCATCGAGGTGCTCCGTAACACCAAATTCCCAAGATCATTACCCAGGTCATCCTGATAACGACGGGCGATCGCTTCCCAGGTAAAGTCACCATCACGATCAAAGGCCACCTCCCTCAACAAAAAATATCGGAGCACGTCGGATCCATACCGATCAATAACCTGAGAGGGTGTAACGACATGACCGCCGCTCTGCGTAAGTTCCTCTCCAGCAAAACTCACCCAACCGTGCACAGCAATTTGCCGCGGCAGTTCTAGACCCGCAGACATCAGCATGGCCGGCCAATAAATAGCGTGAAAACGAACAATGTCTTTGCCAATCACATGCACATTAGCGGGCCAACGGGATGCAAACATCCGGCTTTTCGCGTCCTGCCCAAACCCAACACCTGTCAGGTAGTTGATTAACGCATCAAACCACACGTAAATCGCATGTTCAGGGTTTGTCGGCAACCGTATACCCCAGGGCGCCCCCGCTCTGGAAATACTGAAGTCAGCCAATCCCTGGCGCAGGAACCCAAGCATTTCATTACGTCGGGTATCCGGCCAAACAAAGTCGGGACGCTCTTCATAAAGTTCAAGTAATCGTCCTTCATACTTGGAAAGAGCAAAGAAGTAGTTGTCTTCTTCGACCCATTCCGGTGAGGTGTGGTGGACCGGACAACATTGATCAACCAGTTCTTCATCGGTAAGAAACTCTTCACACCGATAGCAGTACCAGCCCTCGTAACGACCCTCGTAGATGTCACCACTCTGAAACACACGATCGTAGAAGGCATAGACGGCCTCATGATGTCGCTGTTCCGTCGTACGAACGAAATCGTCAAAAACAACATCCACCGAGTTCCAAGCGTCTATATATCGCCGCGATATACGGTCCGCAAACATTTGGGGATCCATGTCCAGCTCACGAGCAGCCCGACTCACCCTTTGGCTATTTTCATCCAGACCGCCAAGCAGAAGTACGTTTTCCCCTCTCAGCCTCCGATATCTCGCCATAGTGTCCGCTGCAATCATTTCGAAGGAATGCCCCACATGCGGCTCACCGCTCGGGTACGGAATCGAGGTAGTTATGTAGTAAGAGGCCACGACACCCTAATTAATGTCAAAAAGCTGTAGAACCATGCTGATTTTACGCGCTGCCACGGTCACCACTGACTTCTCGAGGTAAAGCAGTAACCACACCATAAGCCTCTTGGCGAGAAACACCTAAATCGCGAGCAACAGTGCCGGCCGCTTTGCCAGGCGACATACCAGCAGCCAAAAGATCCCGCAGGCGATCTTCCATAGCCTCACGGTCCACTGGCTGCTGGTCAACAATTGTCGAAGTGTCCAACACGATCGTGAGTTCTCCTCGCACACCATGCTGAGCAATTCGCTCCGAGAGATCCAAAAGCGATGCCTCCATGATTTCCTCATGAATTTTTGTTAACTCCCGGCACAACGCGGCTGGAAGGTCACCAAGCCAATCAAGCAATTCAGCCAAACGTCCAGCTGTCCCATGGGGAGGCAGATAAATAACAAGGGTTCTGGCTACTGCGGAGGTCTTCCGAATCATTCGCTCCCGACGACTTCGCCGCTCCGGTAAAAAGCCCAAAAAAGCCATCGGCTGCCGTGCAAAGGACACCATCGAAAGGGCCGTCGTTAAGGCCGAAGGCCCTGGGACTGGAACAACCGTCATTCCTTCAGAACGTACACGAGCAACCAAGTCGGGACCCGGATCAGAAACGCCAGGAGTACCACCATCTACAACGAGAGCTACGTCTCCGGCGCGTAGCCGCTCGAGAATCGCATCCTCTCGACTCTCAGAACTGTCCTCCCGATAACCGATCAATCGTGGAGTAGCACCTAGATGCACAAGCAGTTTTTTAGTGTGGCGGGGATCTTCCGCCACTACCGTAGGAACCTCGCGCAATATTCGAGCCGCACGAAAAGTTAAATCCTCAAGATTCCCTAACGGAGTTGCCACGACGTACAAAATACCCATGCCTCAGTCTACGCAGCTTGGATTGCTACACAGACAATCTACGACTTGGGCATAGCCTTAATCGCGGTATAGGCAGGTCGTGGGGAGAGGTCACTGCGCAGGATGCCAA